>CAZMFF010000093.1:0-2538 GCA_964565505.1 uncultured Acutalibacter sp. | reverse complement strand
CCATCACGGAAGAAGGCGTGATGGGGTAGATGGCGGCAACGTCGGTAAACGCATAAGAAACATGCGCAGCGGCGTTATTGCCATCCATGGTTTTCATTTTTCTTGCCATTTCAACTATTTCCTCCTTTTAGGATAATCCATACCGGTTTAACAGGCTCGCTGCCTTTCTGAACATGACATGCGCCCGTTCTGTTTTATTTTATCATTAAATCTTTATGGTGTAAAGGCAAATCTCGAAGAAATTCGGTTTTTTTCCGCCCGCCTTTTCCCCCCGCTTATTTGACAATCCCACTTCTTTCTAGTACAATAGAAAACCAAAAGCGGCAGGCTTTTGCCGGCCTTTACTATCGTTTCTTGAAAGGGGTTTCATTTTCTCATGCCTCCAGAACCTGAAGGCGCCTTTATCGCGTCTCTTTGTTTGACGGCTCTCGCTCTTTTTCTCGGCGCCTTCTACGCTGCCGGAGAATCTGCTCTTCAAAATTTAAGTCAGGCCCAGCTGAAAAAGGAAGCGGAAACCGAGAAAAAAGCAAAAAGGCTTTTAGCGGTCCTGCCCAATCAGACGGAACCGGTGTCGCCCATGCAGACAGGGCTTCTGCTCTGGGCCATTCTGGGTCTGGGCTTTTCCCTCTCCACTTTCTTTATCCCCCTGTACGAAAGCCTTTCCCTTCTGCCGGCAGGGTGCCGGGGCCTCTTGGCTTTTCTCATCATTTCTCTTGTTTACTCCCTGATTTTTTTCATCTTCTGTGACCTGCTTCCCAAAAAGACGGCCCGGCATAACGCCAAGCGCTTTTCCCGGCGGTTTTGCAGTTTGATCTGCACTCTTTGCGCCCTTTCAAAGCCGTTTCTCGCGCTGTGCACCCTGATCGCCAACGGCTTTCTGAGGCTGGTGCGGATCGACCCTCACTCCCTGGACGACGCGGTGACAGAGGAAGAGATCCTGCAAATGGTGGACGAGGGCGAGGAAAAAGGCGTCATTGAAGAGACGGAAAAAGATATGATCCAGAATATTCTGGACTTTAACGATACCACCGCCGGAGAAACCATGACTCACCGCACCGACATAATTGCCGTGCCGGATACCGCCGCCATTCCGGAGGTGATTGAGGCCACCGTGGAAAACGGCTGCTCCCGGGTGCCGGTGTTTCATGAGGATATCGACACCGTGGTGGGCATCTGTTATGTCAAGGACCTTCTCCCCTATGTGGGCAAAGAGGTTCCGGACTTTATACAGCTTACGGACCTGATGCGCCCTGCCTATTTTATCCCGGAATCCAAAAAATGCAGCCAGCTTTTCACAGAGATGACGGAGCGCAAGGTCCAGATCGCCATTGTGGTTGACGAGTACGGAGGCACGGCGGGGCTGATCACGCTGGAGGATCTGGTGGAATCCATTGTGGGGAATATTCAGGATGAATACGATCACGAGGAGGAGGAGATCCGCAAGGTGAGCGACACGGAATTCACGGTGGACGGGACGGCCTCCATCGATGAGATCTCCGACCTTACCGGAACAGAGCTTCCCGAAGGGGATTACGATACCATCGCGGGACTGGTAACGGACCTTTTGGGAAGGATCCCCAAGGAGGGCGAACAGCCTACTGTAGAAGTCTCCGGGCTTTCCATCACGGTGCTGAAGATCGAGGATCAGCGCCTTGCCCGCCTCTTGATCATCAAGGAGCCCGATACAAAAGAGCCCTTTGAGCCGGAGAAAAAATAACGGTCTGAAAAGCCCCGAAGGCATGAAAAAGCAATGCCTTCGGGGCTTCTTTTTTTAGGACGATCGGGATAAGGCCTATCTTCCGAACACCTTTACTGCCTCTTCCATGCGCTTTGTCACTTCTACTGAGAAGGGGCAGCGCTCTTCACACGACCGGCATCCGACACAGTCCCCGCCGTGGGCGGAAAGCGCCATGTAATGCTCTGAAACAGTGGGAGAAGGCTCTCCCTGAGAAAGAGCCAGATCCAGGTATTTATTCACCGCCGCCACATCGATATGGGCCGGGCAGGGCAGGCAATGATTACAATACATACACTTGCCTTTCAGGGAATATTTCGGAGTGGAGGCCAGCACGGCGGAGTAATCTCTTTGCTCCGGCGAAGCCGTTTCGTAGGCCACGGCGGCCTCTACCTCCTCCGGCGTGCGGCATCCCACCAGGACACTTGCCGCTCCCGGACGGGTCAGGGCATAGTGTATGCACTGAATTCCGGACAGCGCCAGGCCAAAGGGAGACTGCTTCTCATCCAGAAGAGCTCCCCCCGCCAGACCTTTCATAACAGTGATCCCCACTCCCTCTGCCTCACACCTCTGATAGAGCCTGGCTCTGACAGGATCGGTGCCGGACAGGGCGTCGTTTTGATAGGTATCTCCCGCGAACAGCCCGTCAATATCCACCGTATCGGGCAAAAGGTCATAGGCGGGGTTGACGCTGAACATCAGGAGATCCAAAAGCCCGGTTTCCACTGCCTTTAACGCGGTGGCCGGATTGTGGGAGCTCATTCCCAGCGCTTTGATCTTCCCTTTGTTTTTCAGCTCCAGCG
>CAZMFF010000092.1:0-2789 GCA_964565505.1 uncultured Acutalibacter sp. | reverse complement strand
TGGCTGTTGTCTTTTGGTATCGTCATGTTTTCCTTCTCTAGGCGGATTTGCCGTCTGTCCTTTTCCCTCTCAGTCACGGCTTCTGCCGTGCCAGCGTCTCGCCTGCCGGTTCGGGCGGCGCTAAGCGGTCGCCACTGGCGACCAGCGCCCCAAAGGGGGAGCCAAGACTTGGCTCTCCCTCTGGGAGAGCTGGCAGCGAAGCTGACTGAGAGGGCGTGTTCTAGAAAAGCTTCCTTTGTTTCCAGAAGGGGAAGGGATGGAACTTTGTCACTTCGTCAGCTTCTGATACAGCCTCATCAGCTCTGCCACACAAGAGCTTTCCGTCATGGTCTTGACATCAAAGTCATAAGCCTGCATAACGGCTTTATCATTGTTTTGGTGGGCCTTGCGAAGCTCCGGCGGCATGGTGGTTTCGTCATAGAGATCAGCAAGGCTGGAATCGGGATAGAGGGCGCGGGCGTCTAAAATAGCCTGCGCCGTTTCCTCTATCTTTGCCTTTTGCTCGTCCGTGGGTGTGGGCCAGGGAAAGTTGTTGTAGACATCATTAACTGTATAACTATAATCACTTTTCAAACGGCAGCATATTGTTCGCATCCACGCCATGTGAACATTAGAAGTCAATACTCCAAAATGATACAGACTACCGTCAGGCATAATCCGAACCTTATCACTACACAAAACACCATTATCCATATAACCAATGGGAATATACCGCCGTCGTTCAGAGGAAACCTGCGGGATAACAATGTAGGTGCCTTGTGGTAAATTAGTTACATGAAACCTAGTTGGTGTTTCCGCAATTTTCCGTGTACCAGCACTGGGGCTTTTTAAGCGATATTCCTTAACTGCTTCTACACGCTTCATGCACTCTGGCATTTTGCGTAATTCGTTGGGTGGACAATTTGCTAAGTATAAACAATACCGAGGACAACGATTGATAAACTCATAAGAACCATACCAGGGGTGAAAGTAAGGAGCGGCGGCAGGCTCCTGTTTCAGAAATTCCTCCATTTCTTCCTTTTCAAACAGATAAAAGCCTCCGTCGATGGGCTTGTTGCCAATGCCGATTTCCGGCACCTCACAAATGGGCTTTGAACGGCTCTCCACAAATACATTCTCAGCGTCCAGCAGATACCCGTTGATATTCTCTGCCACTGCTGGACGGTCATCGTTGTAAATCACTTTCGGTCTGTTATTGGGCGCAACGCTGAACCCCACAATGACACAATGTACATGGGCTTTTATCTTCGCTTCGCTGTCCCAGCGAAAGGTTCGATGGGCAAAGTCAATATGTACCCCTGCTTCAAATAGAGGCTTCCACAAGTTCGCAACAGCTTCGCCCTGCGTCACAGAGTTGGTAGATACCAAAGCGGAGCGGATAGTCGAACCGGCCATGAAATCGGCGGCCTTCTTGTACCAGCAGGAAACATAGTCCAGATTCCCGGCGTTTTTCCAGCCGGGGAAAATGAAATTGACATCTTCCTTTTGGGCGACGCCCATCATTCTTGCCCCCACAAACGGCGGATTACCCATGATATAATTGAGCCTTTCTTTGGAAACGACCTCGTTCCAGTCCATTCTTAGAGCGTTGCCCTCGATAATATGGGCGTTTGTTTTCAAGGGGAGAAAGTCGAGGCTCATGTGTACCACATCTTCCGTCTCCTTCATCATCTGGCTCTCCGCGATCCAGAGGGCAGTTTTTGCTACCGTCACGGCAAAGTCGTTGATCTCGATTCCGTAAAACTGCCCGATAGAGACCTGTATGGGGTTTTTCTCCTGCACTTCTCCAAAGGTGATTTGGTCGCTTAGAAGCTTTAAAAGTTCATTCTCTATCCTACGTAGGCTCAGATAAGTTTCTGTTAAAAAATTGCCGGAACCGCAGGCGGGGTCCAAAAATCGCAGAGATGCGCATCTCTCATGCAAAGCCCGTGCACGGGCTTTGCAAATCTTCTCTATCGGCTCCGCTTGAATACTCCTTAACTCGTTTTTTAAGTCGTCCAGGAACAGCGGGTCGATGACCTTGTGGATGTTCTCAATGCTGGTGTAGTGCATCCCCCCTGAGCGCCGGGTTTCCGGGTTCAGGGTGCTTTCAAATACCGCTCCGAATATGGTGGGACTGATTTCACTCCAGTCAAAGTCCTCGCTGGCTTTCTGCAAGATGATCTCTACGATCTCTTCCGTCAGACGGGGAATTTCAATGCTTTCATCCGCGAACAGGCCGCCGTTTACATAGGGAAATCTGAGCAGATCTTCACTTTCATAGGGGTCTCTGTCTTCCGGTTTGGTATCCAGTATTTTGAACAGTTTAATTAATGCGTCACGGGACTCGGCGCAGTGGGCTTGCAGATAGTCGTGAAAGAGATTTCTTTTCCCGAAAATCCCGGCGTCCTCTGCATACAGGCAGAACACCAGCCGCACACACAGCTTGTTCAGGCTTTGAAGCGTCGCCGGGTCGCCCGGATTCTTGTACTGCTTCAAAAGAGCGTCATAGAGCTTCCCTACCAGCTCTCCGGCCTGCAAGGAAATCTCCATTTCCTTTTTGATATTTTCACTGCCTGTATCCACCAGAAAGCCCAGGCGGTGATACTCTTTTTCGAGATTTTCAAGCAATAGAATCTCCGGCTCTTCATTTGGCCGATTCATATCGTGTATCTCAAAGCTCTGGAAATTGCACACCACGATCCAGCGGGGAACCTGATTGTAAGGCAAATATCCCGCATATCTTCTCGCCTGCCCGAAGGGCGTCAGCATACTGCCGTCTGACTGCTGATAGCCTTTTTTCAGGTCGA
>CAZMFF010000091.1:0-2806 GCA_964565505.1 uncultured Acutalibacter sp. | reverse complement strand
CTCTTCCCTCCTTTTCTTCCTCGCTTCTTCCTTTATTCAGTTTTTAGGGTACTAGAAATGATTTGATCTGTATGAGATAAGGCCGTCCGATTCGGACGGCCTGTTTTTCTATATTTACCGGTAATCGATTGCCGGACACTTGGCAGATATTTTGAAGGAGGTAGTTTTGAAATGGCTCTTTGTGAGGATATCCGGGAATTGACAAGGCGGGCCCTGTGGGAAACAGAAAACCTGATCAAATGTGTGCCGGAGGAGCTTTGGGAAAAAAGGTACGACGGGATCCCCATGTGGAAATATTTCTATCATATGCTTTTTTCTATGGACCGCTGGTATATTAACCCGGAGGACCCTGATTATGTTCCCCCTGCTTTTCACAAGCCGGATCTTGCAGACCTGAATGTGGTCCCGAAAGATGAGTCTATTGACAGGGAAGAGCTGGAAGCTTATTTTTTCCGTATCAGGGACAAGCTGGAAAGCTATCTGCAAATCCTTCGAGATGAGGAGTTGGGAGAGAATCCGCCCGGCTGCGAAATGTCCCGTTTCAAGCTGATCCTGGGCCAGTTCCGCCACTGGCACAGGCATATGGGCCTGGTATATGGCTTTTTGATACAGGACACCGGGAAGTGGCCTTATGTGCTGAATATGCAGGGTAAGATGCCAAAAGAGCCTATGCCCAATTTCTATGCCTGAGAAGACGGGCGACGGAAATTTGAGAGATCCTTTCTTTTGAGTTTTCTCAGCTAAAGAAGAGAAAGAAATTCCGCAAAAAATCGAGAGTGAGGATGGCTACATGACAAAGGTCTATTTTATTCGCCATTGCCAGTCAGATCATGCGGTTCATGAAGACAGGGAACGGCCTTTGACCATAAAAGGGCAAAGGGACGGCCGGCTGCTTGCAGAGTTGTTCAAGGACAAGGAAATCCACGCTGTGTTGTCCAGCCCTTACCGGAGGGCAGTGGATACGGTAAAAGAGGTGGCCCGGACTCACGGACTTTTTCCTGTAGCTGTGGAGGGCTTTCGAGAGCGTAAAGTAGGAGACTGGGTCCAGGACTTTTCTGATTTTTCCAGAAAGCAATGGGAGAATTTTAGCTATAAGCTCCCCGGCGGCGAAAGCCTTTTTGAGGTCCAGAAAAGAAATCTTTCCGCCTTGGAGGAAACGCTGGATAAGTACCCGGAGAAAACGATCATGATCGGGACTCATGGGACCGCCCTGAGCACGGTTCTTCATCATTATCAGCCGAAATTTGATTTTTCGGAATTTGAAAAAATCAGAGATCTGATGCCCTGGATAGCAGAGGCTGTTTTTACGGGCAAAAGCTGCGTTTCTATCATCAGCTATGATCTTTTCCTGAGGAAAGAAGAGAGAATTCTATAGGAGATAATGGGTACTATGCGAGAGGATAACAGAGAAATTTATGAGTTTTATGAGAGGGGTACGGAGATCGGAAGACTGGAGCGAGGATTGGGAAAGGTAGAAGGGGAAAGGACAAAAGAACTGCTTTCAAGATTTTTGCCCAAGAGATCTCTGAAGATTTGTGACGTAGGCGGCGGGAGCGGCTACTATTCTGATTGGCTTGCAGGGCAGGGACACCGCGTGACGCTCATTGAGCTGGCGCCGTCTGCGGTGGAGTACGCCCGCACGCACCAGACCCATTCTTATGAGGCTATGGTAGGCGATGCCCGTAAGCTTTCTATGGTAGAAACGGAGAGTATGGATGCTGTGTTGCTGATGGGACCTCTGTATCATCTGCTAGAGGAAGAGGAACGGCTTTCAGCCTTGAAAGAGGCATACCGTATTTTAAAGCCGGGAGGAATGCTGATTGCCGCCGGAATCAGTAAATTCAGCTCTGCTACCTGGGCAGTATCTGTTTATGGGAAGGACAATGAATTTCTGGATGATGAGATCTATTTTGAAATGCTGAGGAAGGAAATTTTGAAAAACCGGCATGTGCGTCCAAAGGAATATCCTAATTTTCTGACAAACGCCTATTTTCATACACCGGAGGGAATGGAACAGGAATTGAGAAAAAGCAGTTTTTCTCCCAACGGAACCTATGCTGTGGAGGGATGTATCTGGTTTTGCCCGACGCTGCAGGAAAAATGGGAGATTCCTGAAAGCCGGGAACGCCTGCTGGAGCTTGTCCGCATGACAGAGCAGGAAAGCTCTCTGTTAGGGATCAGCCCTCATTTTCTTATAAGAGCGGAGAAGCCACAAGAAGGGAAAAGTTTTTGAATCGGTTGCAAGATTCCGGACGGCGTGTTAAAATAACAACAGTCCTGTTACGATAAAAGAATGCCCGAAAGCATAGAGTGAGCGTTTTAAAAGGCTTTAAAAAGATGATTTTCAGGAAAATGGCCGTATGAGCCTCTTTAGTAAAAGCAGTAGAGGCGGCTGTCAGAAAATAACTGTAGCAGAAAGGGTAGGTGGAGTTCTATGAGAAAATTTTGTGGAGCTGTGGATGAGTTCATCAAACAGGCAGACTGCAAGCAGCTAACGCTAATGAAGCTTTTGCTGTGCTGTGTGAGCTTCTTCTTGGGGCTTTCAGCGCCGAAGAAGGGAAAGGGCCTTTTAAAGTTCCTGTCCTTCTGCGTGGGAGTTGCTTCTGTTTTTGCGCTGTTCCCTGATTTCCGCGCCATCAAGGAAAAGGCTTTCCCCAGCCCGCTTTCCGAGGATATTCTGACGGAAGAGGAAGTAGTGGAATAATAGACTGAAAACTGAAAAAACGTCAGAAGGTTTAAAGCCTTCTGACGTTTTTTTGTATTAAGAAAACCACTCGCTAGGCGAGTGGTTCAAAAGAGGCATATG
>CAZMFF010000090.1:0-2863 GCA_964565505.1 uncultured Acutalibacter sp. | reverse complement strand
CGGAGCGGAAGCGTAGAACAGTTCGCACCAGAGCGCCACCGGCGCTCGCTCACCCTCCTCAGAGGGAGCCAAGTCTAAGGACTAACATCTAACATCTAACAACTACCAAGGGGAGAGGCAAGGAACACCCTCTCCGTCGCGGCTATGCCGCGCCACCTCTCCCAAAGGGAGAGGCAAGAGGGGCTTAGGGGGAGCCAAGTCTAAGGACTAATATCTAATATCTAACAACTACCAAGGGGAGAGCCAAGGAACACCCTCTCCGTCGCGGCTATGCCGCGCCACCTCTCCCAAAGGGAGAGGCAAGAGGGGCTTAGGGGGAGCCAAGTCTAAGGACTAATATCTAATATCTAACAACTACCAAGGGGAGAGCCAAGGAACACCCTCTCCGTCGCGGCTATGCCGCGCCACCTCTCCCAGAGGGAGAGGCAAGAGGGGGCTTAGGGGGAGCCAAATCTAACGACTAACATCTAACATCTAACAACTACCAAGGGGCTTTCTCTCTTGCGCTTTTTGGGAAAAACGGGTAAAATAACTACAAAAGCTCTTTTCATTCCGAAGAAAAAGGATAATGGCAAATGGATAAAAGCAGGATCAGGAATTTCAGCATTGTAGCGCATATCGACCACGGGAAAAGCACCCTGGCAGACCGCATTTTAGAGGAGACCCAGGCGGTGTCCAAGAGAGAGATGGAAGATCAGCTTCTGGACAATATGGATCTGGAGCGGGAGCGGGGCATTACCATCAAAGCCCACGCGGTCACCCTGCAATACACGGCGAAGGACGGGGAGGATTATGTTTTCAACCTGATCGACACCCCGGGCCACGTGGACTTCAACTATGAGGTCTCCCGTTCCCTTGCCGCCTGCGAGGGAGCCATCTTAGTGGTGGATGCTTCCCAGGGGATCGAAGCGCAGACTTTAGCCAATACTTATCTCGCGGTGGACGCGGGCTTGGAGATCGTGCCGGTGCTCAACAAGATCGACCTCATCAGCGCCGACCCAGACCGGGTGGCCCACGAAATCGAGGATGTGATCGGGATCCCTGCTATGGACGCGCCCAGGATCTCCGCCAAGACGGGGCTTAATATCGGGGAGGTGCTGGAGCGGATCGTCACCGATATCCCCGCGCCGAAGGGCGACGAAAACGCGCCCCTGAAAGCCCTGATCTTCGACTCTTATTATGACGCCTACCGGGGCGTGATCGTCTATGTCCGCATTGTGGACGGCGTTTTGAAGCCCGGAGACACCATTCGCATGATGGCCTCAGGCGGGGAATTCTCCGTGGTGGAGTGCGGGCTTTTGAGAGCCACCTCTCTGGAACCCAAGGAGGCTCTTTCCGCCGGAGAGGTGGGTTATATCGCGGCCTCTATCAAGGAGGTGCGCCAGGCGAGAGTGGGAGACACCGTCACCCTTCGGGACCGGCCTGCCAAGGAAGCGCTGCCCGGTTACCGGGCGGTACAACCCATGGTGTTCTGCGGGATCTATCCGGCGGACGGAGCCCATTATGCCGACCTGAGAGACGCGCTGGAAAAGCTTCAATTAAACGACGCCTCCTTGAGCTTTGAGCCGGAAACCTCCGTTGCTTTAGGCTTTGGCTTTCGCTGCGGCTTTTTAGGGCTATTACATATGGAGATCATTGAGGAGAGGCTGGAGCGGGAATATAACCTGGACCTCATCACCACCGCCCCCAGCGTGGTCTATAAAATCGTCAAGACAAACGGCGAGGAGCTGCAGATCGACAACCCCACCAATTATCCTGACCCGGCGACGATCCAGAGCGCCCAGGAGCCCATTGCTAACGCCCATATTTATTCCCCTTCAGAGTATGTGGGGAATATTATGGAGCTTTGCCAGGAGCGCAGGGGCGTTTTTCAGGATATGAAGTATCTGGACACTGACCGGGTGGATATCCACTATGAGCTGCCCTTAAATGAGATCATCTACGACTTTTTCGACGCCTTAAAGTCCCGCACCAGAGGCTATGCCTCCTTTGATTACGAGCTTCTGGGCTATCGGAAAAGCGAGCTGGTAAAGCTGGATATTATGCTCAACGGCGAGGTGGTGGACGCCCTTTCCTTTATCCTTCACGCGGAGAAGGCCTATCCCAGGGCCAGAAAGATGACGGAAAAGCTGAAGGAGAAGATCCCCAGACAGCTTTTTGAGGTGCCCATTCAGGCCTGCGTGGGAGGGAAGATCATTGCCAGGGAGACGGTGAAGGCCATGCGCAAGGATGTGCTGGCCAAGTGCTACGGCGGCGATATCACCCGGAAAAAGAAGCTTTTGGAGAAGCAAAAGGAAGGCAAGAAGCGCATGCGCCAGCTGGGCAGCGTGGAGGTGCCACAGGAGGCCTTTATGGCTGTTTTGAAGCTGGACGAATAAAAAAGCTTGCTTTGCGTAAACTTCTCCTACTTGGCTCCCCTCTCAGCCAGCTTCGCTGACAGCTCCCCCCAAGGGGGGAGCCAAGGGGAAAAGGCGTGCCCTTTCCCTTCTTGCCTCCCTCTGAAGAGGATGAAGAGGGAGAAATCTTTGAAAGTTTTGTTATTTTGCAAGGGCTTTGAAAAAGGAATGGGTTTTCGTTATCTCTCCCTCAGTCACGGCAAAGCCGTGACAGCGTCTCGGCTTTCTCGCCTGCCGGCTCGGGCGGGTCAGAACGATTGCCACTGGCAATCTTCCCCGCCTCGGTTGCTGCATGCCAGTGGCATGCGTCCAGCAACGTTCTCGTTTGCCAACTCGGTCGATGCAGAACAAGCGCCACCGGCGCTTTGCACCCGGAGCGGAAGCGTAGAACAGTTCGCACCAGAGCGCCACCGGCGCTCGCTCACCCCATAGGGGGAGCCAAGTCTAAGGACTAATATCTAACATCT
>CAZMFF010000089.1:0-3149 GCA_964565505.1 uncultured Acutalibacter sp. | reverse complement strand
GTGCAGGTAAAGCGTCTCCACGAATACAAGCGCCAGCACATGAACGCCTTGAATATTCTCGCCACCTATCAGTGGCTTTTAGAGAACCCCAACGCCGATTTTACCCCACACACCTATTTCTTCGGCGCTAAGGCGGCACCTGGGTATTATCTTGCCAAACAGATCATCCAGTTCATCGCCGCTCTGGCCAAGAAGATCAACAACGATCCCCGGGTCAATCAAAAGCTCAAGGTGGTCTTTGTGGAAAACTACTGCGTCACCTGGGCGGAGCTTCTCACCCCTGCGGCGGAGATCAGCGAGCAGATCTCTTTAGCCGGCACGGAGGCCTCCGGGACCAGCAATATGAAATTTATGATCAACGGCGCCGTCACCCTGGGCACATTGGACGGAGCCAATGTGGAGATTCACGAGGCCGTGGGAGATGAAAATATCATTCTGTTCGGCATGACAGCCTCTCAGGTGGAGGAGCTGAAGCGCTCCGGCTATCAGCCGCAGATGCACTATCAGAACAATCCCACCATCCAGCGGGCCATGAACGAGCTTCGTTCCGGCCTGGAGGGGCAGCAGTTCGAGGATATCTTCAACACTCTGCTCAACGAGGACCGGTACATGGCTCTCGCCGATTTCGACTCCTACTCTCAGGCTCAAAAGCGGGCGCAGGAGCTTTATCGGGATGAAAAGGGCTGGAACAAAATGTCTCTGGTCAATATCGCCTGTGCCGGAAGGTTTGCCGCTGACCGGGCCATCCGCGACTATGCCGGAAATATCTGGCATGCCTCCCCTGTGCCCCCAATCAAAAACCTGGAGGCCACGGCAAAGCGGAAAAAGTAATTTTTCCGGTGTAAAGGCGGTTCTTTTCCACTGCCGAAAACCGTTTTCGCGGGCCCCGAAAGGGTCCCGCGTTTCTCTATTGCTTCAAGGTGTTCCGTAGGTGAAGGACGAGGAGGTCATGGTCATGTTTCATTCCAGAGATAAGCGATACCGAGACCCCACCGGCGCTGTGCCTGATGGGAGAGAGATCCATTTTCGCATCACGCTCCCCAGAGAGCTCTCCTGCTCTGAGGCCTGTCTTGTCATAGAGCAGGAAAAAGGCGAGACCTTTTGCCAGGGCATGTTCTGGTGCGGGATGAACGGGGAAGATAAGGAGTGGTGGGAATGTCATTTCACCCCGGATAAGCCGGGCCTCTATTTTTACCATTTTGAATGTCTCACCCTGCGGGGCCGGCTGCGTCTTTCCCGGGGCTTTGGAGGGGCGGGCATATTCGGCGGCACAGACCGGTGGCAGCTCACGGTTTTCCGAAAGGACCTGCGCACGCCGGACTGGCTTTCCGGCGGCGTGATGTATCAGATCTTCCCAGACCGGTTTTTCTCTTCAAAAACGCAAAAGCAGGGCGTCCCCTCCGACCGGGAATTTCATCAAAGCTGGGAGGAACAGCCCAAGTGGAGGCCGGACGCTCAGGGGCGTGTCACCAACCTGGACTTTTTCGGAGGCGACCTGCGGGGAATCGAAGAGAAGCTTTCCTACCTTCAGGAGCTTGGAGTTACCTGTATCTACTGCAACCCGATCTTTGAGGCCCACTCCAATCACCGTTATGACACGGCGGATTATTCCAAGATCGACCCTCTGCTGGGCAGTGAGGAAGACTTTATCTCTCTGTGCAGAAAGGCTCTGGAATTCGGGATCCGCATCGTGATCGACGGAGTATTCAGCCATACCGGGAGCGACAGCGTCTATTTCAATAAGCAAAACCGGTACGCGGGCCCAGGCGCCTATCAATCTAAGGAATCTCCCTACTTTTCCTGGTATACCTTTTCCCACTGGCCCCAATCCTATGAGTGCTGGTGGAACTTCGACACCCTTCCCAATGTGCGGGAGCTGGAGCCGGAATACGACAAATACATCAACGGGGAAAACGGCATTGTGAGAAAATGGCTGCGCCTGGGAGCCTCAGGCTGGCGGCTGGATGTGGCCGACGAGCTTCCCGATGAATTCATCGACCACCTCGCCCAGGCGGCCAAAGAGGAATTTCCCGACGCCCTGGTGCTGGGGGAGGTTTGGGAAGACGCCTCCAATAAAACGGCTTATGGGGTCCGGCGCCGGTATTTGCTGGGCGGACAGCTGGACACCGTGATGAATTATCCCTTCCGAGACGCCGTGCTGGGATTTCTTTTGGGAGAATCGCCCCTTCAATTCTTTGAGACGGTAGAGGGGATCCTGGAAAATTATCCCCCTCCATGTATCCGGCTTCTCATGAACCATATCGGCACCCACGACACGGAACGAGCCATCACCATACTGGCCGGAGAACCTGCGGGGCAAAACGGACGGGAGTGGCAAAGCGCTCACAGCCTATCCCCGCAGCAGAGGGCTCTGGGCGTCAAGCGGATGAAGCTTGCCTCCCTTTTGCAGTTTACCCTGCCGGGCGTGCCCTGTATCTATTACGGAGATGAAGCGGGCGCACAAGGGTACAAGGATCCCTTCAACCGCACCGCGTTCCCCTGGGGAAGGGAGGACCAGGAGCTTTTATCCTGGTACCGTACTCTGGGCGCTCTTCGCCGGGAGTACCGTTCTATTCTGGCAGAGGGGGAGTTTCTGCCCCTTGCGGCAGAGGAGGATCTGCTGCTGTACCTAAGGCAGAGCGTTCTAAACGGGAAAAGAGAGAGCCTGCTTGTCGCGGTGAACCGCGGCTCTTCTCCCCGGCGTTTGCCCGAATTCCCCTTCCCCCTGCAGAAGGGAAAGCTCCTGTTGGGCTCTCTCCCCTCCCCGGAAAGAGAGCTTGCCCCTCTGGGATTTCTACTGGCGGCCTTTTCGGAGCCGGACGATAAGGAAGGGCCTGTCTCATGAAAAGGGACTTGACATTTTTAAATAGTTCTTCTATAATAGTGAGGCTGTAAGGGAGATATCCCTCAGCCGTGCGCCGATAGCTCAGCTGGATAGAGCGTCTGACTACGGATCAGAAGGCCGGGAGTTCGAATCTTCTTCGGCGCGCCAAAAAGAGCACAGGGGTCTATTTGGCCCCTGTGTTTTTTTCGTCGGAGAAGATTCGAACTCGAGAGAGGTGAGCGCGTCCCGGTGGGACGCTGGTGCGAACTGACCGAGCCGGCAGGCGAGAGAGCGCGTCCCGGTGGGGGGAAGATTGCCGGTGGCA
>CAZMFF010000088.1:0-3233 GCA_964565505.1 uncultured Acutalibacter sp. | reverse complement strand
TGGCTGTTGTCTTTTGGTATCGTCATGTTTTCCTTCTCTAGGCGGATTTGCCGTCAGTCCTTTTCCCTCTCAGTCTCGCTGCGCTCGACAGCTCTCCCAGAGGGAGAGCCAAGGAGTGGCTGCAAATTTCTGTTCGGTTTGCTTGAAGAAATTTAAGCTGCAAACCGCAAAAAAACTCTTGCCTCTCCCTTTGGGGCGACGTGCCCCGGTGGGGCACGCCCAGCAATGTCTGAAGCGGCAGCTGAGTTCTCCACCGGAGACCAGTTCGCACCAGCGTCCCACTGGGACGCGCTCACCCTTCTCAGTCTCGCTGCGCTCGACAGCGTCTCGCCTGCCGGTTCGGTTGCTGCATGCCAGTGACATGCGTCCAGCAACGACCGGAGCGGAAGCGTAGAACGGTGATGAACGGTTGCTATGCCCCGGTGGAGCATGTCCAGCAATGTCTGAAGCGGCAGCTGAGTTCTCCCCCGGAGGCCATCGGTCTCGGCTTCCGCCTCGGTCAGTTCGTGGCAACGCCCCACCGGGGCGTACTCACCCCAAAGGGGGAGCCAAGCCCTTATCTAACGACTAATATCTAATATCTAATATCTAACATCTAATATCTAACATCTAATATCTAACATCTAATATCTAACATCTAACTCCGCTTTCACCATTTCCCTGATGGCTTCCAGCTTCTTCTCTCCGATTCCCGGCACCTCTAAAAGCTCGTCCACAGAGAAAAACTTCCCGTATTCCTCCCGGTAGTCAAGGATCCGTTTTCCAAGCTTCGGGCCGATCCCCGGCAAGGACTGAAGCTCCTCCAGGGTAGCCGTGTTCAGGTCCAGAGCGTCTTTCGGAGAGCTCTCTATCGGAATATCATTCTCTGAGAGTGTTTCTGTGCTCTCAGAGAAGCTCTCTTCTCCCCGCGCTGAGGGGAGCGGCGGGATTTTTTCGAAAGAAACAAGACAGGAGAAGAACAAAGCCGCGCAGGTCACGGCGGCAAAGAGAAAGAGGAGCATCAATTCTATCCATCGTTTCAAGGCGTTTCCCCTACTTTTCTTCTAAGGTGGAAAGGAAGCTTTTAAAATACTCCGGCGGATCTGCGGAAAACTCCAGATACTCCCCGCTGCGGGGATGTACAAAACCGATTTTCCCCGCGTGAAGGCATTGCCCCTTCAGGGAAGCGATCACCTTTTTGGGTCCGTAGACCGGGTCGCCCGCCACCGGATGGCCCAGATAGGCCATATGCACCCGGATCTGATGGGTCCTGCCTGTCTCCAATCGCAGCCGCAGGTGGGTAAAGCCCCGATACCGGGTGACGACGGAAAAATGGGTGACCGCGTTTCGCGCCGCGGGCGAGCCTTGCAGCACGGCCATCCTCTTTCGATCCACAGGATGCCTTCCGATGGGGGCGTCGACCGTTCCCGTATCCTCAGAAAATCCGCCGTACACCACCGCCTGATACTCCCGTGTAAAGCTGTGCTCTTTGATCTGCTGTGCCAACCGGCCGTGAGAAAGATCATTTTTCGCCACGATCAGCAGGCCGCTGGTATCCTTGTCGATGCGGTGAACGATCCCCGGGCGGAGCACTCCATTGATCCCGGAAAGGGAACCGCCGCAATGATAGAGCAGCGCGTTTACCAGCGTCCCCTCCCTATTCCCGGGAGCGGGATGCACCACCATTCCCTTGGGCTTATTCACCACCAGCAGGTCTCCATCCTCATAGACGATCTCAAGGGGGATCTCCTGCGCCTGCACATCCAGCGCCTCCGGCTCCGGGATGGAAAGGGAAATTTCGTCCCCCGTTTCCAGCTTTTCGCTTTTGAACAGGGGCTTCCCGTTTCGAAAAACCAGCCCCTTTTCCATCAGCTTCTGCACCGCCGAGCGGGTCAAATCCTCCAGCGCCTCTGAAAGGAACCGGTCAGCCCGAATTCCCCCCTGCTCCACTGTGAGGCGGATCCCCCTGTTCACGGCTGCTCCTTTTGGGGCGCTTCCCCTTCCTTCGCGGGCTTTTCCCCCGTGAAGAAAAACACATGGATCAGGAACAAAACGGCGCTCACCGTAATGCAGCAATCCGCAAAATTAAAAATATAGCCGAAAAACAGGACATGGAAAAAGTCGATCACATAGCCGCGCAGAAAACGGTCCAGCAGATTTCCCAAGCCCCCCGCTAAAACAAGGGCCGCGCAGGCCAGGCTGAAAAAGCTGTGGCGGCGGTAACGGAATAAAAGCACGAGGATCACAGCGAAGGCCGCGGCCGTCACGAGGGCCAGAAGCCAGGTCTGCCCCTGAAACAGCCCAAAGGCGGCGCCCGTGTTTTCCAGATAGGAAAGCTCCAGAAAATGAGGGATCACCGTTACCGACTTTACCGGCTTTAAGTAAACCTCGACCAGATACTTTGAGAGCTGATCTGCCGCCAGCAGGCCGGCAACGGAAATGAGCATCAGGATCGTTGTGCGAAGTGTTTTCTTCATCGGTTTCTCCATCAATGCGCAAGGCTCCTTTTTTACATCAAAGAATCTGCAATAACAGCAGCAGCACAAGCTGTTGTTATTTTTTATCAAAAAATCTGCTTTGAAGAAGCCCGGTGCTTTTCCGAAGGAAAAGAGAACTGCCTCGCAGTTCAGGGGTTCTTCCAGAATAACAGCAGCCTCTGCTGTTATTTTAAAATAAAGAAAGTACAGTTTACAAGGGACTACACAGGGTAGGTATCTGACGGGAGGGGTGCCGCCAGTCAGATTTTCCATGTGATGTTCAAGCTGTCGCTTGTGGCGGCTATGGTGGTGATCATCAAATCCACCACACGCCGCTTGTCATCAAAAGATACATTCTCCCAGGTATCGAGGTAGCCGGAAATCTGGCTGACCTGTTCCGGGCTGATGGCCTCCACAGTCAACTCCGCTATCCTTGCCAGAAGTTCCTGCTTGCGCCCGTCCAGTTCCGCTATCTTCACATTCACATAGGAGAACAGGACATTGTTTGCCCCCGTCAGACTGTCCACCAGCTTTTCAATCTCGCTGTCTACATGGGCAAGTTCCACTTGCAGGGCGGTGATTTTCGGGTTTGCCTTTGCCGCTTTCTTTTTTCCTGTCAGCGTCTTGTAGCTTGCCAGCTTCTTTACCATCTGCTGATAAACAACCGCTTCCAGTTCCGAAGTGATGATTTTCCCACAGCCAGGACAGCTTTTATTGTCCAGCCGTTTCGTGCAGCGGAGATACTGTTTGCCGGAGGGATTGTAGATACTCATAAGA
>CAZMFF010000087.1:0-3568 GCA_964565505.1 uncultured Acutalibacter sp. | reverse complement strand
AAGCCCCAGATCGCGGAACTTCACATCTTTGGACACCAGGCGGTGAGTGCCTACCACGATATCCATAGAGCCTCTGGCAAGCTTTTTTAAAATTTCCTCCTGCTGTTTCGGCGTGCGGAAGCGGGAGAGCAGCTCCACATCCACGGGAAAGCCCTCCATCCGCTTGAGAATGGTTTGATAATGCTGCCAGGCCAAAATGGTGGTGGGCACCAAAATGGCGCATTGCTTTCCGGCGGTAACGCATTTGAAGGCCGCCCTGAGGGCCACCTCCGTCTTCCCGAACCCCACATCTCCGCACAACAGACGGTCCATAGGGGCAGAGCGCTCCATATCGTCCTTGATCTCGTTGATGCAGCGAAGCTGGTCCTCTGTCTCTTCAAATTCGAAGCGCACTTCAAAATCGTGCTGCCATTCGCCGTCCGGCGGAAAGGCAAAGCCTTTTTCCTGCATGCGCTGGGCATAGAGCTCGATGAGCTCCTTCGCGATGTTTTTCACCGCCGCGCGGACTTTCGCCTTCTGCCTTTGCCAGTCGGCCCCGCCCAGGCGGTGGAGGCGGACGGCGGCGTCCTGCCGCGGGCCGATATATTTTGCCACCATATCAAGCTGTGTCACCGGCACGTAAAGCGTATCGCTTTTTGCATAGCGCAGCTTGATATAATCCTTGGTGATCCCGTTCATCGCAAGCTTGTGGATCCCCTCGAACACGCCGATGCCATGGGCGGAATGTACCACATAATCTCCCGGGGAAAGCTCCGAAAGGCTGGAGATCTCCTTTTGATTTTTGTCCCGCTTCCGCTTGGCCTTCACCGGGGCCGCCCTGCCGTGGGTGATCAGCGCAAAATCTGCTCCCGGCAGCTCGAACCCGGCGGAAAGAGATCCGCAGGATACGGCGACCGTCCCTTTCGCGACCTGAGAGGGGGATTCCAAAAAGGCGGCGGGAAGCCCCGCTGATTTCAGGTCCTGCGCAAGGGTCTGTCCGGCGCGCGGCGTTCCGGAAAGCACCAAGCAGGCCCGCCCCTGAGAAAGCAGGGCCGAAAGGTCCTCCCGGAGCAATTCTGTGCCTCCCGCCCAGGGGGAAAGCTGTTTTACCGTCATGTTGATCAGGGTCTTCAGCGGGATCTCATAGCTGCCCCGGGCAAAAAGGTCCAGAAATACCGTCTGCCTCTCCTGCGCTTTTGCAAGGGCGTATTCCCAGGTTTCAGAGTAGCAGTCGAGGCCCTTGCACAGGACCCCTTCGGAAAGCAGGGCGGCAGCGTCTTCTCCCCACTGTAAGAGCGTGGTGCGCATCCGCTCCTTGAGCCGGTTCCCCTCTGAGAAAAACAGCAGATCCTCCTCTGAAAAATAGTCCAGCACAGTGGCCGGGCGGTCGTACACCAGGGAAATAAATTTGTCGATGGACCCCAGATGCAGGCCGTCGCGCAGCTTCTGCGCCTCTGACGAAAGCACCTCTCTGGCTTTGGGAGCGGCTTTTCCCCGCAGGCCCTTTCCCAGCTTCTCGATTTTCGCGGCGAGAACGCCGGGGTGATCTGCGATCACCTCCACGCAGGGAGCCAGGGTCACGGCGTCTACCGGGTCGGTGCGCCGCTGTGTTTCCAGGTCAAAATAGGAGATGGAGTCGATCTCGTCTCCCCAGAATTCCACCCGCACGGGGGCCTCGCTGCCCGGAGAGAAGAAATCCATGATCCCGCCCCGGCGGCTGAATTGCCCGGCGCCCTCGATCTGGTCTTCCCGGGTGTAGCCGCATTTGAGAAGCGCCTGAAGCAGCGCTTCCATGGAAAACTCCATGCCGGGGGTCAGGGAGAAAAGACGGTCCTTGAGTTCTTTTGGGCCGAGGGTGTATTGCAGGGCAGAGTCGATACAGGCGATAATACAGCTGCATTTGCCGCTTTGGAGCCTGGAAAGCGCCTCCAGGCGAAGCCTTTCGTATTCGTGGGAGACGCCGGCGCTGTCCCGCAGGCTGAAGTCTCTGATGGGGTAAAGGGCGGGCTGCTGCCCCAAGGAGGAAAGGTCTTCAAAAAAGCGCTGGGCCTCTCCCTCGTCAGCCGCCAGGATCAGCGCTTTCTTTCCGGTGGCCTCCATCAGGGCATGGATCAAAAGACATTTGTGTATGCCGGACACGCCGGTCACCGCGCCGGGAAGCGCTTCATTTTGAGCCGCCTTTTCCAGGCGGCGGTATTCGGCGTCTTCTTTCAGCGCCTGTAGGATAGCTCGCATAAAAATCCCCTTTGTAAGGCAAATTTTTCCGGGTCCGGGAACGGTCTAATTGTAGAGATTCATGGCGGCGTCTGTCTTCCCGGCGGCGATGAGCTTCGCTGCCTTACAGGCAGACTCCAGGGCCTCGGAAAGCTTTTCCCCCTCGTCCTGGGTGAAGCGGGAAAGCACCCAATCCGCCAGGCTGTAGTCGGGATGAGGCTTTTCTCCGATCCCCAGCTTGATGCGGGGGAACTGGTCAGAGCCGCTTAAATAGATGATGTTTTTCATGCCGTTATGGCCGCCGTCGCTTCCCTTGCGGCGGATCCGCAGCCTGCCCACCGGCAGGTTGATATCGTCAAACAGGACGAGCACCTGGGAGGGGGGGAGCTTATAAAAATCCATGGCGGCCTTTACAGACCTGCCGCTTTCATTCATAAAGGTGGAGGGCTTGAGCAGAAGGACGTGCTTTCCCCCCAGCATCCCCTCTCCGCACAGGCCCTGGAAGCGCAGGCGGCTGACCCTGATCCCCAGTTCCCGGGCCAGCGCGTCTATTGCCAGGAAGCCGGCGTTGTGCCGGGTGTTTTCATATTGCTTGCCCGGATTTCCAAGGCCCACTATGAGAAAGGAAACAGGGCCGGGGAAAACGGGCTTTTTCTTCCAAAGATCCAACATGCACAAAAGGCTCCTTTCAAAAGGGACTGCCGAAAGCGGGAGGGGGAATCCCCTCCCGCTTTTTGCCGCGTCTCCATTATACACAGCGCCTGGATTTTTTCAAGGGGGAAAAGGGAAGCTTTCTGCAGGGCGGGAAGCCCGAAAAGGAAAAGCGGGGCGTTTTTTTCGGAAATTCTCTTTTAAAAGAAGAAAAGGGGAGAAGAATTTTAAAGAAATCTCTCAAAAAAATGGAAATTCTCTCTTTTGCCTATGGAAGTTTCCGGAAATATTTGTTATAATTTCCATTGACAGCCGTGAAAGGACAGGCTTTTGCCACCAAAACGGTTTCTTCTGCTGTCAACCCGGAAGCACTTTGGTCCGGTTGAAACATTTTTAGGAGGTTGTTACCAATGAGCCACAAGTACGTTTACCTGTTCAGCGAAGGCGATGCGTCCATGCGGGAACTTCTTGGCGGCAAGGGCGCGAACCTTGCGGAGATGACCAAGATCGGCCTTCCCGTTCCCCAGGGCTTCACCATCAGCACGGAAGCCTGCACGCAGTATTATGAAGACGGAAGAAAGATCAATGATGAGATTCAGGCCCAGATCATGGAGTATGTGGGCAAAATGGAAGAGATCACCGGCAAGAAGTTCGGCGATAAGGAAAATCCCCTTCTGGTTTCCGTGCGTTCAGGCGCCCGCGCCTCGATGCCCGGCATGATGGA
>CAZMFF010000086.1:0-3607 GCA_964565505.1 uncultured Acutalibacter sp. | reverse complement strand
CCTATTGAATTCCTGGCCTCCTTCTCTGTCCAAGATCATTGACAAACTTACAAATTGTTATTATTTATTTTTTTATTTCTCCCAGTATCTTTACCAGCGCCCGGCTTCGTCCCTCTTCGCTGACCGCTGCCAGCTCATCTCCCGCCTGAAGTATGGTGGAGCCGTTGGGGATGGAAAAAACCCCACCTCGGATCAGAGAAATCAGCAAGGTCCCCTTGGGAAACACGACCTCTCTGACAGCTTTTCCATCCAGCGCGCTGTTTTGAGGTAAAACCATAGAGCAGATATCCGCTTTCCCCCGGTTCAAAGTCGCCACCAGATGCATATGGGCAAGGTCTGCCTCCTGTTCGATCAGCCTTGAAATAACCTCCGTGCTGCTCACCACATTCTCAATTCCCAAGAGCTGGAAGGTGTCAATATTTCTTGGGTCATTTGCCCGAACGATCACCTTTTTTGCGTGAAAATATTCTTTTGCCAGCTGTGCCGCCACCAAATTGTCCTGATCCTGTCCGGTAACAGCCATAAAAACATCGGCGTCCTGAAGGCCCGCTGCCTCCAGTACCGTTACCCGGGAGCCGTCTCCGCAGAACACGGAGGCATCCAGGCTGTCCGCCAGCTTTTCACACCGCGGGCGATCCCTCTCAATGAGGCTTACCGTATGCTTTCTTTCCAGCATAATGCGTGCCAGGCTCAGCCCCAGCTTGCCGCCTCCCATAATGACCATCCGCATTTTCTCTTCCCCCCGTTCAATCGATTTTCCCAGCGACGATCACAGTATCTCCAACGGCCACAGGGCAATCAAGCTCCTCTGTCTTCAGCAGGAACCTGCCGTCCTCCTTCACAATGCCAAACAGGCTGCTGCCGGCAGGAAGCTCCCATTTGGAAAGCATTTTTCCTTCCTGCCGCCGCTCAACCGGCACCGCTCTGAGGGCTACTGTGGAAATTCCGAAGGTGACCTGTCTGCTTTGCAGAGGAAAGAGCAGAGCCGATACGATTTTTTCTCCCGCCATATTGGTAGGGCACACCGTATCGAGGCCGAAATTCTCATAGATCGTCTCCCGGTAAGGGTCTGAGATCCGGGCGATCACCCTCTGGATCCCGAATACGTCTTTGGCGATCTGCCCCACCGCGATATTCAGGTTATCGTCCGCCGTTGTCACAGCTACCGCGTCACAATTTTCAATTCCGGCATTTTTCAAGCTCTGGATATCCATGGGGAACCCCACTGAAGTAACTCCGCCGAAATCAGAAGCCAGCTGCAAAAGGTTTTCTTCTTTTTCATCGATCACAGATACATCGTGTCCGGCCGCATCCAACTGCTCTGCCGTCCTGCGGCCTAAAAGACCTCCGCCCACTACCAAAATATTCATCACGCTTCCCCCTTTTATCGATTCCTTCAAAAACTCTCATTCGTCTTTTCCGTTATCCTCGCAAAATCCGTGGAAAAAGCAAGAAAAACAGCCGAAAGGGCTCCGGCGCTTTTCTTGCTTTTCATTTTCCAAAAAAAGGATCTGCTTTAAAGAAGTCCGGCCTTTTGTGCGAGCAAAAACAGCTTGTTTCACGGGCAGAGAGAGCCTTCCAAAATAACGCCTTGACTTCATGCAGGAGCTCCCGTTTTTCAAAGGTTCACTGCTCCCCGTCCTCGGCATGCCTGGAATTTGCCGATGCAGAGGGAGAAGGACTGTTCGTTTTAGACTGGGGCTCAGGAAGAGACGTCTGTGAACTCTCATTGGAAGAAGCGGATGTGTCCTGCGGTTCTCTGAGCTTCGACGCCTCTGTTAAGGTGATTTCCTTTACATCTGCGTATTCAGCCGAGATATAAGCGGTTTTTCCTTCATATTCGATTTGATACCACCCGTCCTTTTCGGTATCTACCAACAGTAAAAACCGATCTCCCGTTTCTGCCATTCCCAAAATCTCGCCCTCGGAAGAGGCGGCTGAACGGATATTCAGGCCTGGGTCTACCTCTTTTACCTGAGCGATCTTTACCATTTGCGGGGCAGGCGTGGGGCTTGGGGAAACCGTGGGCACCGCCGAAGGAGTACTCTCTGCGCTCTTAGAGTCCTTGCAGCCCCACAGCGAAACCAGAAAAGCACTCACAAAAATCAAACAAAGAACCTTTTTCACAAACTCCACACTCCTTCTTCTTAGGAAATTTTTCAAAAATTTCCCGGAAAACGGGCGGCTGTCTTCAGCCGGGATCGTCGCCATGAGAAAAGCCGGGCTTATCTCTTGCCCTGTATTGTATCACAATTCAGAGAAATAGCCAATGCTTTTCCTTATTTTATCCTTTTCCACCGAAAAAAAGCCGATTTTTCCGTACAGTATGCCATTTTTCATGTGTTTGCTTTTTGCGCAGCCGGCAGACCGCGCTTCTATTCTAAACGCAAGGAGTTTTTCTGTCTGCCTCATCGCCGGAAAGCTCCCTTCGGACCACTCGCTGGGCGTGTGGTTTTCGATAGGCAAAAAAAGGAACCCATTTTTATGAGCGGGTTCCTTTTTGGATAAACGAGCCTGACCTTGACAGGAATCGATATCTCAAAAGTTAGGTAATATTGCCTTAACAGCTATTTGATGATGCACTGATATGAATTCCAGTTGTATATCTCATACTGCTTTTCAGATCTCAGCAGTTTAGAGAGCCATCTCTTTGGCTTATTGATCCGCTGCAGCGCTTTTCGAAATCCAGCCCCTCCCAAATCGTCATCATCGCTTAAATCGAAGCGCATTTCACCGAGCCCAGGCGGTCAATTGATCAGAAGGCAAGCACAGGGTTTTCTTCTGATCCGTTTCGTGGTGGTACGCTGTGATGTATAAATTCCCGCTTTCGTCCCAATAACTGAAATTCAGATCATCGTACAGCTTATCGCCTGGATCCAGCTTTGCGCGTATATCGACCCATGTTTCCGCGGGATGCTCCCGAAAAGGGTCCCTGAAATCCAGAATCAAAGTGGAACCGGAATAGGCCCAGAAGCACCCGTCCACCGCCAGCAGATCTTTTGGAGCGGAGTAGGCCGCACCGCACCAGATGAAGGTCTCTTCAAAGTTCTTCTGATCCTGCTGGAAAGACTGGGAAGGGACATAGTGAAAGTCCCGTGCGCTCTCCACCTCCAACAAGCTGTAACCATACAAGTCGATCCGAAATATGAGATAATGGTTGCCGTTGGAATGTTGAAAAAAGGATAGATAGCCCAAGGTATCCAGGCTTCGCCAGGAGTAGATCATCTGCCCGCGGCTATTGAAAAATTCATTCTCGCTTTGCCGACAGAAATAACCTTCATCACTTGTGAAGGCATAGGTTTTTGCAGTAACCGAAAATCCATCTGCAAGCTGAATTTTTCTCTCCTGATCCGAAAGATATTTCGGATCAAAATAAGGATCAAACTTTTTTCTCCACTGCGCGTAAGCTTTTGTATCTGCCAAATTCATTTGATTTCTCCAGTTCTTATATAGCGTCTTTCTCATGGGCGAAAGAAGTTTCCTGCGAAAACTTCTTTCGATTAATCCCGGTTCGAGTCCGGCAATAACAAAAACATCGGAGCGCCGCCAAAAGGCGGGCGCTCCGATGTTGGTGCCGGTGGCCGGACTCGAACCGGCACGGTATCGC
>CAZMFF010000085.1:0-4029 GCA_964565505.1 uncultured Acutalibacter sp. | reverse complement strand
TGCCTGCCTGCAAGCAGATATTTTTCAGGGAGGCCGTCAAGCCAGTGAGCTGAACAAAATCTTGATTGCGTGGCGGGAACAGGCGGCGAAGTTGGAGGCCGGGGAGATCACCAAGGAGGACTATGACCGCTGGCGCTACAACTACCCGAAGTACGACACCACCCAGCGGTGGGCCAAAGTCCCCTCGAAGGAATTAAGCGATGCTCTGATAAAAGGATTGAAGAAACAGAGAAAAGACAAATAACAAAAAAGGTCTTGCCGACTGGTGAAAGTCAGCAAGACCTTTTTCTTAGGATATGGAGGATTTACCCGCAAGCCACCCGTTATACGGGAGTGAACAAAGTAAATCCGGTTTTGGTATCTGCTATCAATTTGCTATCAAATGCCCCGTTTCCGCTTTAAGACCCCAGTGTTTTCAAGGCTTTGCGGGTTTTGTCAGTTATTCCCATTCAATAGTCCCGCAGGGCTTGGGCGTCAGGTCATAAAGCACCCGGTTGACTCCCTTGACCTCTTTGGTGATCCGGTCTGTAATATGCGCAAGCAGAGCGAAAGGAATGTCCTCCACCGTGGCGGTCATGGCGTCCACTGTATTTACAGCGCGGATGATCACGGGGTAAGCAAAGGTGCGCGCTCCGTCCTGCACGCCTACCGAACGGAAATCCGGCACGGCAGTGAAGTACTGCCAGACCTTACCCTCCAGGCCGTTTTTGGCAAATTCCTCCCGCAGAATCGCGTCGGACTCCCGCACAGCCTCCAGGCGGTCACGGGTGATAGCCCCCAGACAGCGCACACCCAAGCCGGGGCCCGGGAAGGGCTGGCGGTAAACCATACCGTCCGGCAGGCCAAGGGTCTTCCCCACTACACGCACTTCATCCTTGTAAAGAAACTTCAGCGGCTCTACCAGAGAAAACTGAAGGTCATCCGGAAGCCCTCCCACATTATGATGGGCCTTTACGCCGTCACTCTCGATAATATCCGGGTAGATGGTGCCCTGGGCAAGGAATTCAATACCCTCCTGTTTTCTGGCCTCCTCCTCAAAGACCCGGATAAATTCTGCGCCAATGATCTTGCGTTTCTTCTCCGGATCCGCCACGCCTGCAAGCTTGTCTAAAAAGCGGTCCACCGCGTCCACATAAACGAGGTTTGCGTCCATCTCATCCCGGAACACCTTGACCACCTGCTCCGGCTCGCCTTTGCGCAGCAGGCCGTGATTGACATGTACACACACAAGCTGTTTGCCGATAGCCTTGATGAGCAGCGCCGCCACCACGGAGGAATCCACACCTCCGGAAAGGGCCAGCAAAACCTTCTTTTCCCCTACTGTACGGCAGATCTCAGCCACCTGCTCTTCAATAAACGCTTGAGCCAACGCCGCAGTTTTGATACGTTCCATGCTTTCAGGACGCTTGTTGCTTTCCGGCTGCATTTTTCATCTCTTCCTCTCTTTTGGTTGATTCTTTATTCGTTGGTGTAGTTATCGAAATATCCTTGGACCAGTACTATCGGCGTTCCCTTATCTCCGGAGCCGCTGGTCAGGTCACATAAAGAGCCGATCAGATCGGTCAACTGGCGGGGCGTTGTACCTTCAGAGGCCATTTTTCCCACCAAAGCGGCCTCCTTCTCCCGAATACTTTTGGAGATCGCCTCTTTCAGCGCCTCTCCGGAAAGCTCGCTGTAATCGTTATCCGCCAGATACTTCAGCTTGAGCTCATTGGGCGTGCCGATCAGGCCGCCGGTAAACGCAGGAGATACTACCGGATCCGCCAGCTCCCAGATTTTTCCTTTAGGGTCCTTAAAGGCGCCATCTCCGTAAACCATCACCTCCACATGCTTTCCGGTGGCGGCAAGGATCTTTTTCTGCACCTCTAACACAAAAGGATGGCAATCTCGGGGAAATAGCTTGACCTTATCCTCCGTAGACTTATTAGAGCCCAAAAGCCCGTACTGTTCATTGCAGCCGCTGCCGTTCACAGGGGCGTTCAGGATATCATCCAAACCACATACCACTTTGGCCCCCGCCGCTTTTAAAATGCGTTTCGTACGAGCCCTGGTGTGGATATCGCAGGTCAAAACACAGTCTGTATAGGAAAGAATGGCCTTAGGCTGATTGGCAAACAGGATCTCTGCCTGCGCGCCGCTTTCCCGAATCAGCCGCTCATAATATTCCACATAGTCAATGCCCGTGAATTCGTGGAGATTGACGCCGAATAGTTCTCGGTACTGCTGCAATGTCAATACATCGGAGTAGGGATTGACCCCTGCTTTGTCCAGCTGATCTAAGCTTACCAGCTCGTTTCCCACCTCATCGGCAGGGAAGCTGAGCATCAGCACCACTTTTTTTGCGCCCTTGGCGATTCCTCTGAGGCAAATGGCAAAACGGTTGCGGGACAAAATCGGGAAAAGAACGCCGATGGTCTCTCCCCCAAGCTTCTCTTTTACATCCTGCGCAATATCCTCCACGGTTGCATAGTTCCCCTGGGCGCGGGCGACAACAGATTCTGTGACGGCGATCACATCCCGGTCCCGCAAAGAAAATCCCTCACTCTGGGCAGCCTCCAGAACACTTTGAGCGACAAGATCCGCCAGGTCGTCTCCCTCACGGATGATCGGGCAGCGGATCCCACGGGATACCGTGCCCACCCTTCTTTCGTTCTCTTTCATGCTTTCATTCCCCTAACTTGATGGATACTGGTTTTTCTGAGCGCGCGGCTCAAAACTATACCCTATTATAGCTTTCTTGGAAGGAGATGTAAAGTACAAGCGTTTTTATCACGGTTCTGAAACCGCGGAAGGGGAGCTTTTAAAAAAGCAAAGTCAACCGGCGCCCTCGATGTGATGGAGTTTGGTGGCCCCAACTATCGGCGAGGTCACCTTCGTCAGCAGCCAAGAGAGGGAGATCTCCGTCATGCTCACGCCGTGCTTTTCGGCCAGCTCCGCCACACGGGCAATGATTTTTTCATCCTGTTCCGCCGTGGCGTCATACTTGCCTTTTGCATAGCTGTCCTCCTGCAAGCGTTTGGAGGTCTCGCCGGGGCGCCGGGACAGCCGTCCTGCCGCCAGGGCGCTGTAGGGAGTCATGGCGATGTTACCCTCGGCGCAGAGCTTTGTCATTTCCCTTTCTTCCTCCCGGAAGATCAGATTATAATGGCCCTGGATGGACACGAATTTGGCAAAGCCGTTTTGCTCTGCAATGGCGTTGGCCTTTGCCAACTGGTAGGCATAACAGTTGGATATGCCGATAGCCCGCACCTTGCCCGATTTTACGGCGTTGTTAAGTCCCTCCATAATTTCGAAGACGGGTGTGTTATAGTCCCACATATGATAGATGTACAAGTCAATGTAATCCATGCCTAAGTGCTGAAGACTGGTGTCCAGCAATGTTCTCGTTTGCCAACTCGGTCGATGCAGAACAAGCGCCACAGGCGGTTTGCACCCGGAGTGGTAGTGTAGAAAAGCAACCGAACCAGAGGTGAGACATGTCCAGCAATGAGCTCACCTCCTGCTCAGACATTGCTGAACGCATGCCACCGGCATGCAGCAACTGAAGCGGCAGCTGAGTTCGCCACCGGCGACCAGCGCCCCTCAGCACGCTCCGCGTGCCAGTTTTCGAGCTTTTTACACACGAAAACAAGAGAGACAAGCACAAGGCTTGTCTCTCTTGTTTTGGCAGGGGCGCAAGAGAAACCGAAGGCGCTTTCTCTGCGGATTCGACCATGTGCTGCGCTTCGCTTGCCCATGATGCCTCAACGACCGTTGCTTCGCAACAGTACCCGTTTCGCCGCTCTGCCCTAAAAATGTGCCACTGGCACATTTCCTTGACGGTCAGTTCTTGCCTATCGGCTCAGTCAGCTCGCAGCTTGTGTCCCACCGGGACGCGCTCACCCCTCACGGGTTCGAATCCTTGCAGACTATAAAAAAGTGGAACGGCCACCCTGACGGGCAACCGTTCCACTTTTTGGCAGGGGCAGAAGGACTCCTCTCGCCTGTCGGCTCGGTCGGTTCGCACCAGAGCGCCACTGGCGCTCGCTC
>CAZMFF010000084.1:0-4071 GCA_964565505.1 uncultured Acutalibacter sp. | reverse complement strand
GTCCGGCGAGCTTGATGTCTCGGACATCGACCTCTAAGCCGCTAAATTATTGTTTATCGCATTATTAAGAGCTATCTTATCATCAATAGTTTTAAGGATACTTGCGATTCCTTCTTGCTCAGACAATTCTGGGAATGCTATTTCAAGGTTTTGTATGACATCTGTTTGGACTCGCTGTCTACCGGACGAACCAACCATAGATTTAATCGCTGGCTCTCTTACAATAGAGCTTTTTACAAGATAATAAACAAAATCCGGATCAGTGTAACCAACTTTTGCTCGAAATACGATGAACTCGGTTGATCCAAAGCCGATTTCATCTGGTTCTAAAACATTAACCATTGCAGTTTTTCCGTTCTCAAGACAAGGGGTAATTCTGGCCATGATGGTATCCCCATTTCTGAATTTTGCCCCGCCGGAATACTCAGCCACTTCATATTCAGGGATATCTTTACAAAAAGGCTGAAGCTTGTCCATCGATATTTTCTTTGCCATTATGCCCTGTGGAAGAGACTCCTTGGGATTGACATTTATGTAGTCACTTAGTTTTGCGTAATTCCACCCCATAAAAATCATCCCTCGCTTTCGTTAGGTTCCTGATTCTTCAGAAACACATCTTTAACCGTAAATATATCGTCATCTAAACATTCGACTATGATTTGAACTTTTAACTGCTCAGATGTAGATGCGCCGTCTTTTAAAGTGTATTCAGCTTTCAGGGTTGCATCCAATTTATATTTTTGTACGGAGTCAGTATCTTCGATACACTCAATATTATCATAGTCAATTAAGTGCATCCTTGTGCTGATTATTAGCCTTCCTTTTTCAACTACTCCATAATCTCGTTCAATCACCTGAATCAGGAAATCGCCTGATTCAAGCCAGTTCTCTATATCGGTGTACTCTTCACATTCTGGGATAGGGTTGTATGAATAAATATCTATTTCTTTTGCCCAGTTCTGCAATATAGTCCTGACTTCCTGTTCTGATGAACAAATAAAAATATCTGCGTTTTCATAGGTACCTTTGAACTCCTCAACTAAAGTGTCTTTAAATCCGTTGTCTTTACTATAGAAGATTATACTTGCCATAGGATGCAAAGCAGCAAATTCCAATATACTTTCCCAAAGTAGGACATCCTTGAACCCTTTATCCGAATTCTTATCTTTTCCTCCAAACGGTGGTCTTTTTTGAAATGCACGACCCACTATTTGAGGAAAACATTCTTTGCTTGGAAACGGTAATTCTACAATCGTGTTTAACCCAGAACTAATAGATTCCTTATAACTTTGTATTTTTTCACTGATATATTGATCATAATCACTGAGAGTATTTTCAGCAACTGAATACTCCGGAAATTTCCACTTTTCTATGTACTGCTTGTAATCTTCTTTTTTTCTATCATGCTCATCTGTGATTTGCTTTTTCATTTCATCCCATAAAACCTGTGGAACAACGATGCCAACTCGTTCATATATATCCAATTGGTTCACCATATCAAGGGTGTTGCTAAAAGTAGAGTTAAAAGAGAAGTCTGTAAAATCGGCTCTTTGGGTATATGGTTGAAATAAAATATTTGTATCAAAAATCAGGAAATACTCTCTACTCTTTGAGTCCATACCCAATCGCCCCCAGCTTCTTCCGGATTTCCTGTTCCAGCTCATGGGACTTCACAAACATATCCGAAAGCTCAGAAGTCAGGCGGGTCATCTTCTCCTCAAACGGCTCTCCATCGTCCTCCTGCTCCTCAATGCCCACATATCTGCCCGGCGTGAGGATGAAGTCCTGCTTCTCAATGTCCTGAAGATCTGCTATGGCACAGAAGCCCTTAACATCTTCCAAGGTGCCGTTCTGGAAAGCCTCAAAGGTATCCGCGATCTTCTGAATATCCTCATCGGTAAAATCTCTGTGCTTGCGATCTACCATATAGCCCATCTTGCGGGCGTCGATAAACAGCGTTTTTCCTTTCTGCTTCTTGTTCTTGGAGATGAACCAGAGCGTGACAGGAATCGTGACGCTGTAGAAAAGCTGTGTGGGCAGGGCAACGATACCTTCCACAAGATCAGCCTGAATAATCTTCTTACGGATTTCTCCCTCGCCGCTGCTCTGTGAAGAAAGAGCGCCGTTAGCAAGCACAAGACCGATTTTTCCATTCGGTGCAAGATGGTGGATCATGTGCTGAATCCACGCATAGTTGGCGTTTCCCGCAGGGGGTGTGCCGAACTTCCAGCGAACATCGTCTTTCAGCTTGTCCTGCCCCCAATTCGAGAGGTTAAACGGCGGATTCGCCATGATGAAGTCCGCTTTGAGTGTGGGGTGAAGATCATTAAAAAAGGTGTCCGCCTGATAAGAGCCAAAGTCAGCATCAATACCCCGAATAGCCATATTCATCTTCGCCATTTTCCATGTGTCGGCGTTGGACTCCTGCCCATATACCGCAATCGCTCCACGCTTGCCGCTGTGCGCCTGAATGAACTTGGCGCTCTGGACAAACATGCCACCGCTTCCGCAGCAAGGGTCATATACACGACAGTTCTCAAAGGGTTTGAGAATTGCTACAATCGTCTTTACGATGCTGGCAGGGGTGTAGAACTCACCGCCCTTAACCCCTTCATAGGCGGCGAACTGTGCGATGCAGTATTCATAGGTTCTGCCGAGCAAGTCCTTGCTTTCTTCGGTGTCTCCCATGTCCATGTTGGTGAAGAGATCAACAACATCACCCAGAACCCGCTTATCCAAGTCAGGGCTGGCGTAATTCTTGGGCAGCACATTCTTGAGGCTTTTATTTTCCGCTTCAATAGCTCTCATTGCCTCGTCTATGACAGTACCGATTTCCGGCGTATGAGCAGAGGAAGCAATTTTATTCCAGCGGGCGTTCTCTGGTACAAAGAAGATGTTGTCCTCAGCATAAGCGTCTCTATCATCCTCAAACCCGTCACCCTCGGCAACAAGCTCGTCATATCTCTTTTCAAATGCACTTGAGATATAACGCAGAAAGATTAACCCCACGATTACCTTTCTGTATTCTGCTGCGGGGATATGCCCCCAAAGGACACAGGCTGCATCCCAAATCTGCTTTTCAAAGCCGATATTTGCACTACTCTTTTCTGCCATTACCGGTTTCCTCCGTTTTCATTAGTGGATTGCAGCATTTTATCGATATCCTAAATCGCCGTTTTGCACTTCCATTATTTCTGTTCATCATCCAAAAGGCCATATGTCCGATAGTAAGACAATATGGTTTGATATTGCGGCCTATTGGCAAAAAGCTGACGGTAGGTGACAGTTTTCTCCTTTCCTTCCGCCTTAAGCTTCGCCATCTTTTCTGTAGTTGAGTCATAATTTCACCGAGACATCGACTCCGCTTATCTTAACCCTCCAAGTCGGCCGATCCGGTCGAGAATGATATCTCGAAACGCCCAGATATTCAGTGATCTCCTTTATGGGAACTCCACGCTCAATTAATCTATCAGGAAAAGCCATGCTTTCTCCGCATACAATTCACTAAAATACATAGTACCACACTTTGACAAGGTCTACAACAGATGTTTATAAAATTACAAGGGATAGCCAATTTCCACGACCGAGAAGCAAAAGCTATATGCCGCTGCCCTTATTGTGTTGTTCCTTGATCTACTGGCATGCAACAACCTCCCGGACTCGAATTTCATAGCAAAATAAAGAACCGAAGCATCAGCTTTTCAAGCTGATGCTTCGGTTCTTGGCGGAGAGTTAGGGATTCGAACCCTAGGTTCCTTTTGGGAACACAGCATTTCGAGTGCTGCACCTTCGACCACTCGGACAACTCTCCACATCTATTTTCCGAACTGTAGTTTTCTCATTCAAAAACGATTCTATTTTAAGATTTCTAAGCCTCAATGGATCAGAGGGTAAGCTGGCAGAACTTGTACTGCTCAAAAAAATTCCGACCGCGGCTTCTTCCGATTTTCACACGGAACTATTTTAGCCCGAGGCCGGAAAAAAGTCAAGTAAATCGCAAAAAGGTTGACACAGGAGACTGTAGGACTACAATAGATATTGGACAAAGGAGAAAAGAAAAAGGGAAAAGGA
>CAZMFF010000083.1:0-4111 GCA_964565505.1 uncultured Acutalibacter sp. | reverse complement strand
GCCAGTTCAAGCAGCCCCTGCTTGAGTTCTCCGGCGCCTGCGGCGGCTGCGGCGAAACGCCTTATGCGAAGCTCGCTACCCAGCTGTTCGGCGACAAGATGTTCATCGCTAACGCTACCGGATGCTCCTCCATCTGGGGCGGTTCCGCACCTGCCACTCCTTATACGGTGAATAAGCAGGGTCACGGCCCCGCCTGGCAGAATTCCCTGTTCGAGGACAACGCCGAGTTTGGTCTGGGCATGACCCTGGGCCAGAACGCTGTGCGCTATCGTCTGAAGGAGCTTACGGAAAAGCTGATCGCGATCGATTATTGCCAGCAGTCCATCAAGGATGCCGCCAAGGCATGGATGGATACCATGAATGACAGTAAGGCAAACGATGCTCCTGCCAAGGCCTATATTGCCGCTTTGGAAGACGGCGTTATGACGCTGGATGAGAATATTGCCTTCTGCAAGTCTGAAAAGGGCAAAGAGGTATTTGGCGACAAGGCAGCCGAAATGCTGGCCCATGCTGAGGCCCGCAAGGCTTCCGGTGAGAAGTATTGCGATTGCGAGGCCTGCACACTGGCCCTTGAGATCCTAAAGGATAAGGATTATCTTGCCAAGAAGTCCATGTGGATCCTGGGCGGCGACGGCTGGGCCTACGATATCGGCTTCGGCGGTTTGGATCATGCCATCGCCTCCGGCGAGAACATCAATATCCTGGTCTTCGATACCGAGGTGTATTCCAACACCGGCGGACAGGCCAGTAAGTCTACTCCCACCGGCTCCGTGGCTCAGTTTGCCGCCACCGGCAAGACCACGAAGAAGAAGGATCTGGCCGCTATCGCCATGAGCTATGGCTATGTCTATGTAGCTCAGGTGGCTATGGGCGCCGATATGAACCAGTGTATCAAGGCCTTCTCCGAGGCCGAAAGCTACAACGGGCCCTCTCTGATTCTGGCTTACGCCCCCTGTATCAACCATGGTATCAAGGGCGGTATGGGCATCTCCATGACGGAGGAAAAGAAAGCGGTCGCTGCCGGTTACTGGCATAACTTCCGCTTCGATCCTCGCAAGGCTGACGCCGGAGAGAATCCCTTCCAGCTGGACAGCAAGGAGCCTTCTGCCTCTTATCGCGATTTCATCATGGGCGAGGTTCGCTATAACAGCCTGACCCGTTCCTTCCCGGAGCGCGCCGAGAAGCTGTTCGCCAATGCTGAGAAGTATGCGGAAGAAAAGTACGCGAAGCTGAAGAAGATGGCGGAGTAATTCCCCGGCCTTTATGATCTGAGCTTAAAAAAATCCCTGCTGGACAATGTCCAGCAGGGATTTTTTATGGCTTTTTCTATCAGAACAAAAAGATAGAACCTCTTGCGATCATCGTAGCTTCCGATAGACAGGTTTTCTCAGCCGGGAAAGGCTGAGAAGAACGCCCAGCACTCCTACTAAAAAGAAGAGGAGGGCGATCCCGGCTCCGTCCCCGGCTCCAAAAAGCCGGGAAAAGGCGCTCTGCAGGGGAGAGTTTGTTTTCATAAAAGGCTCGAAAACATGATCTGTCAAAATCCCGCCGAAGAATAAGCCCAGGGGGATCGAGCAGTTTTGCAGGGTGTCCCTCGCGGAAAAGACCCGCCCCTGTACCTGCTCGGGAACCTGCTCCCGGATCACGGTCATCAGGTTCGCATTCATCACAGCGGCTGTTCCATAGGAGAGAAAGGCGGCAGCACACCAGACTATCGGCAAAAGCGTAAGGCTCTGGACGATATTTCCAGCAAACAGGATCGCACAGGACACAAAAATCAACCTCGCCCTATTTTTGACGGGCTTCATGGCCATCACAAGGAGGCTTCCCGCTAAAAGGCCCAAGGCCACTGAGCTTTGTACCATGCCCAAAATCTGCTGGTCGTTTCCGGTCCTGCTCAGGACAAAGGGAGAAATCATCCCGTCATTGCCCAGCTTCGCGAAGAAATTGACCAGGGTGAAAAACAAAGTCAAATGCAAAACTGCGGTGTGGCTTCGCAGATAGCGGACTCCTTCCAGCAGGTTTTTCAGGAAAGGTTCCTTTTCCGCTGCTGCTTCTCTGCCGATTTCCGGGATTCGGATACAGCACAGCAAAACGGAAAAAGCGAAGAAAAAGCTCAGCAGGTCGCACAGCAGAACAGCCTTCATTCCTCCAAAAGCCAGCAAACAGCTGCCCAGAGCAGGCGCTAAAATAGAAACGGCAGAGGAAGAAAAGCTTTGCAGGCCTCCGATTCTGGTATAGTGCTCTTTTGGTACCAATAGACTGGTGGCTACGAAAGCTGCCGGACTTTGAAAGGCGTTCATCAAGCTGAGCAGGGTGTTGATGAGATAGAGATGCCATACCTGAAGCGAGGCGCAGGAATACAGCAGCAAAATGGCCCCCGTTCCACAGGCGGCGATCAGGTCAGAGATCAGCAGGATGCCCTTTTTGCTCCAGCGATCTGCCAGGGCTCCGGCCAGGAAACGCAGCAGAATCGTTGGCAGAAAAGAACAGATCGTCAAAATGGTAATGCTGGAAGCTGTTCCTTCCTGTCCGTAGGCCCAGATGACAAGGGCATAATTTGTCATTGCCGTGCCTAATTCAGACACGGTTTGCGAACTCCATAAAAGCAAAAAGCTTCGAAGCTCTTTGAATGGGAATTTGAAGGATTTTCTTTTCATGGCTTTGCTCCTTACAAAAAATAATCAAATTATCTCAGTAAGCGGCGCAAAGCCCGATTGGGGCGATTGGGTTCTCACTAAATTTGAGAGAGCAGCGCTCCGTGCAGGTATCGCCCGTCGATCAGACCTTGCGCGGAGCAGACACATCTGCGCTGAGGGGCAGACAGGGCTGAAATCGATCCATTGAAAGCTCCTCCTTCTATTTTTTATAGAGCCGCCCGGAAAACCGGGCGGCTATCCTTTCGAGACCTCTTGATTCAGGAAATCGTAGGGCGTCTGCTGATAGACATAGTAGTTGAGCCAGTTCGACACTAACAGGTGAGCGTTGCTCCTCCAGGTGAAGGGAGGCGTTTTACTGTCATCGTCGTTTGGAAAATAATGGTATGGAACATGGGGGTGAAGCCCCTTGTTTACATCCCGGAAGTATTCCTTTGCGAGAGTGTCCCGGTCATATTCCGCATGGCCGGTAACGAAGATATTCCTCCCGCCCTTGTCTGCCACGATATGGACGCCTGCCAGATCGGAAACAGAAAGGGGGATCAGCTCCGGGTGCCTTTTGATATCCTCCATGCGGACTTCGGTATAGCGGGAATGGGGAGCAAAATAATTGTCGTCAAAGCCCCGCATCAGCGGATGATAGGGGTTCAAAACCTGATGGCTGTAAATTCCGCTGAGCTTTTCCGGAAGGGGGTATTTCGGGATCTTGTAATGATAGTAGAGCCCGGCCTGAGCGCCCCAGCAGATGTGCAGAACAGAGTAGACATTTTCCTTTCCCCACTCCATGATGCGGCACATCTCCTCCCAGTAGTCCACCTCTTCAAAGGGAAGCTGTTCTACCGGGGCTCCGGTGATGATCATTCCGTCAAAGCGCTGGCCTTTTACCTCCTCGAAGGTACGGTAAAAGGTGTTGAGGTGAGTCGAGCTGGTGTTTTTGCTGATATGAGTGGCAGGATGCAAAAGCTCCACATCTACTTGAAGCGGCGTGTTTCCCAAAAGCCTGAGGAGCTGAGTTTCGGTTTCGATTTTGGTAGGCATTAAATTGAGCAGAGCGATCTTTAAGGGCCGGATGTCCTGCCCGGCCGCTCTTTCATGGGTCATGACAAAAATATTTTCCGATTCCAGCACCTCTACAGCGGGTAAATCCGCCTGAATTCGAATAGGCATAGGCAAAAGTCCCTTCTTGAAACAAAGAAAATGAGGAAATAGGGCTTGATTTTTCCAAAAGAAATGTGATATAGTATCATCAACCCGCTTTGCGGGGATAATAGAGATTATCCTATCAAATATGTGCTTTTTATTATAGCACGGCGCCCTTCCTTTGTACAGTTTTTTTAGTTGTGAAATGGCTGTAAAATTTTTTTCAGAAATCTGAAAAAAGGTGTTGACAAGGGGGGCAAGGATTTGGTATGATAGTCAAGCGCTCAAGAGAGGGCGGCGGAAACCGGGAGGGA
>CAZMFF010000082.1:0-4168 GCA_964565505.1 uncultured Acutalibacter sp. | reverse complement strand
TGATCCATATCCCCACGGGGATCGTGGTGTCCTGCCAGGTGGAGCGCAGCCAGTATCAGAACCGGGATGTGGCTATGAAGATGCTGATTTCCAAATTGGTGGAGATCAAAGAGCGGGAGAATCTGGAAAAGATCAGCGATATCAAAGGCGAACAGAAGGAGATCACCTGGGGCAGCCAGATCCGCTCTTATGTGTTCATGCCCTACACGATGGTGAAGGATCACCGCACCGGCTTTGAAACCGGCAATGTGAACGCTGTGATGGACGGCGACCTGGACGGTTTTATCAACGCCTATCTCACCGCCATGAGCCAGGGCACGCTGGGGGAGAATATCGAATAAAGGTCCGCGAAACAGGAAGGAGAGCCCATGAAGTTTGAAATAGTTCCCGTGAAGGAAGAGGAAAAAGAGATCCTGCGAAACCTTTTGGAAAAATACAACTATGAGTTTTCCCAGTATGACGGATGCGATGTAAACCCCCTGGGGCTTTACGGCTACAGCTATCTGGATAATTATTGGACAGAGGACAGACGCTGGGCATTTTTCCTGAAAGCAGATGGAAAGCTTGCAGGCTTTACAATGGTCAACGATCATCCGGAAGCCGGAAAGACCGATTACTGTATGTCCGAGTTTTTTGTGATGCTCAAGTATCGCCGGTGCGGCTTGGGAAAATGGGCCGCTTTTCAGCTGTTTGACAGGTTCAAGGGCTCCTGGCAGCTAAAGCGCCATCCGAAAAACCTCCCCTCTGTAGGCTTTTGGGACAAGGTGGTTTCAGAGTATACCGCAGGGAGCTTCCGGCTGGAAAGCATGGGAGGGAAGATCGCCTATCCTGACGGCACACCGGCGGATGTGTTTTTCTTTGACACCTGACAGTTTGCTGTAAATTTGACACGGCGCGGCTCCGTTTTGCGGAGCCGCGCCGTGATTTCAGTATCATTCAATTTCTGCTGCCTTGAAAGGGCGAAAGGAAGCGCAAAGCTTTTTGCCGAAGGAGGGCTTACGGCTGATACCGCAGCATACGCATGGCGACAGCCACGCCCTCCGCCCGCCGGATAGGCCGTTTGGGCCGCATGGTCCCATCCTCGTAGCCGTCCAGAAGCCCTATGGCCTGAGCCTGGGCCACATTTGCGCGGGCATACGCGCTGATGCTGTCCGCATCGGAAAACCCTGCGTCTCCCTCTTCGACCGTCACGCCCTTGCTTTCCAGGTACCGGATCGTCATCACCGCGGCGTCCTCCCGGGTGACCTGCCCGTAGGGCTTGAATTTGTCGGCAGTCACTCCCTTGATGATCCCCGTGGAATATGCCCAGTTCAAGGCTCCGGCATACCAGGAATCCTGGTTCACATCGGAAAAGGGGCAGGCTTCGTAAGCTGATGTGTCCGCGTTTTCTATTCGTGCCAGAATGGTTGCCAGCATAGCGCGATTCATGGTGTTTTTGGGGGCAAAGGTGATCGCCGTCACCCCATTGACAAGGCCCAGGTCTGCCGCTGCGCATACATCCTCCAGGAACCAGTCGTTTGCTTTCAGGTCCATAAACCAGTCGCCTTCAAACAGGGCGCAGACCGTGATGTCTGAATCGGGCAGCAGCGTGTAAGTCTGCTCTTCTCCCAGCAGCTCTCCCTTCGGGGAATACCAGCCCTGCAGCGCGGCTCCCTCGGCTGTCAGGGTCACCTCGCTGCCGGCGGGGACATATCCGCCGCCTGTTACAGTGCCGGACCGGGAAGCTTGGACCGTGACGCAAAAGCCCTTTTCCCGCGGATCGGTCACAGGCAGGAGACCGGCGTCTCTGGGGGCGTTTTCGTGCTCGTATTCATCCCAGCGCTCTGCCGGGGTGGGAATTCCAAAATGGCAGTGGGGATCCGGGCGGAACAGATCCTTTAATTCCCGGTTATCCTGCTGGGCGTCGAAAATATAGTTTTTTCCGCCCAGTCTCAGCTCCGTCCAGCCGTGGTGGCCGGACCAGTCTCCAATGTGCAGGATCCCGGTATGTACATAGCTTTCAATGCCCACATAGCGGGCCATGACGGCAAAGAGGATCCCCCAGTCGTAGCACACGCCGGTTCTGGCGGTCAGCATGTGATAGGCCCGATAGATCATATCCTCAGGATAGACCTTGGGCAGCCCTGCTTCATAATCCAGATCGTATTCCAGTGTAAATTTGTCATAGGCAGGGGCATAGTCCTGGGAATACCCCGCCCAGCTGTAATTGACATTGACCACGGTCCAGTCGTACAAAGTTTTGATTTTCGTGTAGGTGTCTTTTCCCTTACAGGGAAGCAGGATCTCCTCCAGCAGGTCGTCTATGGCGGCATAGCCGGTTCGCTGGGGATAAAGCTTTTCGGCGTTGAGCAGCCGCTTGACCTCTCCCAGGCTCAATGCCTCTTCCGCCGAGGCTGTCAGGGGCAGCATTGCGATGCATAAAATTACAGCCAGAAGCAGCGCAGCGGCTCGACGCAGTTGTTTCATAACAAAAGTTTCCTCTCCGATTCCCTTTCACATAGCCTCATTATAGGGAAAGAAAATCGGCCTTGTCAAGCTGGGGAAAGGAATTCCCGGTGTACGGTTCCCTAAAGCAAAAAAAATTATGGAAACCACTTCCTTTCTTCTCCTTTTTATGGTAAGATGGATCCGGGTCAAAATCTAAATATTAATCATCTATTGGCCCATTGCCGCTGGCCGCTGAAAGCCCATGTGCTTTCACGGCGAACAGCCCCGCTTCCGCTGAAATGCCGGAGGCGTAGATCGCTGAATCACGGGCAGCTCCCGTGGTAGAAAGGATGGTAAGAAATGAGTGTAAAGCAGAACACAAGGCCCTTCGAGGAGTATGAATCAGAGGTTCGCTCCTACTGCCGCAATTTCCCCACGGTGTTTACCACCGCCAAAGGCTCCTTCCTCTATGATGAGGACGGAAAGGAGTACATCGATTTCTTCTGCGGCGCGGGAGGGCTCAATTACGGCCACAACAATGACTATATCAAAGAAAAGCTTCTCGCTTATCTGCAAAGCGACGGTGTGATGCACGCCTTGGATATGTACACCGCGCCCAAAAGGGATTTCCTGGAATTCTATGAGGAGAAGATCCTGAAGCCCAGAGGGCTGAACTATAAGATCCAGTTTCCCGGCCCCACCGGCACCAACGCGGTAGAGGCGGCTCTGAAGCTTGCGAGAAAAGTGAAAAAGCGGCAGAATGTGTTTGCCATGATGGGCGGCTTTCACGGCATGACTCTGGGCTCCATCGCCCTGACCACCGACGCCGCTTCCCGGGCCGGGGCGGGCGTGGCCCTGCAGAATGTGACGCATATTCCCGCGCCCTATATGTTCCCGGAATTGGACACGCTCAAATATATGGAGACCCTGCTTACCGATGACCATTCCGGTGTGGATAAGCCGGCCGCCATTATTTTGGAGACGGTTCAGGCCGACGGCGGCATCAACCCCTTTGACGCGCAGTGGCTCAAGGGAGTGCGGGCTCTCTGCGACAAATATGATATTCTGATGATCGTGGACGATATCCAGGTAGGCTGCGCCAGAACGGGATGGTTCTTCTCCTTTGAGCGCGCGGGGATCGTTCCGGATATCGTCACCCAGTCCAAGTCCATCGGCGGGTACGGAATGCCCTTTGCTTTAGTGCTGATCAAGCCGGAGCTGGATATTTGGGAACCAGGCGAGCACAACGGCACCTTCCGCGGCTACCAGCTCTCCATGGTAGCGGCCAAGGCCGGTCTGGAGGTCATGCTGGGTGAGCATGTGGAGGAAAAGGTGAGGCGGCAGGAAAAGCTGATCGCCGCGCAGATGGAGGAAATCAAGGCGCTTGCTCCCGATAAGATCAAGACGCGGGGTATTGGCTTTGTGTGGGGAGTAGATTTCTGGCGCTATGACACCCAGGGAGTCCTCTCCAAAAAGGTGCAGAACCTCGCCTTTGAAAAGGGGTTGATCGTGGAGCGCGTGGGCAGAGGCAATACCGTGATCAAGGTGATGCCGGATCTGCTCATCAGCGACGAGACGCTTCAAAAGGGACTTGCCCTTTTGAAGGACGCCGTTCGGGCGGCGATTTCTTGAATTAACAGTTGACTTTTGACTGCGTTATGCCTTATAATATACCCGTTACGCCATTTGCCGGTGTGATGGAATTGGCAGACGTAGTGGACTCAAAATCCACCGGTAGCGA
>CAZMFF010000081.1:0-4175 GCA_964565505.1 uncultured Acutalibacter sp. | reverse complement strand
CAGGAGTTGAACCTGCATTTCAAATAAGAGAAGTTTCCCGGAGGGAAACTTCAGAAGATCGCCGAGCGCAGCGAGGGGATCTTTTCTCCTGTTTACCTGCACAAAAGACAGCCCGGAGGGCTGTCTTTCAGGAGTTGAACCTGCATTTCATATGTGCCTGATAGTGGCAATAGATCCATAAAGGATGAATTAATCCAAAGCAGCAGTAAGAAATGCTTCAATTGCTGTCAGGAATTCTTTTGCCCGCTGACATTGCTCCACAGCATCGTCCTTCACAACCAGATAGAAATCTGCATAATCACAATTGTTACGAATCTGAAATGCTTCGCTGAGGTATTTGGAGTACTTTTTTTCGATTTTCTCAGTCTTGACATATTCTCGCTGGAAATAAGCGATCACGCCGGAGTGCTTTGCAAAATCCATATTATCTTTTGCAAGCAGTGCCCGAACTGCGCTGAACATGGCATAGTAAGAACGTCCGACAGAATCTTTGTAATTGCCGGATTCCAGCAGCACTTGGGCGGCGCTCAATTTTTCTTTGGCCGTGTTGAGACGGTAATCAATCAACTCACTTCGGCTGTCAGGCATAAAGCAATACCCCTTCCGTGCGAATATTGCGATAGTAGGGCAGCACATCGGCAAAGCGTTCGAATTCACTCTTGGGAATCACGGTTGGAGACACCATAACATCGTACTCTAACCCAAGCTCTGCGGCCATGGCCCATACCCCGCGAAGCTTCCGCTGCAAATCCGCCCTGTCTCCATCCACAACGGCCACAAGATCAATATCAGACTCGCTGTCGTAGTCGCCTCTGGCATAAGAACCATACAGGTAGATTTGCCGGAGATCTTCACGATATATTTCATGATAGGAACGAATGATGCTGGACATGATTACGGAAAGGTCATCCTGCGTACACATGGTGTCACCTGCTTTCTAAATTATATTATAAGGGTTAAAAAGCGAATATGCAAGGCTGTTAGCTTGTAGCTGCAATGAGGGAGCTTTTTAAAAGTCCGGTCCGCCTTCTTTTCAAAACTGGAAATACACAAAGTCCTGGGGCGAATAGCCCTTCCCGTAGGAGCCGAACAGCAAAATGGCGGCGATCAGAAAAAAATAGACCGCGTAGCGGGGCAGGAAGCTTTCGTTGATCCGTTTCGCAAGCTGCCGGTATTCCGCCGCCCAGTCCACCGCTGTGAGAAGCAGCACGCAGCCGCCCAGGAGAATAAGGCTCTCCCAGGAGAGCTCCAGACTTTTGAGGGAAACGGAGAAGCCGGAAAAGGGGATGGAGAAAATGGCGCGGTAAATAAGCAGGGCGTCTGAAAGGGATCCGGCGCGAAACAGCACCCAGGAAAGCAGGATGAGGAAAAAGGTAAAGACGATTTTGTGTAAAGTGAATTTCCTTTTCACACTTTCCCGCTTTAAAAGCGCTTTTCTCGCGCCTGCCCAGAGAACCCCCAGGGCCTGGTACAGCCCGTTTAAAAGGCCCCAGAAAAGGAAGGTGAGGGCCGCGCCGTGCCACAGCCCGGAGAGGGCAAAGACCACAAAGAGGTTGAAGATCTGCCTGCCCTTCGAGCACCGGCTGCCCCCCAGCGGGAAATAGAGATAATCCCGAAACCAGGAGGAAAGAGAGATATGCCACCGCTTCCAGAATTCCTTTACGCTCTGGGAGAGATAGGGGCACCGGAAATTCTCCATCAAATCAAAGCCCAGAAGCTTCGCGCTTCCCCTGGCGATATCGGAATAGGCGGAAAAATCGCAGTAGATCTGAAAGGCAAAGGCCAGCGTGGCAAGCAGCAGCTCCGCTCCCGAACGGAGCTGGGGGGCCTGATAGGCCCGGTTGACCGGGACCGCCAATTGATCTGCCAGCACCATCTTTTTGAAAAGCCCCCACAGAATGGGGAGCGCCCCGTCTCTGAGGTTTTCGGCGCGAAAGGGATGGGGCGTTCTGATCTGCCGCAGCATATTTTCCGAGCGCTCGATGGGCCCCGCCACCAGCTGGGGAAAAAAGGAGACGAAGAGGGCGTAATGGAGAAAATTCTTCTCCGCCGCCTCCTTTTCCCGGTACACGTCGATGAGATACCCCAACGCCTGAAAGGTGTAAAAGGAGATGCCCACGGGCAGCAGAATGTCCAAAAGGGGCAGGGAAAGGGAAAGCCCCAGGGCGGAAAAAAGCCGTGTGAGCAGGGAGGAGAGAAAATTAAAATACTTGAAGAAAAAGAGAAGCAAAAGGTTGAGGGCGGCCCCGAGGATCACCCAAAGCCTTCTCTTTGATAAGAATGCGCGCCCGGTCAAGAGGGCGCAGAGATAAGTGGTGACGGTGGAGAATAAAATAAGCAGGGCATATTTCGGGCTCCAGCAGCAATAGAAAAAATAGCTGGCAGCAAGAAGCTGGATATTTCGGAATTTCACCGGCAGAAGATAGTAGAGAAGCACGTTGAGAGAGAGGAAGAGAAGATAGGAAAGAGAGTTGAAATTCATGAGGCGGCCCCCTCCTCGTCCTTTTCATGGGCGAGGGCCTCGTTTTTCCGCTTTTCGAAAACCCGCACCCTTTCCTCCCATAGCTCCGAGTCTTTTTTTGCCCCGGAGGAGGGCAGGGAGAGAGAAGCGGAAAGGAACCGGGAAAAACGCTCTGCGCCCTGTAAATTTAAGTGCTCCTCATCGTAAAAGTCGCCGGAAAGAGAGAGGCCGATCTCCGAAAAGCTCTCATTGAAATCCTGAAAGGGGACCTCCAGCCCGGAAAGCCGCTCTCTGATTTTTTGGACCTCGTTTTCCCCCACGCGCCGGACGCTGGGAAACAGGCAGAAAAGCAGGGAGATCTCCTCCTCCCGGCAAAAGTCCCGGATCTTTTGAAGGTAGGAAAAATTTCTTTCAAAATATGCTTTCTTCGGAACCTCTCGTGTAGTAAAATGCTCAAAGGCGGCGGCCTTTTCCAAGCAGGTATAGCCCGCAAAGGGGTCCGCCTGCTCTCCCCAGATCCCCTTTTTCCAATCCTCTTCGCTGAGGCTTTGCCACCGGTTGTGATAGGCGGAAAGGGGGAAAAGCAGCTCGAAGCGCTCCCCGGGGTCGCTTTTGGGGTCTCCCGTGAGCTTCGGCGAAAGCTCTGTGAAGGTGGGGATCAGCCGGTTCATCCCCCAGGGCATGTAGGAGAGGTTGATTTTCAAAGAGGAGTTGTAAGGCGGGAAAAGGAGAGAGGAAACCTCCACCACCACCAGCTTCGGCGACTGGGTTTTTAAGCTCTCCTTGAGATAGTAATAGGTCACGGGCATGGTCTGTAAGGGCCCCGCCATCACATAGGAGGAAAGGCCCGCCTCTTCAAAAAGCACGGCCGGGATCACATCGCAGTAGGCGATGGAGGAGCCCAGAAACAGCACTTCCACAGAATCCTTCGGCTCCTGCAGGTACATGCTCCAGACGGCGCCGTTGTCAGTCCGCTTGGGCCTTAACACGGTCACGGCGGCGTGGGAGAGAACAAGCAAAGCGAGAAGAAGGCAGAAAATCCCCAAAAGCTCCTTTTTGAGGCTCATGGGCTTCGGGGAAGACGCCTTTTTGGTGGTTTTCACGGCTTTTTCCATAGGTTCTCCTGTCCGCGCTCACGGCGCGGCCGCAGCATGGCGGGCGTGAGATAGTATATAGAATACCATACGCCCTTTTCTTTTTCAATGAGAGAAAGAAAGGGGTGGAACTTCTCCCTTGCCCTAGCTCCCACATATAGTTATTAGCAATTTGCCGTCAGAAATAGATTGGCTTGCCCTTTCTAACAATTAACGACTAAAAGGTTGCCCTCTCCGTCATGGCTTTGCCATGCCACCTCTCCCGAGGGGAGAGGCAAGGGGAGAGGCAAGAGGGAATTTGCAGCCCCCAACTTGGCTCCCCCTTTGGGGTGAGTACGCCCCGGTGGGGCGTTGCCACAAACTGACCGAGCCGGTAGGCGAGAAGAGCGTCCTTTCTAACCACTCACAACTAAAAACTAACAACTAAAAGGTTGCCCTCTCCGTCATGGCTTCGCCATGCCACCTCTCCCAAGGGGAGAGGCAAGGGGAGAGGCAAGAGGGAATTTGCAGTCCCCAACTTGGCTCCCCCTTTGGGGTGAGTACGCCCCGGTGGGGCGTTGCCACGAACTGACCGAGCCGGTAGGCGAGAAGAGCGCCCTTTCTAACAACTAACGACTAAA
>CAZMFF010000080.1:0-4417 GCA_964565505.1 uncultured Acutalibacter sp. | reverse complement strand
ACGTGTGCCGGAGCGTGTGCGGCGTCATTACCTTTGGCAAGGCTTCTTCATGGCACTTGTTGTACTTCTTCACAAGCAGCCGGAACATGGTATCGTAGTTCGGTGCCGTTTTCGGGTTGCCGTCCCTGTTGAGGAACAGAAAACCGCTGTAACCGTCCACAATCATATCCTTTGCACCCTTACGATTGGCAAGCACACGCTTCAATGCTTCATAGACTTTCTCGCTCATAGGGATTTGCCGGACACCGCTTCCCGTTTTAGGCCTCTCGATGTAGTAGCCCGTTTCCCTGCTCCTAAGAAGCTGGTGGTCTACTGTGATTGTCCTGCCCTCAAAGTCAAGGTCGGCGTCGGTCAGCCCGCAAAGCTCGGAAATCTGCAGCCCTGTCCCCAGCAGTATCACGATCTCGTCATAGTATTTCTCATAGACGCTATCGCTCTCCACAAAGGCCAGTAGGCTTTCTTCCTGCGCTGGCGTGAGAGGTACCTTTGGCTCCGTCGTATCTTCCAGAACGGTATTAAGCTGGAAGTCAAACGGATTCTTCCGTATGCAATCGTCCTGTATCGCCGTATAAAAGGCTGCTTTCAGAGAACGCTTGTCGTTGCTGATGGTGCGGTAGGCTATGCCCCGATCTCTCATGCGTAAAGCCCATTCTTTCGCGTCGGACATTTTCACGCTCTCAATCGGACACGCGCCCAGCGGGTCGCTCTCCAATAGCTTCATCAACCGTTCCCGGCTCTTTACGGTGTTGTGCCGCACATTCCCCCGGTGGCGGTTCTGCTTCGCGTAGAGCTGGCAGACCGTCATTTTTTTGCCGATAGGGTCTATCCCGTCGTCAAGGTCTTTCTGGATTTCCTTTTCCTTTTCTCGTAGGGATATGTCCTCCCGTTTTCCGGCTGGGGTCTTGTCCGTAGGCACTAACTTCCAAGCATAGACGAATTGCACTTTCCCAAAGGTATCAGTGTATTTGTAAGCATATCGCCCGTCTTTCCTCTGGCTCTCTCCTGAACGCAAAATGCGATTTTTGCTGTCCCGTCTTTTTTCTGACATTGTGCGCTGCTCCTTTCCAAAGACGGAAAGAGCCTTGATATGCTACATTTATTATAGCATATTCAAGGCCCTTTTGCACGTTCTTCTTTCGCAAAAGGAGAGAAAAATAAGCCGCTTCGCCCGTCCTATGCCGCCCCGTCAGTCGTTGGCGGCAATGGTGTGAATGAGCTTGATTTGCAATCGGCGCTTCATGTACTCGTCAATGCAGACGTGAGGTTGACTGTTTGCGTCATAGAGCGTCCGGGTACACAGCTTGTTTATGTAGCCGTCATAGTGCAGCAGCACAAGTTCCATTGCTTCGGAATCCCCGGCGCAAGCTGCGTCGATCACAGAATCCGGCAAAGGATCCCGGCCTTTGAAAATGGGCTGTTTCATTCGCGTCAACCTCCTTTTGGCATGAAGGCCAGTAATTTTGTCCGCAGTTGTTTGAGGGTGCTTGTCCTATGCCACTGTACGGCACTCCGGGACATTCCCATGACGCGGCCTATCTCGCCCTCCGCCATATCCAGCACAAAGCACAGAATCAAAATGCTTTGCTCCTGCTGGGGCAGATCGGCAAAGGCGGCGGCGACAAGCTCATTGTCGATATACAGGCTGCACCCATGCGACGAAAACACAAAGCTGTCGCTGGGGTAGCGGTCTACCGTAGAGAGCTTGTCCCATTCTTCCGGGGAAAGCGCGTCCAGCGGCTTTTCATGGTCGCTTTTCCGCTGCAATTCCCGGAGATAGTCAATGGCTTCATGGTACAGTACCAGCTTGCAGTAGCGGTCAAACTGCCCCCATTCGTTACCAAACTTGCGGTGGGCTACTTCCATCTTGTTCACCCCCTTTCTGTGGGGGGATTCTTCGGTGGGGTACTCCCTTTCCGCTCATAGGGCAGATGGCGTGAAACGACAAAAACCGCCCGGCAGGGTATAATCCCATCGGGCGGTTTTTGGAAGCAATGTGCTCTTGTCCTACACAGTATAATTCATCTTCAAGGCCGAAACAGCCCTTGACAGTGAGGGTGCTTTTTTGCGGTAGTGCGTTTCCTGCTGGAAATCGTCGAATCGGTCTGTGCTTCATGGCGGCTGTCTCCTGTCAGCCGCCGCACTTGCCAAGCTGTCACTGGCAGGTTAGGAATCTGATTTTATAGCTTGCTCATTCGGTTAATATAGTCGCAAATCAAGCTCGCAGCGGCGTCCTCTCCCATAGAAGCGTCAATACACAACTCATATCCGTGGGGGTCGCCCCATTCCTGGCCGGAAACACTCTTGTAATAAGCTGCCCTGGCTGCGTCAGAACGTGCAATACTCTTTTTGGCGGCTTCCGGGCTGTCCCCGTACATTTCCATTACCTTTTTCTCTCGATAGCTCTTGGGGGCGTGGATAAAAATGCGCACCACATCTTTGTAATTCCGCAGTACATAATCTGCCGAACGGCCTATGAGGACGCAAGAACCCGCGTCTGCAATTTTGCGGATAGCTGCGCCCTGTGCGGCGATAGCTCGTTTAACAGGGTCGGTAGAGAGATACAGCTCCCGCATAACAGCGTTTTCATCTGAATTGATACCGGAGATAAATTCCTGCGCCAGACCGCTTTCTTGGGCTGCAACGGCTACCAGCTCTTTATAGTAACAAGGGATATTCAAACGCTGCGCCACCAACTGTCCAATTCGCTTTCCTGCGGAACCATGTTCTCTTGCAATCGTAATAATTGCACCCTGACGCGAGGGCTGAATTGCTGCCGTAGGCTCTTGGGCATGATTGCTGCGGCTTAATTCTTTCCACACCCGAATCATAACCGCAGCAGTAATCACGATGGCTAAGATGTCCGCAATCGGCGCGGCCCAGAAAATTCCAGTAACGCTTAAGAAAACAGGAATCAGCAGGGAGAAAACGATCAATAGCGCGTCCCGCAAAATCGACAATGGGGCGGCAGCCTTTGCTTTGCCGATAGACTGCAAGAAGATGGCACAAACTTTCTGCACACAGGTAATGAGGATAAGGGAAAGGTAAATCCGCAAGCACAGTACGGCGAAATCAAAGTAAATCGGGTCATCCGCCGAGCCGAACATACGAATGAATACACCTGGGACAGCTTCAAAGAGAACCATGCAGATCAGGCCAACGATAACCGTCCACTTAATCATCAGTTTCAGCAGCTCTCGCACCCGATCATAGTTCTTTGCGCCGTAATTGTAACCTACAATGGGCTGTGCGCCAGCGGCAATGCCAATAGCAATATTGAGGACAATTTGAAAGAGCTTCATAATCACGACAAACGCCGCCAAAGGAATGTCCGCGCCGTAAAGCGACTGTGCGCCGTATTTCACCAGCAGGATATTATTGACTACGGTGATAATTACAATAGAAAGCTGTGTCAACAGGCTGGAAGTCCCCAAAGCCATAACTGGCTTCAAAAGGGCGGAGCTTGGCTTGAAGCTGCTGGCCTTTACCCGGAAAGTCTTGGAACGTCCCAAATAGGCGGCGCAAATAACAAAGCTGACGAACTGCCCTAAAATGGTAGCCCATGCCGCGCCCTTAATGCCCATGTCCAGTACAAAAATTGCTACCGGGTCGCCAATGATGTTGATAATTGCACCAGTCAGCATTGCCGCCATCGCGTATTTGGGGCTGCCGTCTGCTCGAATGATGGACGCTAATGTGTTCTGCGTCATAGCAAGGGGCATCATGGCAAAGATAATGACTCCGTAATCATGCGCCATTTGGATATTTGCGTCTGTTGCTCCAATCAACCGGAGCAGACTATCGCCCCACAAGTAGGCAATAACGATAACGACTACGCCGGAGAGAAAAGAGCCAAGAACCGCTCCCCCTACGCTCCTGTGAATTTCTTTCGTTTCTCCCCGCCCCAAAGAAACGCTCAATGCGGCGGCGGCTCCATCACCAAAAAACAGGCTCAATCCCCAGCCCACAACCGTAATCGGGAAAATAACGCCAGTGGCAGCGTTACCCAGATAGCCTACGCCATTGCCGACAAAAATCTGATCGACAATGTTGTAAAGGCAAGAGATAATCAGGGAGCAGATACAGGGGATAGCAAACTTTCGCAGCAATGTCCCCACCTTTTCGGTGCCAAGATAATTTGAGTTTTCCATAGTGACCTCCTTGATTTAGGGCAAAAAAACAGCACATGCGTCTGCATGTGCTGAAAATACATCAAATATCAACACACACCGCACATCTGTACCGTAATCAGACTTACGCGCAAATGCGCTGCATGTGTCGTTGATTGCCTATGAAATCCGTATTATAGTATAGCATTTAGGCCGGAAATTTTCAAGTGGCCTTTTTTCACAAATTACGGCCTGTATGTAAGTTTGTCAATGATCTTGGACAGAGAAGGAGGCCAGGAATTCAATAGGAG
>CAZMFF010000079.1:0-4460 GCA_964565505.1 uncultured Acutalibacter sp. | reverse complement strand
TATCTGGGGCACCGATGTGACCTTCGGCTTCCACAGCGCGGTGGAGATCGCAACCAATGTGATCGACTGCATCCACACCACCGCCACCTCTCACGGGCGTATTTTCATCGTGGAGGTGATGGGCCACAAGGTGGGCTGGCTCACCCTTTCCGCCGGTATCGCCGGAGGGGCGGATATCATCCTGCTGCCGGAGATCCCCTACGATATCAACAAGGTGGCCAAAACTCTCAACAACCGCATTGAAAAAGGAAAGAAATTCTCCATTCTGGCCGTGGCGGAGGGGGCTATTTCCAAGGAGGAGGCCGCCCTTTCCAAAAAGGAATTCAAAAAGGCCAGAGCGGATTTCCAGCACCCCTCCATCGTCTACCGCATCGCCGAAGAGCTGCAGGACAAGATTGACAACGAGATCCGCGTCTGCGTGCCCGGCCATTTCCAGCGCGGCGGCAGCCCCTGCGCTTACGACCGGGTGCTGTGTACCCGTTTAGGTGCAACGGCCGCCCGCTTTGTCAAGGAAAAGACCTTCGGCGTGATGGTGGGAATGGTAAACGGCTTAACGGTGCCGGTCCCGCTGGAAGAGGCAGCCGGAAAGCTCAAGTCTGTCCCGGTGGACTGTGACGAGATCCGGGCCGCCCGGCAGATCGGCATCAGCTTCGGCGATTAGATCTTGAGCCAGGCCTTTCGGGAAAAAATATTGGAAAGGAAATCGATACCATGAAATTTTCAGTGAGCCTCTATAGCTTCTGGAGCGCGATCCGAACGGGAAAGATGACTTCGCAAGACGCCCTGCAGCAGGCAAAGGAGCTGGGCTTCGACGCCGTGGAAGCGGTGGACTTTGTAAACTTTGACGCGAAGGAGGAACTGCTCTCTCAGGCAAAGAGCTTAAAAAAAGCCGCGAAGGAAATGGGGCTTCCCATCTCGTCGCTGGCCGTGGGCGCAGACTTTTTAAACGGAAGCGGCCAGAATACCGAAAAGGAGATCGCCCGGGTCAAGGGCTGGGTGGACGCGGCGGCAGCCTTGGGCGCGCCCAGAATGCGCCATGATGTGACCCAGGGCTATGCGAGGAACTCCGGGAATTACCGCAGCTATTTCTCCCTTCTGCCGAAGCTTTCCGACGCCTGCCGGGAGGTGGCCGCCTACGCCCAGGAAAAGGGCGTTGCCACCATGACGGAAAACCACGGCTTTTTCTCTCAGGATTCTCAAAGAGTGGAGGCCCTTTACAACGCGGTGGACCACCCGAACTTCGGGCTTCTGTGCGATATCGGAAACTTCCTGTGCGCCGATGAGGACCCGGCTGCGGCCACCGCCAGGGTGGCGCCCTATGTCAGATATGTCCATGCCAAAGACTTTATCTATAAGCCCTTTGGCGCACAAGACCCCGGCGAAGGGAGCTTTCGGACCAGAGGGGGCAATTATCTGCGCGGCACCATTGTGGGACACGGCAGCGTCCCCGTCAAGCAGTGCCTGCACCTTTTGAAGGCCGCGGGCTTTGACGGGACCATCGCCATCGAATTCGAGGGGATGGAGCCCCCTTCAGACGCCCTTCGCATCGGCCTTGCCAATTTAAAGCGCTATTGGGAAGAAGCCTGAGACAAAAGCTTCAAACCCTTTTTTTCAAAGGAAAGGAGACAGAGCAATGGATGTAAAAGAGGTATTTTTAGACCTTGTTTCCTACCCCACCGCCTCTGACGAGAAAAGCGGCTCCACCCCCAGCACGCCCGGCCAGAAGGTGCTGGGCGCGCATATTGTGGAGCTGATGAAGGAAATGGGCATCGAGGACGCCCATCTGGACGAGTTCGGCTATGTGTACGGCTCGATCCCCGCCACAGATGCTTCCCGGAAAAGCACGGTGGGCCTCATTGCCCATATGGACACCTACGGCGGTGTTTCCGGGGAAAACATCCGCCCCCAGGTCATAGAAAACTATGACGCAGGCGTGATCTCTCTGGGAGAAAAGCTTTCCCTCTCTCCCAAGGATTTCCCCCACCTTGCCGGGCAAGCGGGAAAGACCCTGATCACTACAAACGGAACTACGCTTTTGGGCGGAGACGATAAAGCGGGGATCGCCGAGATCCTCTGCGCCGCCTTCGAGCTTCTTCGGGAAAAGAAGCCTCACGGCCCCATCAAGCTGGCCTTTACCCCGGACGAGGAGATCGGAGAGGGCGCAGATCATTTCAATGTGGAGGCCTTCGGGTGCGACTTTGCCTATACGGTGGACGGAGGCGCCCTGGGAGAGCTGGAATATGAGAATTTCAACGCCGCCTCAGCCAAGGTGCAGATCGAGGGCAGAAGCATCCACACCGGCAGTGCGAAAGGAAAAATGCTCAATTCCATGGCGGTGGGCCTGGAATTCTGCTCTCTGATGCCGAAAGCGGCTGTGCCGGAGCACACAGAGGGCTACGAGGGCTTTATCCATCTGGACGAGATGGCGGGGACTGTGGAAAGCACCACCCTGCAATTTCTGATCCGGGATCATGACAAAGAGCTGTTTGAAGAGAAAAAGCAGCTGATGAGAGACGCCGCCGCGTTTCTCAACGCCAAGTACCCCTCCAAGCCGGTGACCCTTACCTTAAAGGACACCTACTACAATATGAAAGAGCAGATCCTTCCCAGGATGGAGATCGTCAAGGTGATGGAAGAGGCCATGCTGGAGCATGGGGTAACGCCGGTGACCGTTCCCATCCGCGGAGGAACGGACGGAGCGCGGCTCTCCTATCTGGGGCTGCCCTGCCCCAACCTGTGCACCGGCGGCTGCAACGCCCACGGGAAGCAGGAATATGTGGTGCTGGAGGACATGGTCAAGATCAAGGATATTCTAAAGACCGCTGTGGAAAAAATAATGTAATTTCCTTCAAACAGAGGAAAACAGAAAGGATTCTCTCATGCTGCGATTTGGAACGGTGGGCTCCGGATGGATCACGGACGAATATATAGGCGGCGCAAAGGAAAGCGGACTTTGGGAGCTTTCCGCGGTCTATTCCCGCACAAGGGAACGAGGCGAGGAATTTGCCGAAAAGCACGGCGCGTCTTGCGTGTTTGTTTCCCTGGAAGAAATGGCGCGCTCGACCCTTATCGACGCTGTATATCTTGCAAGCCCCAATGCTTTTCACTTTGAACAGGCCAAAACCTTTTTAGAGCACGGCAAGCATGTGATCTGCGAAAAGCCCCTGTGCGCAAGGGAGCGTGAAGTGAAGGAGCTCTACGAGCTTGCAGACAAAAAAGGGCTGATCTTCTTGGAGGCCATTCTCTTTCTCCACCTTCCCCAGAGAAGGCTTTTGGAGGACGCGGTGAAAAAGGCCGGGAAGCTGTCTCTTGTGAAAATCGATTTTTGCAGGCGCTCTTCCAAATGGGAGTCCTTTGAAAAGGGAGAACTGCCCAATATCTTCAATCCCAGCCTGGAAACCGGAGCGCTGATGGATCTGGGGATCTATTGCATCTACCCCGCCCTTGCCCTGTTGGGAGAGCCGGAGAGCTTTCACGCCGAAGCCTCCTTCCTGTCAAGCGGAGCGGACGGCTGCGGCGCCGTTCTCCTGAAGTATCCGGAAACCACTGCCGTCATCACCTATTCCAAGATCGGCGACGCCACGGAAAACTCTGAGTTCCAGGGCAGCGAGGGCACGGTGACGGTCGCTTCCATCTCACATCTTTCCGGAATCACCTTTCAGGGGCGGGACGGGAAAACGGAATCCATTTTCCAGGACGCGGAAGAAAAGCACCGGATGATGGGCTGGGAAGCCAGGGATTTCTACCGCTTTATCACAGAGCCCAAAAAATACAAAGAGGAATATGAGTCCTGCAAGGCTCTGGCCCTCAAGGCGGCAAAGCTGCTGGAGGGCATCCGAAAAAAGGCCGGGATCCGTTTTGAAAGGGACCGGGATCGTTAGTTGCTGAATGCTGGATATTAGAAAAGCCCCCCTTGTTTATCAAGGGGCGGCTTTTAGTTTTTAGTCGTTAGTGGTTAGATTTTAGATATGGGTGGTTAGACCTTCTTGCCTCTCCCTCTGGGAGAGGTGGCGCGGCATAGCCGCGACGGAGAGGGCGGGCGAGACTCTATCACCGAAGGTGACTGAGAGGGTCTTTCATCCGGTTTTGAATGGTAAAGTCGATTTGTGTACACACACTATGAAATTCTCTGTCGATCTCCCGGTTGGAAAACCGCAAAACCTTCAAGCCAAGTCCCTCCAAAAATTCGGAACGCTCAGAATCATAAGTTGATCCCTGAGATTCATAATGCTGAGATCCGTCCGCTTCGATGACCAGCTTGGCAGATGCGCAATAAAAGTCCACGATAAATCTTCCGATAACTCGCTGTTTATAAATTTTTACTGGATATTTCCGAAGAAAAAGATACCAGAGCTTGCGCTCATGGGGTGTCATTTCCCTGCGAAGCTGTCTGGCTTTCTTCAGCTGGCTGTTGTCTTTTGGTATCGTCATGTTTTCCTTCTCTAGGCGGATTTGCCGTC
>CAZMFF010000078.1:0-4464 GCA_964565505.1 uncultured Acutalibacter sp. | reverse complement strand
CCTTTTCCCTTTTTCTTTTCTCCTTTGTCCAATATCTATTGTAGTCCTACAGGAAAAATCGAGAAAAAGGCAGATCCTTCATTGAATCTCGCCTTGGGGTTTGCTATAATTTTAGAAAGACCTGACTTTTCATGATTTGGAGTGAAATCGGCTTGAACAAGAAATATCCGGCCCGCGCGGCGGCCGTCATCGAGATCGGTCCGGACAGCGTCAAAATGCAGGTTTCAGAGCTGAAAAAGGGAGATCTTTCCATCCTGGACCTGCTGGAATACCCCGTGCATCTGGGACACGATGTATTTGAAACCGGCAGCATCAGCTTCGAAAGCCTGAGAGAGCTTTCCGGCGTGCTTCAGAAATTCTCCTGCGCCCTGCTTTCCTACGGCATTGAAAAGCCCAGGGTGATCTCCTCCGCCGCTTTGCGGGAGGCGAAAAACCGCGCTCTGGTCTCTGACCAGCTCAGGGTGAGAAACGGCGCGGAGGTGTCCATTTTGGAGGAAAGCGAGGAACGGGCGCTTCTCTGCTTCGAGGCTGTCAGGCATTTGGAGGGCCCGGGGCTGCTTTGCGACCGGTACTCCCTCATCGCCTGCGTAGGCCCCGGCAGCGTGGGGATCTCGGTATACGACGGCCGGCGAGTGGTCTTTTCCCAGAACATCCCCGTCGGCACCTTAAAGCTGCACGATCTGATCTCTCACCTTTACCGCGAGACGGACGATTCCCCCTTTGTGGCGGAGGAATATCTGGACACCCTCTTTGGCCGGATCCATATCCCGGAGTTTCCCATTGAAAACCTGATCTTCACCGGCTCTGAAATGGGAGAGATCCAAAGGCTGTGCGGCGCTAAGGAGGAAAACGGCCGGTACTGGATCAGCCGCGATAAGCTTTCCTCCCTGTATCAGACGGTCCGCTCCATGACGGCGCAGGGCGTCTCCCAGCGCTATGATATGCCCTTGGAGAAGGCCTCTCTCATCTATTTCGCCCTTGTGATCTATCACGGGCTGCTGCGCTTTCAGCCGAAGGCAGGGCGGATTCTCTCCTCTCAGACAGAGCTCTCCCAGGCGGTCGCCCGCCGGCTGCTCGCTTCGAAAGGGGCGGGAGAATGGAAGCTTTGGCTGGCGGAGAGCTCCAGGGCCTGCGCCGAGATCCTGGCCCAGAGATTCGGCGTGGATCTCAGCCACGCAAAGCGGGTCAGCGCTTTTGCCTGCAAGATCTTTGACAAGCTCAAAAAGATCCACGGCCTGGGCTCTTCAGAGCGGCTTGTGCTGGAGCTTGCCGCCCTGCTTCACAGCTGCGGAAGCTTCATCAATGCCGGAAGCCACGACCGCTGCACCCGCGACCTGATCCGTGAGATGGATCTTTTCGGGCTTACCCGGGCTCAGATCAAGGAGGTGGCTTTTGTGGCCGGAAGCGTTTCCGACTCCGCCGGTATTGAGGAAAACCTGGATTTCTCCCTGCTGCCTGAAGAAAAGCAGATCGCGATCTCGAAGCTTTCCGCCATTTTCCGCGCGGCGAACGCTCTGGACAAATCTCACCGGGGGAAGCTCTCCGAGCTTCGGGTATCCCTGGAGGAGGACCGGGTGCTGTTTCGCGCGCTCACCTCTCACGGCAGCTGCCTGCTGGAAAAATGGGCGTTTGAGGAAGCCTCTGAATTTTTCCGGAAAGCCTTCGGCCTTTCTCCGGAGCTGTCCGTAAAGTTCCAGCTGGTCCCCTGAATAAGTTCAGATGCTGGATATCAGACAAGGTCAGGGACGGCCCAAAATATTGGAATGACCCGAGTTCTGTCAGATAAATCCCGTTTTGCGAGAAAGGAAAGAGATGGAATATGGTTGAAAAGAATTTGCCCTATTACAACCGGGAATTGAGCTGGATGGATTTTAACGCCCGCGTGCTGGAGGAGGCCTTTAAAAAGGAGAACCCCCTGATGGAACGCCTGCGCTTTCTGGCCATCACCGGCTCGAATCTGGATGAGTTCTTCATGGTCCGGGTGGCCGGAGTCAAGGCTCAGGTAAATTCCGGCTACAAGGGCCGAGAGCCCTTTGACCTCTCCCCTGAGGTGCTTTTGAAGCAGCTGGAGGAGAAAACCCACCGCTTTATGGAAAAACAGTATTCCTGCCTGCACCGCTCCATCGCCCCCGTCATGGCAAAGCACGGCATCCGGTTTCTCTCCTGCGAGGAGATGAAGGAAGCGCAGCGGGAATATATCTCGGAATACTTTCACAAGGTGCTGTTTCCCGTTCTCACCCCCTTGGCGGTGGACGGCAGCCGCCCGTTCCCTCTGCTTGCCAACAAGTCTCTGAATATCGCCGTGTCCCTGCGCGGAAAGGAGAAGGGAAAGAAGGGAGAGCGTGAAAAATGCTTTGCCATCGTGCAGGTTCCCTCCATTCTCCCCCGATTTCTGGAGCTTCCGGAGGAAGACGGCCGCTCCTTTGTCCTTCTGGAGGAGATCATCACGGAGAAGCTTTCCGAGCTTTTTGAGCTGCATGATATCAAGGCCGCCTCACCTTTCCGGATCACCCGGGACTCGGATCTGGAGATCGACGAGGAAGCCGAGGATTTTATGAGCGAAGTGAAAAAATCCATCAAGCGCAGATCCCGCGGACGCCCGGTGCGCCTGGAGCTTTTGCAGAAGTGCGACAAAGACCTGCGCGCCTTTCTCGTCGATATGCTGAAAATCAAAAAAAGCGAGATCTACGAGGTCTCCGGCCCCTTGGACCTCACCTTTTTTTCCAAGTTCGCCGGCATCCCCGGGTGCGAGGCGCTTTGCTTCAAGCCCATCCGCCCGGTAACGCCCGCCTGCGATTTCTGGGGCGAAGAGGATATTTTCGCGGCGATCCGGAAAAAGGACCGCCTGGTACACCATCCCTACGAGAGCTTTGACTGCGTGGTAAAATTTATCGAACAGGCGGCGACCGATGAAAACGTGCTTGCCATCAAGCAGACGCTTTACCGGGTCAGCGGCAATTCCCCCATTATCGCCGCGCTGATCAAAGCGGCGGAAAACGGGAAGCAGGTCACGGTGCTGGTAGAGCTGAAGGCGCGCTTTGACGAGGAAAACAATATCAACTGGGCCCAGAAGCTGGAAAAGGCGGGATGCCATGTCATCTACGGGCTGCACGGCTTAAAGACCCACTGCAAGATCGCCCTGGTGGTGCGAAACGAGGAGGACGGGATCCGCCGTTATCTCCATTTGGGCACGGGGAATTACAACGACTCCACCGCCCGGATCTACACGGATATCGGCCTTTTCACCTGCAGCAGCCAGTACGGCGCTGACGCCTCTTCCCTGTTCAACGTGATCACCGGCTATTCCCGCCCCCCGCAGTACCGCCGCTTTGTGGTGGCGCCCCACGGTATGCGCAGCTTCTTCTGCCAGAAAATCAAAGCGGAGACCGAAAACGCGCGAAAGGGCCTGCCCTGCGGCATCACCGCCAAGGTCAACTCTCTGGTGGACCCGGAGCTGATCTCCCTGCTCTACGAGGCCTCTCAGGCAGGCGTTCCCGTGCGTCTGGTGGTGCGTGGCATCTGCTGCCTGATCCCCGGGCTTTCCGGGATCAGTGAAAACATCACGGTCCTCAGCATTGTAGGGCGGCTGCTGGAGCACAGCAGGATCTTCCGGTTCGAAAACGGAGGAGACCCCCAGATCTATATGGGCAGCGCCGACTGGATGCCCAGGAATCTGGACCGCCGCATCGAATTGGTATTTCCCATTGAAGACGAAGACCTGAAGGCCCGCGCTTTCCAGATCCTCGATACCTTCTGGCAGGACAACACCAACGCCCGTCTGATGCAGCCGGACACCTCCTATCTGCATGCGGACCGCCGGGGAAAGAGCGCCTTTTCCAGCCAGCTCACCTTTTACCGCCGGGCACAGGAGCGGATGCAGAAGCTTGAGAAAACAGACGAAGACAGCCCCCTGATCCCCATCCACTCTGCGCCGAAAAGCAGGTAAACGGCATTTTTCCTATCACCCCTAAAAAACGAAAACATAAAAAATACAGAAAGGAAGGATCCACACTATGAAAAGAGTCGGTATTTTAACCAGCGGAGGAGACTGCCAGGGCCTGAACGCCGCCATTCGGGGCGTTGCAAAGGGGCTCTATGAGGAATTCGGAAAAAATGTGGAGATCTACGGCATCAAGGACGGCTACAAGGGACTTATCTTCGGGGAATACAAGCTGATGGCAAGCGAAGATTTTTCCGGGATCCTCACCTTGGGCGGCACCCTGCTCGGGACCTCCCGCCAGCCCTTTAAGACCATGCGGGTCATCGATGAAAACAGCGTGGACAAGGTAAAGTCCATGAAGGAAAACTACAAAAAAATGAAGCTGGACTGCCTTATCATCCTGGGCGGAAACGGCACGCAGAAGACCGCCAACCTTCTTCGGGAGGAGGGCCTCAGCGTCATCCACCTGCCCAAGACCATCGACAACGATATCTGGGGCACCGATGTGACCTTCGGCTTCCACA
>CAZMFF010000077.1:0-4771 GCA_964565505.1 uncultured Acutalibacter sp. | reverse complement strand
TCCTATTGAATTCCTGGCCTCCTTCTCTGTCCAAGATCATTGACAAACTTACACTTTCCTATTCACCGGGCTTTCGGGGCAAACGCCGCCGGCAAAAAGCCATGCCCGCGTTTCGAAGGGGCAGTCTTGCACAGAAGCTATCGGTTCAGTGAAGATCCCCTTGATTTTCTCAATCAGAAAACCAAGGGGACCTTTCTGTGTGCAAAATTCTCAAAAAGCGACTTTCCGTTTTTACTTATTTTCCTGATCCCCTACCTTCATGGGATACTTTCTCATATAGGAAAGCAATTCATCCACCGTGGTAAAGGCAAGGCCGGTAACTGTGTCGGCAGCGCCGTAATAGATGGCGATACGGCCGGTTTCAGGGTCTGTCAGCGTCGCGCAGGGGAAGGTGACATTGGGCACGTCGCCGGTAAGCTCATACTGCTCCTCCGGGCCAAACACATAGAAATTGCCTCTCTCTTTCACGATCCAGGGGCGGTCGATATCCAGCAGGGCCACGCCGAAGCGATAGACAAAGCCGTTGCAGGAATTGAGCACGCCGTGATAGATCATCAGCCAGCCTTCATCCGTCTCAATGGGGGTGGGGCCGGGGCCTACTTTTTTAGACTGCCATCCGCCCGCCGTACCGAATACATAGCGGTGCTTGCCCCAGAAGGTGAGGTCCGGGCTCTCGCTGTAGAAGATATCGCCGAAGGGCGTGTGCCCCGTGTCGCTGGGACGGCTGACCATGGCATAATTTCCGCCGATCTTCCGGGGGAACAGGACGCCGTTGCGGTTGTAGGGCAGGAAGGCGTTTTCCAGCTGATAGAAGGTTTTGAAATCAAAGGTATAGCCGATGCCGATGGTGGGGCCGTGATAGCCGTTGCACCAGGTGATATAATACCGGTCCTCAATAAAGCAGACACGGGGATCGTACCGATACTCCTTGCGCACCACATCCTTTTCCCCTTCGAAAACAATGGGATCGTGGTTGATCTCCCAATGGATCCCGTCCTTGGAAAAGCCGGCGAAGATATCCATCTCTACGCCTCTGTTATCGCAGCGGAAAACTCCCGCATAGGCGTCTCCAAACACCACGACGGCAGAATTGAAAATGCTGTTGGAGGTAGGGATCGCGTCCCTTTTGATAATGGGGTTGTGGTCGTACCGCCAAACGGGTTTATCACATCCCTGGGGCTTGTCCTGCCAGGGCATATTGGGAAGGGCAGGCCTTCCGATTATCTTTGCCATCAGAATGATCCTCCTTTTTATTTTGGTTCGCAGCCTTATTATACTAGCGAAAAAGAAAAAAAGAAAGATAGTTCAGGAATGTTTTTGTAAATTTTTTCCACTTTCTTTTTTTCGGCCCTCTGGCTCTTTTGGTGCGTCTGACCGGCTCTTCCCCCGGCTCAAGGAAAAAAGAGCTCTGTAAAACAGAGCTCTCCCAACTGATCCGGTTCCTTTGCGATCTCATGCTTATTTCCTGATATTCTCCAGGGTATAAGCGATATTTGCCAGCTTTCCGTCGTCCCGGAGATAGTCTGCGTGGAAGGGCCTTGCATAGTAACAGGGCCGGCCTCGGCTTGCAAGCTCCACCCGGCTGTCCCGGCCCTCCAGGATCTCATCACACAGCTCTAAAGCCTCTTCCACGATCACCTTGGGCACCAGCCCCACACTGTGGCCGCCGTACATTCCGTCAAAGCAGGGCAGGAAGCTTTGAAAATGCAGGAGCCCCTCCCGGTACTCCTCCACGGTCACAGAGCTCGCCGTGCACAAAAGGGTGTTGGCATTGCAGGCGTCTCCGGAGTAGACCACCCGCCTGTCCCGATCCAAAAAGACCACCGTGCCCTTGGTGTGTCCGGGCACCTCGATCACTTCCAGCCTGACGCCGCCCAGGTCAAACACATCTCCATCGCCGATGGGAAAGGTCTCCATAGGGCGGGAGGGGATCATGTCTTCCAGAGTGGGCGGGTTCTTCATCTGTTTTGCCCGTTTCCCCTCCATGGCAAAGTCATACCGGCCCTGTACGCCCTTTCCGAAACCGTCATACAGCGTGGGGATATCCGCCGGATGAATATAACACCGGGAAAACTCGAAGTTGCCCCCGCAGTGATCTCCGTGGCCGTGAGTGTTTACCAGCACCATGGGCAGATCGGTAAGCTCCCGCACAAAGGCCTTAAGGCTCCCCACTCCGGTGAGGCTGTCTATCAGCATGGCCTTTTCTCTGCCCTCGATAAGATAGCAGTTCTCTCCCGCCAGCCCGCGGATCAGCGTCACATTTTCATAGAGCTTCTCCGCTGTGAAAAACTTACTTTCCATTTCTGCTTCCCCTTTTTTGATTCTAAGGCCCGATATCAGCCCTTTTGCAGGTCCCGCTGGGCGTCCAGCTTCCGGTTGCGGAAATAAAGGCCCAGGTCGACGGACACCATCACCAGATTGATCACATAAAACACAAACACGTAGGTAAGCCCCTTGTCAGATGTAAGCTTGCTGATAATACCGCATACATAGCCGATCAGGATCAGCACCGTAAAGGCGGCGCTTCTTCCCTTTGCCGTCTTGGAGCGCAGGGATTTTACAATATTCAGCGGCCAGGATATCCCGAAAGACACCACCATCAGCATTTCAAAAAATTCTGCCATCCTCTTCTCCCTCCTTCAGCACTGGCTTTTCAAAAGCCTCGTCAGTCTTCAAATAACACCAATTTCCCCTCTGATCTGGTTCGTTTCACATCAATGAGCCGCTGGTTCTCACTGCCACGGAAGGAAAGCTCCAGATTCCGCTGCTCTTTGAGATAAGGCCCGTCCACCAGCATATCTGTCTCCTCCAGAAGAGCCTTCACGCCCTCGTCTTCCATAGCGCAAAGCTCTTCATAGGTCCAGCCGCTGTACACGGTCACATCCTTTCCGGCCTTGTGCACCAGCCTGGCAAGCTGCGCCAGGACCCCTGCCTGACAGAAGGGCTCTCCGCCGCTGAAGGTGATCCCCTTCAAAATAGGATCCTTCCGGAACTCTTCAAAGATCTCCTCCACCTCCATGGGGGTGCCGCCCTCAAAGGGATGAGTCTCCGGATTATGACAATCCGGGCAGTGATGGGGGCAGCCCTGCACAAATACCGTATAGCGGATCCCCCTGCCGTCTACGATGGACTCCGGCACGATCCCGGCGACCTTCAACTTTCCGCTCACAAAAACGCTCCTCCTTTTCTCCGTTTTTACAAAAAGCGGACGGGAATCCCCGTCCGCCGGTCTACAATGTCAGCGCCTTTTCCCGAAAACCCGCTTCCTGGGTAAGGGAAAAGGAAAGGGGCGTCAGCGTGACCGCGCCCTCCCCGATCCCGGAAATATCCGAAACCTCCGCGCTCTCCAAAGCGTTTTCTGTACCGTGTACCCAATAATACTCCTGCCCACAGGGAGAGGTGCGGCACTCGTACCGGTCACACCAGGGAAAGGAAAGCGCCTGGGGCGCCCAACGCACGCCGCTAAGCTTCTCCAAGGGCAGAGGCGGGACATTGATGTTGAGCACCTCGCCGATGTCCTTTTGGGGGTCCAGCTGAGAAAAAAGCTTCAGAAAAATTCTGACAACCTCCTTGGGGTCCGCCTTTGGAGAGGCAGACAAGGCGATCGCCTTTTTCCCCTGCATGGCGGCTTCCATAGCGGCCCCTACCGTGCCGGAATAAAAGAGATCGAACCCCAGGTTATAGCCCCGGTTCGGGCCGGAAATCACCAGGTCTACCGGATCGCCCCGCAAAGGGCCCAGCCCCAAACGAACACAGTCTGCCGGCGTGCCGGAGATCTCATAGCTCTCCTCATCCCCGGAAAGCCTCCTGACAAAGAGGGGGCGGTCCAAAGTGATCCCGTGGCCCACCGCGCTGCGCTCCCCTGAGGGAGCGGCCAAAACCACTTCATGCCGCTCTTTCAGGGCATCCCTCAGGAAAACAAGCCCGGGGGAACCAATGCCGTCGTCATTGGTGAGTAAAATGCGCATTTTTCCTCTTATTTGGAAGCAAGGGTATGCTTGACCCGGTCCTTCTCTTCCGCTCTTTTCGCGTTGTTCCAACGATCCATCGTGCCCACCAGATATCCGGTGATCCGGCGGATCCGCTCAAAATCCCGTCCTTCTCCCACCAGAACTTCTTTTTTTGCCGCTTTCACTGTTTTTTTCGCTGCCATTTTATGTGCCTCCCTTACATAATTAAAATCAAGAATAGTTTCTGTTTTTATTATAACCGCAACCGCTGGATTTGTCCAGAAAAATTTTATCGGATCAGGCTGGAGTAATCCGGCACATCGTGATATTTCTTCCGCAGCTCCATCAGCTTCTTTACCGGCACGCCTTCTCCCGCGTGTCTTCCGCAGCGGGGACATACATCGTCGATAATGCCGTTATACCCGCAGACAGGGTCTCTGTCCACCGGATGGTTTACCGAGCCATAGCCGATCCCTGCCTCCTTCATGCAGCGGATCACGCTTTCAAAGGCGTCGATATTTTTGCACACGTCGCCGTCCAATTCCACATAGCTGATATGCCCTGCGTTGGTAAGGGCATGGAAGGGCGCCTCCTTTTTGATCTTTTCAAAGGCGTTGATGGGATAATACACCGGAATATGGAAGGAATTGGTGTAGTAATCCCGGTCAGTGACGCCGGGGATCTTCCCGAATTTCTTCTGGTCGATGCGCACAAAGGTGCCGGAAAGGCCCTCTGCCGGGGTGGCAAGCAGGGTAAAGTTGAGCCCCGTCTCCTTGGATTTATCATCCATCCGTTTTCTCATATAGGTGATGATCTCAAGC
>CAZMFF010000076.1:0-4793 GCA_964565505.1 uncultured Acutalibacter sp. | reverse complement strand
GTGTAGTGTGTTACACCCTGTAAACGCAGTCGGAAAAATCGGAGGATTTTTCTGACCGCAGGGGTGGATTTACGAGCCGAGAAAGGGCGAGGAAATCCCACGCCTGCACCTTGCGTTTACGGGGTGTTCTCCCGTAAGGGATGACAGCGGCGGGGGTATCCTAAAATAACCGTCATCACCGTCACCGCTGTCACCCCGTCGGGCAGACGCACCGATTATCATACCATTACAGATTGGAGGAATGGCAGTTATGCCTTATGCAATATTGCGTTTCCAGAAACGCAAGGCAGGCTCTGTAGCTTCCTGTGAACGCCACAACGAGCGAAAAAAAGAAGCCTACAAGAGCAATCCAGATATAGATACGGAACGCTCAAAAGACAATTACCACCTTGTACCGCCGCCCAGATACACCTACAAAAAAGAAATCAACCGTATGGTAAAAGAAGCAGGATGCAAGGTGCGGCGTGACAGCGTGATGATGGTGGAAACCCTCATTACCGCTTCGCCAGAATTTATGAACAGTTTACCACCAGAAGAACAGAAAGAGTATTTTACAAGGGCTTTAGAGTTCCTCTCGGAGCGTGTGGGAAAACAGAATATCCTCTCCGCCGTGGTGCATATGGACGAGAAAACGCCCCATATGCACCTTTGCTTTGTTCCGATAACGCCAGAGAAAAAGTTGTCGGCAAAAGCCTTTTTAGGCAACCAGAAATCTTTATCCGAGTGGCAGACCGCCTACCATGAGCGTATGTCCTCACGGTGGAATGAGCTTGAAAGAGGTCAATCCTCGATGGAAACAAAGCGGAAGCATATCCCTACTTGGCTCTTTAAGCTCGGCGGCAGACTGGATAAGCAGTACGATGAAATCGTGCAGGCTTTGTCGGACATCAACGCCTTTAATGCAGGGAAGAAGCGTGACAAGGCTCTGGAATTACTTTCCGCTTGGCTGCCCGATGTGGAGAAGTTTTCAAGGGAAATTGGGAAACAGAGTGCGTATATCGACAGCTTGAAATCGCAAATCGAACAGGAAGCAGACTACGCAGAGCGTATGAGGAATGAGAAATATTCGGAGGAATTAAAGGTACGGGAAGCCAACAAAAAGATATTTGAGCTTCAGCGTACCAACAGCCAGATGGAGCGGTTATTGAAGAAAATCCCTCCAGAGGTGCTTGAAGAATTGCAGAAACAGAATAAAAACAGGTCAAGAGAAAGGTAGGAAACAGAATGAAGAAACAGGAATTTACCGTATTAAAAATAGCAGATTTGCACCCGTTCCCCGATAACCCTTTCCACATGGCGGCAGATGAAACGCTGACGGAGCTTGCGGAAAGCATTAAAGAGTTTGGTATGGTAACGCCGATTATTACCCGCCCCAAAGAGGACGGGAACGGTTATGAGGTCATCGCAGGACAGCGGCGTGTGAGGGCTTCGGAGCTTGCAGGGATAGATACCGTCCCTGCTTTTGTTTTGCCCTTAGACCGTGATAGGGCGATTATTACCCTTGTGGACAGCAATATCCAGAGGGAAAATATTCTCCCCTCGGAGCGTGCCTTTGCCTACAAGATGAAGTTGGAAGCGATGAAGCGGCAGGGGTTCCGCACCGATTTAACTTCGTCCCAAGTTGGGACGAAGTTGCGGACAGACGATATGGTGGCACAGGGATTCGGCGTCGGCAAGACAACGGTACAGCGGTTTATCCGCCTTACGGAACTGATACCGCCGATTTTGCAGATGGTGGACGAAGAAAAAATCGCCCTTACCCCTGCTGTGGAACTCTCCTTTTTACGCAAAGAGGAACAGGAAAAACTGCTTATCACAATGGAAAGCGAGGAAGCAACGCCCTCTCTTTCACAGGCACAGCGGATGAAAAGCCTTAGCCAGTCGGGGCGGCTTGATATGGATACCATCTTTGCCATTATGACAGAGGAAAAGGGCAATCAGAAAGAAACCATTAAATTCAGTGCCGACAGGATACGGAAATACTTCCCGAAAAACACAACACCAAAGCAGATGGAGGACTTTATTATCCGTCTATTGGAGCGTGAATTGCAAAAGAAACGGAACAGGGACAGCCGATAAATCTTCTTTTTCGGCGGGTAAATACAAGAAAGGACAGGTCTGACAATGAAAGAAATACAGTATGAAATAAAACAGGAAATCGCCGTTTTATCCAAAAGCGACAGCGGCTATACAAAAGAAATCAACCTCATATCGTGGAACGGTGCAGAGCCGAAATACGATATCCGTAGCTTCTCTCCTAACAGGGAGAAATGCGGCAAGGGCATTACGCTGACGGAAACGGAAGCAAAAGAGCTTTTGGAAGCCTTGCAAACACACTTTGAAAATTGAATTTATACACGGATTGGGAGCGTTTTCGGACGCTCCTTTTCCTTTTTGAAGGGAGGATATATGCCTATGGCAAAAGCGGTACAACGCCCCAAAATAACGGTGCAGGCGGTCTATTCGGGCGGTTTGGATATGCAGGAAGTATTCGTATCCCTGCTTGTAAACGAGGTGCGGCGGGGGAAACACTCTGTCCACACCTTTGAAATTGTGAAAGAACCAGAATACAATTTAACCACAACAACAGAAAAGGAGGCGAGCTGAATGAGTATTTTAAGGACAGCTCTCTACTGCCGCCTGTCGAAAGACGATATGCTGCAAGGTGACAGCGAGAGTATCAAAACGCAGAAAGCAATGCTCACACAGTATGCAAAGGAACACGGCTTTTTGATAGTGGAGGTTTATGTAGACGACGGTTGGAGCGGTTTGAATTTTCAAAGACCAGATTTTAACCGTATGCTCGATGACATTGAAGCGGGGAAAATTGATGTGGTAATCACGAAAGATTTATCTCGTCTGGGGCGTGACCATTTGAAGGTCGGGCATTTCACGGAGATTTATTTCCCGATGAAGAATGTGCGGTATATCGCCGTCAATGACGGGGTGGATACCGCCAACAAGAACAATGATATTGCCGCATTAAAGAATGTGATGAACGAATTTTACAGCAGGGATAATTCAAGAAAAATCCGTTCTTCCATACGGGCAAGGGCAAAGGCGGGGCTTTACCGCACTTCCTTTAACCCTATCGGCTATCGAAAATCACCCGATAACCATAACAAACTGATAGTGGACGGGGAAACGGCGTGGATTGTAAAGCGTATCTTCGAGCTTGCCAATGCAGGCATGGGAGCGCATAAAATCGCTAAGACTTTCCGAGAGGAACAAGTGCCATGCCCCTCTTGGTGGCTGCACTCCCGTGGGGAAAGAGATTACTCACAGCGGTTTGAAAATCCCGCCAACAAATACGAATGGTCGCATACGGTCATACGGAACATTATCGCAAATCCCCTCTATCTCGGTCATACCGTGATGTGCAAGACGGAGAGCATTTTCAAGGTCGGCACATTTAAGAAAGTGCCAAAAGCAGACCAGATACGGGTGGAAAATACCCATGAGCCGCTTGTGTCGCAGGAACTTTTTGACGGGGCAAACGCAAAGATTTTAAGCCGCAGGCGTGATACCACGGATAATTTCGTATCCCCCTTTTCGGGGCTTGTGAAGTGCGGAACTTGCGGCAAGGCGTTAGGTTTGCGGTATTGGGGAAAAGACAGACACCATATTTATGTCTGCACCACCTACGCCCACGATACAAAAGCCTGCTCCGACCACCGCATTTACTATGAGGATTTATACAACGCCGTCCTTGCTGATATCCAGTACCATGCCCGCCTTGCCTATGAGGACAGGGATAAGGCGGTGGCTCTGGCGATGAAAATGAACGCAAAGGCAGACGGTAACAAGGGAAAATCCAACGAAAGCAAGCTGAAGCAGGCAAAGAAACGCTATGATGAAGTGACGAGATTATTTGACAGGCTCTATGAGGATTCCCTTTCGGGGCGTATCTCCAATGACAACTTTACCCGTCTGATTGATAAGTACCAGACGGAGCAGGAACAGCTTTTAGGGCAGATACAAAACCTTGAGAACGCCTTGCAGGAGGTCAAGGACAGCCAGACCAATGCGGTGCAGTGGGCGGCTCTGATGGCTGATTATGTGGGCATACGGGAGTTGACCGCCGAAAACCTTAACCTCTTGGTGGAGCGAATTGAAGTATTTGACCGAACGGAAACAGACGGAGAAGCCGAACAGGTTATCCGTATCTGTTACCGCTTCGGCGGTTACATAGGGGAACGCCGCTTTAAGGCAAAGGTTTTAAGGAATACGGGCGGTTGGGAAAGGCGCCGCAGAAAAGAGAGGAAAGACGATGGAAAAATATCATTTGTATCTTGATGAAACGGAACGGCGGCTGATTATCCTCTGCTTAAATGAGTTCCGAAACAAGCTGATTGCAGAGGGCAGATCCAAACTGTCAGACAATGACATTACAAGGAGCAAACCACGACTTTCCAATGCGTAACGCCAAGCAACTTAATCCAATGCTTGAAAAATTTATATTGGAGTGTTTATGAAACGAGAAACAGAATGGATACGCTGTCCTGTTTGTGGAAATAAGACCCGTGACAGAATTAGAAAGGATACGGTTTTGAAAAACTATCCCCTCTACTGTCCGAAATGCAAACAGGAAACATTGATTGAGACAAGAAATTTACAAGTAACAGTTATCAAAGAGCCAGACGCATAAGACGCAGAGCCGATGAACTTATGAGCAATCACAGTTTGTTGGCTCTGCTTTTATATACATAGGTAGGACAAGCCCACCGAATAAAAAAAACGGTGCTTTTGGTGGGCTGATTTGTTATGCTTGAATTACCCTCCGACTTCGTTTT
>CAZMFF010000075.1:0-5250 GCA_964565505.1 uncultured Acutalibacter sp. | reverse complement strand
TCATCATGACCTCCAACGTGGGCGCCAAGCTTATCACAGAGCGTCAGAAGAGCCTTGGCTTTGCCGGGGAGGAAAGTGAAGCCTCCGATTTTGAACGCACCAAGGAGCTGGTGCTGGGAGAGCTGAAAAAGCTTTTCAAGCCGGAGTTCTTAAACCGTGTGGACGACATCATCGTCTTTCACAAGCTCACGAGAGAGGATACCGGAAAAATCGCCGAAAAGATGCTTTCCAAGCTTCAGCAGAAGCTTTGTGAAATGGAAATCACCCTTTCCTTTTCCCCTGAGGCGGTGGACGCGGTGGCGCAGCTGGGATATGACCCCATCTATGGCGCCCGCCCTCTGCGCAGGGTGATCCAAAGCAAAATAGAGGATCCGGTGTCTGAGCAGATGCTGGAGGGAAAGATCAGCGCGGGGAAAAAGTACCTGTGCAGCTACGAGGGGGAAAGCTTCTCTTTCCGGGAAACAGATTGAGTTTTCTGTTGACTTTTTAATAATCAAAGGTCGCAAAAAGGCTTCGGGCTTTTAAAAGCTCGGGGCCTTTTTTCTGAAAAAGAAACGCAGACTCAGGAAGAGCTTAAAAAAATAATTGAGCTTTCCTGCTTCTTTCTCTGGTAAAAGGAAAAGAAATATGGTATCCTTTTTCCAGTAGAAGGACAAGGAAGCAGAGATTTCTAAGTGAATGGGTGAGTTTTTTGTGTATGGAGCGATCTTAGGGGATATTGCCGGTTCCCGGTTTGAATTCACAAGGCCCGACGGCTTTGATTCCAAGACGGTGGAGCTGTTCGGGGGTACCTGCACCTATACGGACGATACGGTGCTCACCGTCGCCACCAAATACGCGGTGCTCAACCACATTCCTTACGCAAAGGCCTATGGAAGATTCGGCAGAAGGTATTCCAGGGTGGGGTATGGAAATCTCTTTATCAACTGGTTTACCACCTTTTCGGAAAGGGGATATCAAAGCTATGGGAACGGCTCCGCCATGCGGGTGAGCTTTATCGGGATGTATTATGATACGCTGGAAGAGGTGGAGCGGCAGGCAAAGCTCAGCTCTGCCTGCACCCATAACCATCCTGAAGGAGAAAAGGCCGCTATGGCCACCGCGGCCGCGGTATTCCTGGCGCGTACCGGGGCCTCCAAAAGAGAGATCGCCCGGTATCTTCACAGAAAATACGGCTACAGGATCCACCGGCCCGTGGCCCTTTACCGCCCCTTCGGAAAGTTTGACGTCACAGCTATGGGCACCATGCCCCTGGCGATCCGGTGCTTTTTGGAAAGCGAGGACTGGGAAAGCTGTATCCGCAATGTGTTCAGCGTAAAATGCGACACCGATACAGTAGCCTGTATCGCGGGAGGGATGGCGGATGCCTTTTACGGCGGCACGGGCTTCCCGGAAGAGGAGCTTTTGCGGCGGTATCTCATCAAGCCCAATGAAAACGGAGAATTTGACACGTTCCTCTATGAGTGGGCGACGACGCCTGCTCTTTCGGAGGAAGAAAGCCTTCCATCCAGGATCTAGCGGGATGGCCTCAGCCCGATCCAACAGGGCAGAAAGGTGTTTTTATGATTGTAGAGACTTATCAGTCCAGACTGGTGCTGGATATTCTGAAGTCAGGCAAAGTTTATCGCGCAAAGCCCAATCTGACGCTCAAGGGCGAGTATGCCGCGCTCATCGATATGCTGGGGCTTTCCTGTGAATGTCCCATCTTCGGCGTCCTGAAGGGCAAAAAGAAAAGGACCTTCGGCAAGGTGTCCGGTTCTGTAAAGCTTACGCTGGAGGTGCCGGAAGAAGAGGTGCACCTGACGGAGTTTTCCCAATGGGCGGATTTTCTTTACGCCTACAAATTTACCATGCCGGGCAATTACCGTTCTTTAACGCCCAGCAGTGAAGGGGAGATCACCCACAGGGAGTTTCAGGAGCTTTTGGAGGGCTTGAGCACGGAAAAAAAGCTTTCTGAATACGATTCTCCTCAGGTGGTGCTGGAAAAGCTGGAGCCTTCTTGGCTTCGAAGCTATCAGCTGCTGCACCTTGGAGAGAAGGGAATCTTTTCAAAGCTTAAGCGGGTGCTGGGGAAGTAATGGGGCGGTAAGGCGAAAAAAGGCCCGTCGGGCTTTATCCGGCTGAACGCTGATTTCTATCAACGAAAAGGAGCGAGAATATGGTAGTGGGAAAGTATATCCTGTCGCTGGATCAGGGAACCACCAGCTCCAGGGCGGTCCTGTTCGACGCTTTTGGAAGCGTGGCGGCAATGGGACAGAAGGAATTCAGGCAGATCTACCCCCAGCCGGGATTTGTGGAGCACGACGCGGTGGAGATCCTTCAGACCACGCTGTTTGCCATGCGTCAGGCAGTGGGGGAGGCGGGGATCACCGCCCAGGACATCGCCGCCATCAGCATCACCAACCAGCGGGAGACCACCGTGGCCTGGGACGCGGTGACGGGGATCCCTATCTGCAACGCTATCGTCTGGCAGTGCAGGCGCACGGCTTCGGAGTGTGAGCGCCTGAAGGCCGCCGGAATGGAGGAGTATATCAGAAACACCACCGGGCTCATTATCGACCCCTATTTCGCGGGCACTAAGATGAAGTGGATCCTGGAAAACGTTCCCGCCGCGAAGGAGCTGGCAAATAAGGGAAGGCTGCGCTTCGGCACCATCGACACCTGGCTGGTCTATTCCCTTACAGACGGCGCTTCCTATGTGACGGATGTCTCCAACGCCTCGCGCACCATGCTTTTTGATATCCATAAGCTTCGCTGGGACGACGATATGCTCAGAGAATTGGGCGTTCCCAGAAGCGCCTTGCCCCGCGTGGTGGAGTCCGGCGAGCTGGTGGGAATGTGCCAGGCCTCGGTATTGGGGGCGGAGATCCCCATTGCAGGCATGGCGGGAGACCAGCACGCGGCCCTGTTCGGTCAGTGCTGCTTTGAGCGGGGAATGGCGAAAAATACTTACGGCACAGGCTGCTTTGTGCTGATGAATACCGGAGGTACTCCGGTGCAGTCGGAAAACGGGCTTTTGACCACCATCGCCTGGAAGATCGGCGGACAGGTGACCTATGCTCTGGAGGGCAGCGCCTTCAACGCGGGCTCCGCCATCAAATGGCTTCGGGATGAGATGGAGTTGATCTCCACACCTCAGGAGGCGGATCTTCTGGCGGAGACAGTGGAGGATACCGGCGGTGTCACCTTTGTGCCCGCCTTTACGGGATTGGGAGCGCCCTACTGGAATATGTATGCCAGAGGCGCTCTGCTGGGCATCACCAGAGGCACGAAGAAAGCCCATCTTTGCCGGGCAGTGCTGGAAAGCATTGCTCTGGAAAGCTATGACCTGGTCAAGACTATGGAGAGGGAATCGAAAACGCCCATCACTGAGCTGCGCGTGGACGGCGGAGCTTCCCGCAGCCGCTTTTTGATGCAGCATCAGGCGGACCTTTTAAACCTGAAGGTCTGCCGCCCGCAGTGTCTGGAAACCACGGCTTTGGGTTCTGCCATGATGGCCGGGCTCACAGTGGGGGTCTGGGAGGATCTCAAGGAGCTTTCCGCCCTTTGGAAGCTGCACACGGTGTTTACACCCCAGGGAGGCGAGGAGCACCTTCAAAAGGAGCTTGCCCGCTGGAAAGAGGCCGTGGGGCGCAGCATGGACTGGATCGTGTAACGATCCTGATCGAGAATTTCCGGGCTTTCCCGCCGGTGGAAGCCAATGGGCTTCTTAACGCCATTTTTTAACGATCAACATCTGACAGCTAACCACTAACGAGCGAGGTGAGGCACATGATCGCCATCATCGACTACGGCGCGGGAAACCTGCAAAGCGTCAGAAAGGCCCTGGTGCATCTGGGCGCCGGAGTCAGGCTTGCCCGAAGCCCGGAAGAGCTTGCAGGGGCGCAGGCGGCTATCCTGCCGGGCGTAGGCGCCTTCGGCGCCGCGATGACGGCTTTGGAGGAAAGAGGCTTTCCTGAAGCGATCCGGCAGTTTATCCTCTCAGACAAGCCTTTTTTGGGGATCTGCCTGGGGCTTCAGCTGCTGTTTGAAAGCAGTGAGGAATCTCCCGGAGTAAAGGGCCTGGGGATCCTGCCCGGAAAGATCCTGCGCATCCCTCAAAAGCCCGGCTTGAAGATCCCCCATATGGGGTGGAACTCTCTAAAGCTTTTACGGGGAGAAACCGGCCTTTTTAAAGGAATTTCTTTGGAACCTTATGTCTACTTTGTCCACTCCTATTATCTCAAGGCCCATGACCCTTCCCTTGTGACGGCCTCGACGGAATACGGCACACAGATCCATGCCGCGGTGCAGAGGGGAAACCTGTTTGCCTGTCAGTTCCATCCGGAAAAAAGCGGCGAAGCAGGCCTTCGGATGTTGGATAATTTTTTGTCCGCCGCTAAGAAAGAGAGGTAGGGGCATATGTACGCGAAACGGATCATTCCCTGCCTGGATCTGAAAAACGGCAGGGTGGTAAAGGGTACGAATTTCGTGGATCTGCGGGACGCAGGCGATCCTGTAGAGGCTGCGATGGAATATGACCGGCAGGGAGCGGACGAGCTGGTGCTTCTGGATATCACCGCCTCCTCAGACAGCCGGGACATTATGACGGACATTGTCTCCCGGGTGGCGGACAGCATTTTCATCCCCTTCACGGTAGGCGGAGGGATCCGCACGGTGGAGGATTTCACCAGGATTCTGCGGGCAGGCGCCGACAAGGTGTCTGTCAACTCGGCGGCCCTGAAGGACCCCACTTTGATTTCCCGGGCAGCTGAGAAATTCGGCAGCCAGTGCGTGGTGGTGGCGATGGACGCCAAGCGCTCCTCAAAGGGTAACTGGACCCTGTATTTAAACGGAGGCCGGGTAGATACGGGAAAGGATGCGGTAGAGTGGGCGAAGGAGGCCCAGGCGCTGGGAGCGGGGGAACTGCTTCTCACCAGCATGGACTGCGATGGAGTAAAAAGCGGATATGATTTGGAATTGACCTGCGCCGTCTCTCAGGCAGTCTCTATCCCGGTGATCGCCTCCGGAGGGGCGGGCGCGCTTTCCCATTTTGCTGACGCCTTTCGCCTTGGCAGTGCGGACGCCGTGCTGGCAGCTTCTCTGTTCCACTTTAAGGAAGTGACCATTCCGGAGTTGAAGGCCTATCTGGCCGAGGAGGGGATCCCGGTGCGCACATAGGAGTTTTGCAAGGTTCACTTTGTCAGATTGAAACTTTTGTAAGTTTGTCAATGATCTTGGACAGAGAAGGAGGCCAGGAATTCAATAGGA
>CAZMFF010000074.1:0-5368 GCA_964565505.1 uncultured Acutalibacter sp. | reverse complement strand
TCCTATTGAATTCCTGGCCTCCTTCTCTGTCCAAGATCATTGACAAACTTACATTTTTCCTTTTTTACAGATTTTTCTTGCGAAAAAGCCGGAAAAGAAGCAGCCCGGCAATACCCGGTTCCTTCCCCAAAGGGGAAAAGGGTCCTCCCGGGGCCGTTTCACAGACCTTCTGGAAGACAGATCGGACATAGAAGAGAAAAAGTAGCTATTTTGCAAAATTCGAAAAACGATAAAAACGGCTGGGAGTCAAAAAAATCCTATTAAAAGAAGTAAAAAAACCCATATTCAAAAAGTCGCTATTATCAAAGATAAGTCTTGATTGTCCATTCTTTTGTTTTGACCCTGAGGGTATATTGAACTTGTCATTGAGACCGATTTTTGAAAAGAAAAAGGAGGAGAATTTGAAATGTCAATCATTCGCGTAGGAAGTGTTGGGATCGGCGGAATTTCCAGAGGGGTCCATCTTCCCGGAATCGAAAGAAGTCCTGATCTGAAGCTGGTGGCTGTGTGCGATATCGACCCGGAGGCCCTTCGCTATGCACGGGAGACCTACGGCATCGACGAGGCCCACTGCTTTACCGACTATCACGATCTGATCAACTGCCCCGATGTGGATGCCATAGATATTTCCACACCCAACAATGTGCACTACGAGGTGGCTTTGGCGGCTGCCCAGGCGGGAAAGCCCTATGCGGTGGAAAAGCCTCTGACCCTTACCTCAGAGCAGGCGGATCACCTGGCCCAGGTCACCAAGGAGAAAAATGTCAAGAACATGGTGTGCTTCTCCTATCGCTTCAAGGCTTCCGCCCGCTATGCGAAAGACCTGATCGACCGCGGGATGATCGGAAAGATCTATCATGTGGATATGCAGTATTACCAGGCCTGGGGCCTGCCCTTCTTTGACACCCCGCTCAGATGGCGGTTCCAGAAGGAGCTGACGGGCTCCGGTGCTTTGGGAGATCTGGGCAGCCATGCTCTCGATCTGGTGCGTTTTGTCACCGGGCAGGAATATAAGCGCCTGGTAAGCCATGTGGGCACCTTTATCACAGAGCGCAGGAAAATGGACGGCAGCGGAATGGGCAAGGTGGATGTGGACGATTTCTCCAACTATATGGCTGAAATGTCAGACGGCACGGCCGCTACCTTCCGCATCACCCGCTTCGGCTATGGCCGCGGAAATTATCAGACCATGGAAATTTACGGCAGCGAAGGGGCGATCCAGTATGAGCTGGACCATGTGGCCCCTGAAACGGACGAGATCTCCATCTGTATCGGAAGAGCCAACGCGGAGGCCCATGTGTTCTCCAAGCTGCCCATCCCCAAGAAGTACAAGGTAGACCAGATGCAGTCCTTTGCCGATATCATCAACGGCAAGGGCGACGGCATGGCCGCTACGGTATTTGACGGACAGGTCAACCAGCATGCGGTAGACGCGGTGTTGAAGTCCGGCGAGACCGGCAGCTGGATCCAGCTTTAAAGGGTATTTCAGAGGAAAAACCGGAAAGGAGAAAACAGATGGCGATTCGCGTAACAGTTTGGAATGAATACCTGCACGAGGTAGAGCTGCAGGAGGTTGCCGATGTGTATCCCAAGGGGATCCACGGCTGCATTGCCGATTTCTTAAAGGAAGCCGGTATGGAAGTGCGCACGGCGACTCTCAGAGAGCCGGAGCACGGCCTTACTCAGGAGGTGCTGGACCATACCGATGTATTGATCTGGTGGGGGCATATGGCCCACGGCGAAGTAGAGGACGAGATCGTTGAGCGGGTCCATAAGCGGATCCTGGACGGCATGGGGCTCATTGTGCTGCACTCCGGCCACGCTTCCAAAATTTTCAGAAAGGTGTGCGGCACCAACTCCGGCTATCTCAAATGGAGAGAGGACGGGGAAAAGGAGATCCTCTGGGTGGTGGACCCCAGCCATCCCATCGTAGACGGGCTGGATGAGAAGATCGTCATCCCTCATGAAGAGATGTACGGCGAGCATTTCAATATCCCTCAGCCCGACGAGCTGGTATTTATCAGCTGGTTCGAGGGGGGAGAGGTGTTCCGCAGCGGCTGCTGCTATCATCGCGGCAAGGGCAAGGTGTTCTACTTCCGCCCCGGCCACGAGGTGTTCCCCATCTATCATCAGCCGGAGATCCAGAAGGTCATCACCAACGCGGTAAAATGGGCGGCTCCCGGAAATATCCCCGCGGTCACCTATGGAAACACCCAGCCTGTAGTAGAGGTAAAGGGAGAGATCAAGCATACCATCGGCGAGCTGCATCAGCAGAATCAGAAGTAATGTAACGAAAAAAGTGTACTGTAAGTTGAAAAAGGAGGGCGCCCTGCTTGAAAAGAGCAGGGCGCCCTCCTTTTTACTAATTATAAAAAGAACGGCGCTTAGCCGCGCCGCTCTAAATCCAATAGAAATTTTTTTGCCTCAAGGCCTCCGCCGTAGCCTACAAGGCTTCCGTCCTGTCCGATCACCCGGTGGCAGGGAATAAAAATGGAGATGGGGTTGTTGTGGTTGGCGGTCCCCACTGCCCGGCAGGCTTCCGGGCTTCCAATTTGCTGGGCGATCTGGCTGTAGCTTCTGGTTTCGCCATAGGGGATGGTCAGCAGGGCGTCCCAGACGCTGCGCTGGAATTCCGTCCCGTGGGGGTCCAGAGGAATGCTGAAATCCCGGCGGTCCCCTTTAAAATATTCCTTCAGCTCCGTCATGGCGCGCTGCAAAATAGGCGTCACAGTCTCCAGCGTGCCGATGGGCGCGTTTTCACGGCCGAAAAACACATCGGTGATCTGCCCATTTTCTTCGGCGATGCCCAAAAGACCAATGGGAGACGACATGTAGCAGACATTTTTCATCGTCCTGACTCTTCCTTCCCTTAAGCTGCTTCTATCTGTAAAATAATGATCCGAAATAACCACAGCGCAAATAACGACCACGCAGACTGTTATTATTTTAACACAAAGAATCGGTTTGTGGGAGCTTTTTCAAAAGGTTTTGCTTTAAAAAATTTGCGAAAAGCAGAGATACTTTTTGTGGACAGCGCCCAATCCGCTTTTGCGAAAACCCGGTCAGACGGCGTTTTGCCGCTTCTCCCGTGACCGGGAGGGGGCATGAAGCGCTCTGCGTTTGAAAAAGGATATCGATACAAAAACCTCAAGGTCGAGATCTGCTTGACAGACCTGCTTTCAAATGGTATGATAAGTATAACTTGTAATACTAATCATACAAAGAATACCCAATCTTTCCCTGCAAAGAGGTTTGGAAGATCAAGGAGGTCATTATGGCGCCGCTGCAAATTCCGGAAGGAAAGTTCCTTTCTACCGTGAAGGTGGGCGAAAAAGGACAGATCGTCATTCCCAAGGGGGCAAGGGACCTGTTTGGGATCCGCCCGGGGGATACCCTGCTTTTGATGGCGGATATCGATCAGGGGATCGCTATTGTGCAGAACGAGGCTTATCTCGCCTTTGCGGATGCTGTTCTGCAGGCTCAGAAAGAGCCTCCCCTAGAGCCTGAAAAAGAGGAATGAGGTGGACATATGGAAAAGAATCTTCCGGCCTTGCAGGTGACGGGGCTTAAAAAGCAATATCCCGGGTTTTCTTTGGGGCCGGTGTCTCTCTCCCTGCGCCCCGGGTCCATTTTGGGCTTTATCGGCCGCAACGGAGCGGGGAAAACCACCACGCTGCGGGCTCTTCTGGGGATGGTCCGGCCCGAGGAAGGGGAAATCTCCTTTTTCGGCCGGAGTTTTTCGGGGAATGAACTGGAAATCAAGGAGCAGGCAGGCTTTGTTTCCGGCGGGGCGGAGTATTATCCCAGAAAGAAGCTTCGCACCATCACGGCGGTGACGCGGGGGTTTTACCCGAACTGGGATGAGGCCGCCTATCAGCATTACAGCAGGTTGTTTGAGCTTTCCCCCGAGAAGACGCCCCGGCAGCTTTCCGCCGGCATGAAGGTGAAATACGCCTTGACGCTGGCGCTTTCCCATCGGGCAAGGCTGCTTTTGCTGGATGAGCCCACCAGCGGGCTGGACCCGGTTTCCCGGGAGGAGATCTTGGAGATCTTCAACACGCTGGTGCGAAAGGAGGGGGTGTCCATCCTCTTTTCCACTCACATCACTTCAGACCTGGAAAAATGCGCCGACGACATAGCGTACCTGCACAGAGGGAAGCTGCTTTTCTCCGGAAGCCTCACAGAGTTTCGCGGGGCCTACCGCCTGATCAGCTTTACAGGGGAGGCCCTTTCACAAAGGCCCCCTTGCCTTGTGGGGTTAAAGCGGGAAAAGCACGGGTTTTCCGCCCTTTTGCCCAGGGGAGAGGTCTGCCCTGAGGGCTGGCGGGAGACACAGGCGTCCTTAGACGATCTCATTGTCCATCTGGAACGGGAGGAAAAGGGAGAGGAGGAAGCGGTGGTATGAAACAGCTGATGAAAAAGGAACTGCTTTTGACCATGCACCCGGCCGCCGCGTTTTTCCCCCTTCTTTCGGCGATGCTGCTGATCCCCAATTACCCCCTTTCCGTTACCTTTTTCTATTCCTGTTTGGGGGCGTTCTTTTTGTGCGTCAACAGCCGGGAAAACCGGGATCTGGATTATGCCGCCGCCCTGCCTGTAAAAAAGAGGGACCTGGTGACGGGGCGGATCCTGACGGTGGTCCTGCTCCAGCTTTTCCAGATGGCCCTGTGCGTTCCCTGCCTGTTTCTGCGCCGCCTTTATCCCCCCTTGGGAAACGCGGCCGGGATGGACGCCAACGCAGCGCTTTTGGGCCTGGGCTTTTTCTCCCTGGGATCCTTTAATCTTTGCTTTTTCCCCCGCTATTACCGGGACCCCGCAAAGGTGGGCGCGCCGTTTCTGCTTTCCTGCGGCGCGATCCTGTTTTGCTCCTTTTTCAGCGAGGCGGCGCCCCATTTTATTCCCTTTTTTCAGGATCGGCTGGATACGCCTGACCCGCAGTTTCTGCCCCAGAAGCTGCTCGTGCTGTTTTCGGGGGCGATCGCCTACCTGGTTTTTACGCTTTTGGCCTGGCGTGTTTCCCAAAAGCGGTTTGAGCGGCTGGATCTTTAAGTCCCCCTTGATCCTGCCTGACAGCTCTCGCTGATTCTCGGTTTTGAAGGGCCTGCGGATCGATCCGCAGGCCTTTTGAAAAAATCGGGAAATTTTCCCGAAAATCCGCTCTTGACAACCTGCCTCACCGGTGTTATAATAACTGAGCGTTCAAGGAAGAACGCTTGCGGATCAGCTTAATTGCCCGCCTCGGACGCTTCGGCCGTGTAAAATTTACGGAGCACAATATGCAGGTATGGCGGAATTGGCAGACGCGTATGGTTCAGGTCCATATGGGGGCAACTCCTTGCAGGTTCAACTCCTGTTACCTGCACCAAGA
>CAZMFF010000073.1:0-5646 GCA_964565505.1 uncultured Acutalibacter sp. | reverse complement strand
GAGTTTGTCAGCAACCTGCGGATGGTGGGCTACGACTATGTCCTGTCCATCGAGCATGAGGACAGCCTGATGAGCAAGAACGAAGGGCTGGTAAAGGCCTGTGATGTGTTAAAGCGCTCCATCACCTTTGAAGACAAGATGACAGACCTGCGCTGGGTGTGATTATTCACCGTTTCAATCAAAAAGTCCGACGCATTTTCGCGTCGGACTTTTTTGTCCTCTCAAGTCCTTTCTCAATGCGAGAAATGGGGAATGACCAGCGCGGCGATAAGGGTGAAAGCTAAGATGACAGCCAAAAAAGCGGCGGCTCTTTTCATCTGTTTTCCTCGTTTCTCCTTAAGCTTTGCCAGCGCCCCTGTAGTGTAAAGGATCATAACGGCCATGGTGCCCACGGAAAACCCGAAACACATCCCCTTTACCGCTTCATAGATATAGACTTTCGAATCGGGGGAAACCGACTCCATAATGAGACCGGCCAATAGAGCGACAAGTCCGATCACATTGATAACTACCATTCTCTTTAGCAGCAGCGCTTTTTCGGCCCCTGCGTAATTGGACATTGTTTTTGCTACCTCTTTTGTCTCCTCGTTCACTTGAGAACACTTCCTTTCTCCGTCGATGATCTCCGGGATACTGACGCCGAAAAGCTCCGCAATCAAAACCAATAGGCTGATATCCGGCATATTGCGCCCTGTTTCCCACCTGGACACGGTTCTTCCCGAAACGTTTAACTGCTCTGCCAGCTGCTCCTGGGTAAGCCCTCTTTCCCTGCGAAGCGTTTTGAGAAAATTACCGATCTTTTTTTGGTCCACACCGGTTCCTCCTTTCATAACAATCATAGCGGATCTCCCACGGGAAAAACAGGACAGGAAGGGAGAATTTACTTTCAAACCAACCGGACATTTTTGTCGCGCAAAGGTTAAAGGCGCAGTTTCTCTCTGTTCAGGGATTTTCCGCCCGGCGAAAATGAGGGGAGAAACAGCGCTGGTCCAAAGCGAAAGAAATCGTTCAGGAAAACGAAAATCCTTTTTAACGGGAGCCTGCTATGATCGTTTTGCCGTTAAAATCATTGAAAGGGCTGAGAAAAAATGAAATCGATTTTTAAATGGATGATCATATGCTTTACGGTGGCTGTGATTTTGCCTGGCTGTCAGACTTCAGAGAACGCTTCGCCGGAGTCATCCGGGGAAGAGGCTGTCAAAAGCGTACTTTACACCACTGTTGTGAAATACACAAAAGAAAAAGACAGCGACCAAGATTATTTAGAGATCGCACAGCGCAGTCAAAAGCTTTTTCCGCTGCTGGAAAAACGGGTGAAGGCCTTCTGTGTGAACGCCTACAATTATCAGGACATAGACGGCGAGGGGACCCCGGTGTATGAAATGAATACGCTTCATTACCCCATTGAGTTTGACCCCAACGGTCACACCATCGAAGTCAGCAGGAATTATTTTGAATTTTTCCCTGCGGAGACCGCCGACGGTACTGCGCTGCAAGAGCAGCTTTCCGGGGACGAAAATACACTGGTGCTGTTGGTGCCGGAAAAACTTAAAGCTCAGGAGAAAGAGGTGATAAAGGCTCAGCGGGAGCGGTTTTATTTTGAAAAGGTGGAAGCTGCCAATGAAATAAATAAAGCGGCCGGAATTTCTGAGCGCATCCGGCTGACGCAGGATGATTTGGAGCTGCGCATTGTCTATATGAAGGACGGGCAGCGGTATCAGCTGCTTCGTCCTGATTTGATCACGGAGGAGGACGGCTGCGTCGTCGATCCTATCGTGCGTATTTACAGCTCCCAGACTCACTGCAATTATGCCCACAGCCTGCTTTCCCAGTGGACCTACTTTTTTGCGGACACTGATGACCCGGAAAAGGCGTTTGAACAGATCCGCCCTGATGTGAACGCCTGCAAGGCGGAGGAAAGCTTCCAAAAGGTGAAAGCCCTTTTTGGCGAAGCGGAGTAAGATTGGAAAGGCTCAATTGACAATGAAAAACGCTTTTATGTGTGATCTTGAGACAAAAAGGGCACTCTGCATTTGCGGGCAAATACAGAGCGCCCGGATCTTGGCCATGTGTGCTTTTTAAGGAGTTTTATGGGAAAACATGAGGTTAGCTTACATGATACTTACTATTGAACTCTTTTACAACAGCCTTGATGGAAGGATCGATCCTGTTGTCACAAAACTGTCTGATGTGCGCTGGAATTTCCCGATAATAAGCTTCTGCTATTCCGCCCGCAATACACGCCTGCGTGTCTGCGTCGCCGCCGAGAGAAACGGCATTGCGGACAGCGCTTTCGTAATCGGATGATTCAAAGAAGGAGATAAGCGCAGGTGGAACGCTGTAAGCGGTTCGACTGTTAAAAACATGACTCTTCCTGATGGTGGAAATGGAAAGTGAAAGATCATACCGGTATGTTTTTTCCAGATATGCTTTTATGCACTTTTTCGTTTCACCTTTTCTCGCTAAAAAACGGCAGACGCGACCGCTTGCGCCCCTTTGATTGCCTCATGGTGAGAATGTGTGGGAAGACAGCTTGCTTTTGCCTGCAAAAGCGTCTGCTCCAATGTTTCATAGGCATATCCGATTGGAATCACGCGCATGGAAGCTCCGTTTCCATAGCTGTGTCCGTTTCTTGCTTCAGGATCTTTTGCCCATTGAATAAACATGCTTCCAAACCCTGCATTTGGGTAGCGAGAATAGTATTGCCGGTATCTGGCGGCATACCCCCCAGCACGGGCGTGCACAGCCCATTTTGCTATTTCAGAAGGATGCTCCAGTATAGTTTTACAGACAGCGGTGATCAGCACGCTGTCATCTGTAAATGAACTGTTCTGTGCAAATTTAAAATTATAATCCTTGGTACAGTGCACTTCATAATAGGAACCGATAATATCCCCATATATTGCGCCGAACATCCCGCCATCTCCTTTCTTATCCGTGACGCCGAAGACAAGAGGCATGTTTCTCGATGGGTCACAGGGCGTCATTGATGATCCCTTGTAATTATTCTACCATACTTTTATCCGATCTGCATAGGAAAACGGAGAGCTTTAGGTATGCGCCGCGGCCTGCCTTGCTTGCACAGCCGCTGAAGGTGTGCTACACTGAACCAAAAGAGGCCGTCGCTGTGGTGGAGGGAAACTTCGCGCGGGGCTTTCACTGCGGCGGTCAAAAACAGCTGTCAGCTGCCGTTTTGCCGGTGACGGCATGAGAAAAGGCAGGCAGGAGGAGAGACTATTTATGAAAGCGGTAGAAGAAATGAAATCCATGGAAGAAGCTCAGAAGAATTATGTTCCGGAAAAGGTGGAACCGCTGGAAGAAAAGGATATGCAGTGGTTTCGAGATGCAAAATTCGGCATGTTCATCCATTGGGGGATCTATTCCATGCTGGGCAGGGGCGAGTGGGTGCTGTTTAACGAGCGCCTGAATGTAAAAGAATATGAGTCCTTGGCGAGAGAATTTTCCGTCCCCGAATATGATCCGAAAGCATGGGCCAAAACAGCAAAGGCCGCCGGTATGAAATATATGGTGCTGACCACCCGCCACCATGACGGCTTCTGTCTGTTCGACAGCAAAGTAAGCTCCTTCAACGCCGTAAGATCTGCCGCCCGCAGAGACCTGGTGCGCGAGTATGTTGACGCCTGCAGGGCGGAAGGGCTGAAGGTGGGATTCTACTATTCGCCTATGGATTGGCGCTTCCCCGGATATTTTATGCCGGAGCTTTACTGGGACAGCGCTTTGGAAATGAAAAAGCAGTGCTGGGCGCAGCTTGAAGAGCTGATGACCGGCTACGGCAAGATCGATCTGCTCTGGTTTGACGGAGAATGGCTCGCCCACGGCGGAATCGATTTCGGCGGGGAAAACGGCTGGCGCCGCCCGCTCAACTGGGAGACAGGCAAATATATGCGGGTAAACTACTTTTGGGAGTCTGAGAAGCTGATAAATCAGATCCGCAGATGGCAGCCCGGCATCATGATCAACAACCGCGGCGGCTGGGAGGGAGACTTCCATGTGCGGGAACGCAGGATAGACGGTATGCGTACAGATAAGCCCTGGGATTCCAATGACTGCATCGCCGATTCCTGGGGATATATCCCCGGCCGCCCTGTGCTTTCCCTGCGCCAGTTGATAAAGAACCTCACGGATATTGTGGTGCGCGACGGCAACTATCTGCTGAATATAGGCCCCACGGGCACGGGCAAAATGGAAGCCGCCCAGACTGCCCGCCTCAGAGAGCTTGGGGAGTGGCTGGACAAATATGGCGAGAGTATCTATCATACCCGGGGCGGTCCCGTCCTGCCGGGCAGGTGGGGAGGCTCCACCTATCGGGGGAACCGGGTCTATCTGCACATTACCGAATGGGAAGAGAATGAGATCGTCTTTCCTTCCCCTGGTAAGCTTGTCAGCGCCAGCGGGCTGAATACCCGGAATTTCCATGCTGAGCAGAAGGGCGAGGAGATCCATGTGCGGGTGCCCATTGAGGAGAGGGATCCCTTCGACACCATCCTGTGCCTGGAATTCGATGGGCCTATCCGGTGGAAGGGCGTGGCCGGGAAGGAAAATGATATTTACGGGTTGGCTGATGGACAGCAATCGTAGGACATCGGCCGTGCGGCGCTGCCGGGACGCAGGTTCCTTCGGTTATAAGCCCAGGCAAGATTAAACAATGGAGGCCATAGGCTAAAAGTGCGTCTTCCAAACAGAAGGAATCGGTCCGACCATTCGGTCAACCGGTTCCTTTGGCAAATGACTCTCTTTGATTAAATAGGCCTCTTGCGTGGGTTGTAAGTCCGTTTTAAAGGACGCATTGCTTTCCAGAGCACTATGCACTGTAAAATAGCAATACAATTTTAGAATTACTTTTCTGGAGAGTTGTAAACAGCCCAAGTGGACAAAAAATCCGGATCAATGACGACCTCTCCTGTTGAGTCCAGTCGGTATTCTCCGGGAGGCGCCGGCTTTATAGAACTTAAATCAGGCGGCAGCGTAAATATTTTGCCATTTTTTTGCTTCAGGCAAATCACATCGTCTTCACTCTCAATGACGGTGCCCCAATACTGCCGCTGTTCAATGAAGACATTGTCGCGCGTGTAATAGGTCAATCCAACCAAAAGCACTTTCCCGATAAGATCATCAAAAGATATTTTTTCCATAAGATTCCGCCTTTAAGATAAAACTGTTTCAGGGTAAAACAAGCGCTCTAAGCGTATTGCAGCTTCCCTTTCGGTACGGGAATATCCCGCCCAAGGTCGGCAGCAGTCTCTATCCATTCCTACGCAATGAGTTCCACATTATGCAGTGCTTCCTTTGCAGTTGCACCGTCAGCCATGCAACCGGCCAGTTCCGGCACTTCAGCAATAAAGGCGTTGTCCGCTTCGCTCCAGTATAAAATGATTTCATATTTCATGAATGGTTCCTCCCAACCGATAATCAAGAATAATTTTTCTAAATTGCTTTACGTTGGTATGGTTTGGCTTTGTTTCCTAGCGGCTGCAAGTTGGTGGTCTCCTCCTCTAACACAAAGTGGATTTTTGGATTCTTCACTTTAGAAGATCCTGAAATTTTTGTCTCAACTGCATTCTTACATAGAAACCACAATTTCCAAAACATCAGCGGGTGTAGTGAAGACATCTATGGTATCTCCAT
>CAZMFF010000072.1:0-5815 GCA_964565505.1 uncultured Acutalibacter sp. | reverse complement strand
TTTTCTGTGAACGGCATAAAAACCATTTTTGAACGCTTATCTTCCTTTTCGATTGTAATTTCTTCCAAAAGACGATATAATTAATTCAGAAAACAAGCTTCCCGTCAAGAAACCTTGACGGAAGGAACAAAAAGGAGGCCAACAGAAAATGTGGAACACTTTAAAAACCGACGCCTATGAAGGACTGATCGCCGAGACCATCAGCATTACCGGGCATGAGGGCAAGCCCATTCGCGCCTACTATTCCCGCCCCATCGGAAACGGACCCTTCCCCGGGATCTTACTGATCCACCATATGCCGGGCTGGGATGAATTTACCAGAGAAACGGCGCGCCGCTTTACCTCTCACGGCTACAGCGTTATCAGCCCCAATCTCTATGAGGATTTCGGGCACGGCACTCCCACGCAGGTGGTGGAGCGGGCGAAAGAAGCCGGCGGCATGTCTGACAAGAATGTGATGGAGGACTGTGACGGCGCCCTGAATTTCCTGCGCAATCAGGTAAATGCCAGCGGCAAGGTGGGCGTGATCGGCATGTGCTCCGGAGGAAGGCATACCTTCCTGGCCGCCTGCACGCTGCAAAACATTGACGCCGCAGTGGATTGCTGGGGCGGAGGAGTGGTGTGTCCCAAGGAGCAGCTGACCCCTCAGCGGCCGGTACAGCCTTTGGATTACGCGGAAAGCCTCAACTGCCCCCTGCTGGGAATTTTCGGAAATGATGATTTCAGCCCCACGCAGGAGGATGTGAATATTCTGGAAGCAAGGCTCAAGGAGCTTCACAAGGATTACGAATTCCATCGATATGACGGGGCCGGGCACGGCTTCTGGTATTACGACAAGCCGCTCTACCGGCAGGAGCAGGCCATGGATTCTCTCAATAAGGTCCTCGCCTTCTTTGAACGGAACCTCAAATGAGCCAAATGAACGAGGGAGAAAGACAGCCGTTCGTGATCATGGCAAAGCCGGTGGGCTCCCGGTGCAATATGCGCTGCTCCTACTGCTATTATCTGGACAAGGGAAAGTACTCTTCTCATAAAAAGCAGACCTGTATGAGCTATCATCTGCTGGAGAGGCTGATCCGCCAGACGATCGAGGGCTCTCCCGGTCCAGTGGTGTCCTTTGTCTGGCACGGGGGCGAACCCACTTTGGCCGGACTGGGCTTTTTTGAAAAGGCTGTGGAGCTGGAAAAGAAATATCTACCAAAGGGATGGCAGGCCTGGAACAATTTGCAGACCAACGGCCTGCTGCTCACAAAAAGCTGGTGCCGTTTTTTGAAGGAAAACCAGTTCGATGTGGGGCTGAGCGTGGACGGGACCGAAGCGGTCCACGACAGGCACCGCAGAGACTTGGGCGGGAACCCTACCTACCAAAGGGTGAAAAAGGCGTCCCTTGAAATGAAGGCCGCGGGAGTTGAGCCAGACCTTTTATGTACGGTAAACTCCGCCACTGTGAAAGCGCCCGCAGAGGTTTGGGAAGCGCTGAAAGGGCTTTCCAGCACCTGGATCCAGTTTATTCCCATTGTGGTGCGCCTGCCGGACGGCTCCTTTGCCCCGGAATCAGTGACGCCGGAAGAATACGGCGAGTTCCTCTGCCGGATCTTTGATCTATGGGTCAAAAACGATCTGGGCAAGGTGGATGTACAGCTTTTTGCGGAGACCGCCCGGATCCTTGCCGGCGGAGAAGCCAGCCTCTGCTGGATGTCCCCCACCTGCGGCCGGGCTCTGATCGTTGAAGAGGACGGCGGGGTCTACTCCTGCGACCACTTTGTGGACGGGGAACACCGCCTGGGAAATCTGGCGGGCTCCAAGCTGCGGGAGCTGGCGGACTCCTCCTTCCAGTTCGCCTTCGGGCAGCAGAAATCGGCGAGTCTTACCGCCCAGTGCAAAGCCTGCCCCTGGTATCGGTTCTGCGGCGGAGGCTGCCCAAAGGACCGGTTTGCCTTCTCCCGAGACGCAGAGGCAGGGCAGTATTACCTGTGCGAGGGCTTAGAAAAATTCTTCTCCCACAGCGTCCCGATCCTGGAGAGAATTATGGAATTCAGCCGCAAAGGCATGGCCCCAGAAGCCATTAGGAAGGCACTTTAAAGAATGGAGGCGCGTATCATGGAAGTAATGGAAGCCATCAGGGAAAGATATTCCCTAAGAAATTTCGCTCAAAAGGAGATCGAACAGGAGAAGCTCCAAAAAATCCTGGAGGCCGGACGGCTGGCCCCCACGGCCGCCAACCAACAGCGCACCCGAACGGTCGTGGTCACAGACCCGAAGCTCAGGGAGAGCATGGCGGAGGCCTGTTACGATCAGAAATTTGTAGGCGAGGCCCCGGCCATCCTGGTGGTATGCGCCGATGAGGAGCGTGTGATGCGTTGCGGGCAGTCCGCCCGGGGGATCGACTGCGCCATCGCCCTGTCCTTTATGTGTCTGGAAGCCTCGCAGCTGGGGATCCAGGGCTGCTAGATCGGCTCCTTCGACCCGGAAAAGGTGCGAAAGCTTCTCTCGATCCCGGAGGGCTATGTGATCCCCGCCGTCTATCCCCTGGGATACCCGAAAGAGGACGACGGTGTGCGCAGGGCAAAGAAGCCCATGGAGGAGTTCTTCGTATCCAACCGGTTTTAACTTCTCTTTTTGATAAAAAGCTCCTGCCGTAAGCGTTTACGGCAGGAGTTTTTTCATCTCATGATCCGGCGTAGGCGATATAGGTCAAATGGTCTCCCAGGCGTTCCAGGTTAGATACCAGATTGATAAAAATCCCGCTGGATTCCGCTTTACATTCACCCCGGTTGAGCCGCTGGATATGGTGGTCGATCAGCTGTTTTCTCATGGCGTCGATCTCGTTTTCTGTCTGATCTACCTGAGGAAGCAGATCCTTTGCCTTTTGGAGGATCACCTGCTTGGTCAGGCTGTAGAGCTTCTCGATCTGCTCTACCATCTTCTCGATTTCCAAAAGCACGTTCTCAGAAAAACTGAGGTCGTTTTCCAGAGCCTTTTGCGTATATTTTGTGAAGTTGTCGGCGATCTCCGCGATCCTCATAATATCTCCCACATTGCTGTGCAGGTTGGAGATGCTGTGTTCATCGGAAAGCTTGCTTTGCGCTGACAGGCGGATCAGGTAATTTGTTATGGAGCGGCTGATATCCCCTGCCTGCTCAATCAGCTGCTGGGTGGGCGCGATCAACTCCCGGTCCCGCTTCTCAAAGGAGCGAAAGCCTGTCCGGAAGGCCTGCATGGCGGTGTCCGAAAGACGCACCAGCTCCTTTTCCAGCTGGGAAATAGCGAGAGAGGCGGACGCGAGCATTCTGTCGTCCAGATAGGTTTTCTCCTCCTCCTCTTTTTTCTTCTCCGGAATCAGGAATTGGGAGATCCTTACAAATTCTTTGGAGAACGGCAGAAACAGAACGGTACAGGTCACATTGAAAAAGGTATGGAACATGGCAATCTGCATGGCCGGGGCCGAAAACCACCTGCGGAAGGTGTATTCCATAAAATCCGGGAAACCCAGCAGAACAAAGAAGAACAAAAGGGAACCCAGCGAGTTAAACAGCAGATGGATGAAGCTTGCCCGCTTTGCGTTGACACCGGCCGTAAAGGAGGACATCAGCGCCGTCACACAGGAGCCTATATTGGTGCCTAAAATGATAAACAACACTTCATTCTGACCGTTTCCGATGGTGAGTCCGGCCACAGACATGGCGATGATCACCGAGGTAGTGGCAGAGCTGGACTGCACCAGAGCTGTGAGAAATATTCCCAACAGGAATAGAAGGAAGGGATTTGTTACTGTCTGGAAGATCCCCTGTATGGCGTCCCTACTGCTCTTCATGGAATCTGACATCAAAGAAAGGCCGATAAAGATGAGCCCCAGCCCTGCCGTGATCAGCCCCAGCTTTTGGGTGCTGTCCTTTTTTCCGATAATTGCAAGCATGATACCCGCAAAAGCGAGGATCTGAATATAAGTGGTAATGGGAAAAGCGCTCAACGCGGCGATCTGCGCGGTGATCGTGGTGCCGATATTGGCGCCCATGATCATTGCCGCAGCCTGATACAGATTCATGATCCCCACATTGACGAAGCCCACGATCAGCACCGTGGTGACGCCGGAGCTTTGGATCAGTGCCGTAGCGGCCGCTCCCACGCCCACATTGACGAGCTTCCTGTCCGCCGTTTTCTCAAACAGCGCCCTGATTTTCCCTGTAGCAAGCTGCTCCACATTGGCTGTCAGAAGATGGACGCCCACCAAAAAAACCCCGGTCCCGGCTAAAAGCCGGACGATGAACAAAGTCAGTTCTGGCAAAGTCATAGGATCCCTCCAATTTTTATCTGACCGCTGTAAAAGAACCGTCTTCAAACGCTCCGGCAACAGAGCAAAACCTTGCAGATACAAAAATGAGACTTTGCCGCCCTCAAGAACAGCAAAGTCTCGCCATTTCATCGCAAAGCCGGGCCCGAAGGCCGTACTGACGGCTCAGCAAGCATGGAGGCTTCTCCATGCCGGCTACTCCCTCTACAATTAATATATACCTTATTTTTTATTGGTTGTCAATGGGAATTTTTGAGGCTTTTCGGTTTTCTTGAAAACGCCCGGCCGCCGTGCTATACTGAAAAAGAACCGGAGCACCTGCGGCAAGATCCTTTTCAGGAGGCAGTATGTACTTAAACGCTATTGAAAAAGCCGACATCCCATTACAGGGAGCGGATGCCTATTTAAGCAAGATCCCCGCTGTTTCAAAGCTTTCCTCACTGACATTTTCCAAGCCGGTCACCTTCCTTATCGGGGAAAACGGCAGCGGAAAATCTACCTTGCTGGAAGCCATCGCCGTGGCTCTCGGCTTTAATCCGGAGGGCGGATCCAAAAATTTCCGGTTTTCCACCGCTGACACTCATTCAGGGCTTTACCGGCTGCTGCGCCTGCACAAAGGCCCTTACCGGCCTCGCGACGGTTTTTTCCTGCGGGCCGAAAGCTTCTATAACACGGCTACTGAGGTCGAGCGTCTTTCCCGCAGCCACCTGGGCGACGACAGCCCAGATCCTGAGTATTTGGAGCTTTTCGGTGGGAAAAGCCTTCATCAGCAGTCTCACGGAGAAAGCTTTCTCTCCCTTGTTCTTCATCGCTTTTTCGGGCACGGGATCTACCTATTGGACGAGCCGGAGGCTGCGCTTTCTCCTTCCCGCCAGCTTACCCTGCTGACACAGATCCATCGCCTCTCAAAAGAAAACTCCCAGTTTTTGATCGCCACTCATTCCCCGATCCTCATGGCCTGCCCGGAAAGCGAGATCCTGCTTTTGGATGGGGAGGGGATCCGCCCTATCCCCTATCGGGAAACCGAGCATTATCAAATCACAAAGAGCTTTTTGGACGATCCTGAACGGATGCTTCGGATCCTGCTGGAGGAAGAAAGCCCGAAGGGGTGCTGACAAAAACAATGAAAAAAGCGTCCATAGAAGAAGGGCCTGTCCCTTTCTCCTATGGACGCTTTGTGTTTCAAAAAGCTTTAGATCTCAGCGAAATACTTAATGGTGCGAACCATCTGGCTGGTATAGCTGTTTTCGTTGTCGTACCAGGAAACCACCTGAACCTGATACAGGCCGTCGCCGATCTCGGCAACCATGGTCTGAGTAGCGTCAAAGAGAGAGCCATAGGTGATGCCGATGATATCGGAGGAGACCAGCTCTTCCTCGGTATAGCCGAAGGAATCAGAGGCGGCTGCCTTCATGGCGGCATTGATGCCTTCCTTGGTAATATTGCTGCCCTTTACCACAGCTACCAGAATGGTGGTGGAGCCGGTGGGAACGGGAACACGCTGAGCGGAGCCGATCAGCTTGC
>CAZMFF010000071.1:0-5990 GCA_964565505.1 uncultured Acutalibacter sp. | reverse complement strand
GTTCGCGCCGATCTCCGGGCCTACAGCCGCCCGCAGCTTTTTCAGGGTATAGGTGTTATAGACACAGAAACCCTGGTGCATTTCAAGGGCGATCTTATTGACGCCGTGGCTCTTTGAGAAGGCCACGAACTCCTTCCAGTAAGGGATCAGCACCTCGTTCCACTGATACTCCAAAACCTCCAGATAGTCGTTGGGCCAGGCACACACCACCCAGTTGGGATTCTTAGACTCCGGGCAGTCTCCGGGGCAGCCGGAGAAGCAGTTGATCTGATGGATCCCCAGCTTTTCCGCCATCAGCACCGCGTCGCGCATATCGCTGTCAAACTGCCGGGCAATCTCCTTGTTGGGGTGAATGGGATTTCCGTGGCAGCTCAAGGCGCTGATCTCCAGGCCGGACTCCTTTACCGTGGTCACAAACTCCTGGAATTTCGCCTCATCGTGAAGCAGAACGCCGGGGTCGCAATGATCCTTTCCGGGATATCCGCCGCAGCCGATCTCCACCATCTGAGCCCCAAGGGATTTGAAATAGGCAAGGGCCTCCTTCAGAGGGGTCTCGCCAATGACATTTGTCAGCACGCCGAGTTTCATCTTTCAGCACACTCCTTCTTATTCCACCGGAATGCCCAAAAGAAAAGGTCGCCCGGCTTTTATTTTAATATCAGTATACAAAACTCCGGGCCCAATTGCAATGCCAAAATGGAAAACTTCTCCTTTTTCCGGTTGCAAAAGGGCGCGGCAGCCTGTAAAATAAGGGAGAGTTTTCAAAGAAAGAAGGAGTGCTTCCATGGCTTCTCAGCAAGGCTTTCAAAAAACCCGTCTCGCCTGTTATCGGGGATATATCGTGCAGGGGATCATCAACAATCTGAGCCCCCTGTTCTTTGTGATCTTCCAGCGGGATTTCGGGATCTCCTATGGAATGATCTCCTCTTTGATCCTCTTTAACTTTGTCACCCAGATCCTGGTGGACGTGGTATGCGTAGGCTGGGTAGACCGGGTAGGATACCGCGCCGCTGCCCTGCTTGCCCATGTGTTCAGCACCGTTGGGCTTCTCGCCTTCGGCTTTTTGCCGCGGCTGCTGCCCATCCCATTTTTGGGTCTTGCCATCTCCACTGTTCTCACCGCCATTGGCGGCGGCATGATCGAGGTGATCATCAGCCCCATTATTGACTCTCTTCCCAGCGATGCAAAGGAAGCGAAAATGAGCCTTTTGCACTCCTTTTACTGCTGGGGCCAGGTAGGGGTCGTATTGCTGACCACGCTCATAGTCCGGGTGATCGGAGAAGAGCTCTGGTGGGTTTTACCCCTGCTTTGGGCGTTGGTGCCCGCCTTTAATGCCCTGAGCTTTTCCAGGGTCCCGCTGCAGCCCACGGTTCCCAAGGAGGAAAAGCTTTCCCTTTTTGCCCTGTGTAAATCAAAGCTCTTCCTTCTATCCATGGTTTTGATGCTGTGTGCCGGAGCCTCTGAGCTGTCCATGAGCCAATGGAGCTCTCTCTTCGCGGAAAAAGCTTTGGGCGTTCCCAAGGTGATCGGAGATCTTTTAGGGCCTTGCCTTTTTGCCGTGTTCATGGGGATCGGGAGAACTATTTACGGAGTATGGGGAGCAAAGCTTCCTCTGATCCCGGCTCTTCTGTGCACCTCTTCGCTCTGTGTGCTGTGCTATCTGGGGGCCGCCCTGTTTGCCCTTCCCATTCTCTCCCTGTTGTGCTGCTCTCTGTGCGGCTTTTCCATCAGCCTGATGTGGCCCGGCGTCCTCAGCAGCACGGCTCAAAGCTATCCCAAGGGAGGCACCGCCATGTTCGGCGTGCTGGCCGTATGCGGAGATATCGGCTGCTCGGTAGGTCCCGCCTTAACAGGAGCCGTCAGCGACCTGATGACCAGAAACCAGTTTTCCGAGGAAATGGGGCTCAAGACCGGAATGCTTTGCGCAGCCATCTTCCCCATTTTGATGATTTTAGGGCTTCTGCTGTTTTCACGGCTGAAAAAAAGAGAACAGGACGCAGCAGAAGGGCTCTCCTCTTGAGAGCCCTTCTTTCTTTTTTGTTTCGGATAAGATCCGTTTAGTCTTTCGGGGAATAGTCGTCTGGCACCGCTACATAGGGGAATCCGGGGCCGCAGACTTTCCCCAGATGACACCCCTCAGGAAGGGGAAAATCCTCCGGCAGATGTAGCGTCACCGTCTCCTCGTGAAGTACCTCCTTCGTCACCTTATCCAGGATCGTGACATTCATTGTGTCTCCCTCCTGTAACCCAAAGCGCTGCATTTTCTCCATAGGAAAGCCAAAAGAAAAGAACATAACATTCAGATCATCCCGTTCAAGCGTCCGTTCCTCCACTCCCATATAATAGTTTCTTTCGCTATCCTTCTCAAGGTAACGCTGAGGAGAAAATTCGGGAAGCGGGCAGAACCCATAAGTATCTTCTTCTGTGGTTTGGGAATGGGGAGGATAGCATCCCCAACCATTCTCAACATAGCTCCCCGCTTCTACGCGAAATGAGAGATCCCGATAGTCCCGGTCGGTCACCACCGTAACCACTCCGGAATTTAACGCTTCTCCTCCCACTCCATAACCGGCACAGACATACTCCACCTTGTAGCCGTCATACAGCTCCTCCAGCTCCCAGTCCTCCGCCCGGTAATAGGGATAGGCCCAGTCTTCCTGTTCCCAAAGCTCCCGGTCCCAGAACAGCGGGCTTTCCGGATCCCGGTGGTCGTGAGTGACAGAGGCTTCTCCCGTTTCCAGATCTACCGTAAATTCCGCCAGCACCTTTCCCAACTGATAATCCGGCAGGCGTTCGTAGGCCATAACGGCGATGGTTTTGCTCTCGGTGTTAATGTCATAACCGCCTGCGCTGGACCAATAGGTGCTGCCATCGAACTTACTGCGGACCTTCAAGAAATAATCTCCGTTGCCGTCCTCATATCCCTGCTCATCCGTTATATGGATCGAGGCCCCGATCTTATTATCTCCCTGGCTAGAATATGCGATCGGCCTCAATATCACGCCATTCTCTTCGGCCCCCTGTGTCCACTTTACCGGCATGGAATATTCTCTCTCTACGGTACAGGGCTCTCCGGCCTCCGTAAGATAGGAAAGGGAGACGGTTAGCCGCAGGACCACCTCTCTGCCCTCATAAACGCTGCTTTCAGGCATGGGGCAATGAGCTTGGACAAGAAATCTATCCTGACTTTTCTGATTGTACTCATTCCAGGCTTCCTTTGCAATGGTTTCCCTTCTTTCTCTCTCCTCTCGGTCATAAGCCTCACAAGGCTCTGTCAGGCGATTCCCCTCCGGGTCCTCTATCCAGAAACTCAGCTTTTCCGCATAGGGGCTGGGAAGATAGATAGGCTTTTCCAGTGCGATATTCCTCGTGGTTCTGAACATATATTTCTTTTCATACTCCGCTCTGGTATCCTGGACCTCGGACTCTGTCTGCTGCGGATCCACCGATACCTCTGAGCTCTCCACCATCTCCGAGCTTTCCGGGGCCTTGGAGGTTTCCGGAGGGAGAAGCACCTCATTTTCACCCCTTTGGTGGTTGATCATCCGGAAAAAGTTTCCCAGCACCGGGATCTGTTCCGCAAGCTCCGGTACTGCCGCGTTAAAAAGTATCAGCAGCAAAACAAGACATGCCGCTGCCACCGCCGCCATCCGAAATGGATGCCCCCGCTTCGCGGTGACCACTTCTATCACTTCCAGGTCATCGTTTCCAAGGGAACTTCCCTCTTCCGTTTCCCGGGAACCGGGCAGTTTGCGGATACATTCATTTAAGACCGCGCTTTGATCAATGAATTCCGGCTTCAGCTGTGCCCATTCGTCCAGATAGATCTTCTGAAGCTTTTTTTCTTCCCGTTTCATAAGTCAACGCCTCCCTTCTCCATGGCCTTTCGCAGCTTTGCCCTTCCCCGCCGCAGGCGGCTCTTCACTGTGGAAACCGTGAGCCCCATCTCCCCGGCAATTTTGTCGATGCGGTGCTGCCAGAAATAAAAGCGCAGGAAAATCTCCCGGTCCAAAGGCTCCAGGCCCTCTACCAGATCCCGGATCTTAAGCTGTTCCTCTCTTCTCTCCAGATCCTCCGCAAGATTTTCCCCGGAAAACAGCTGTGCCGCCTCCAGCGGCTCTGTGGGTCTCAGCTTTCCCAGCTGTTTGAAGGCAAGATTCCGCGCCACAACGGCCAGCCAAAATTTCAAATTACTGTCGTCCCGCAGGCCACCGGCTTTTTGCCAAAGCGTTACGAAAGTGTCTGAAACCAGTTCCTCCACATCTCTTTCGTTTCCCGCGCTTCCCAGGGCCCTGCGGACCACTGCGCCGACATACCCAGCATACTGTGACACAGCTTCCTCCAGACCGCGCTGGTCCTTCCAGCGAATTTTTCTCAGCAGGTCACGATCCTGATACACCCGATTCCCCTCCTTTTTCCTTCCTCTATCTATAAGAATCCTAAACCGGGAAAAAAGTTGCATAAAAGTTAAAAAAACACTCCATCCGTCATCCGGCTCCGGCCGCAAAACGAATGGGGTGCTTTTTAAAGTGCTCTTTATTCCTGACTGACAAGCAAATATTCCATAGAGTCTTCCAAAGCCTTCCAGCTGGCCGCCACCACGTCGTTGGACACGCCTACGGTAGTATAGCTCTTCTCCCCGTCCGAGGAGGTGATCAGCACCCGCACAGCCGAACCGGTGGCGTTTTTCCCGTCCAGCACCCGCACCTTATAATCCGTCAGCTTTACCTTGGAAAGCACAGGGTAAAAAATTTCCAGCGCTTTTCGAAGCGCCTGGTCCAGGGCGTTGACAGGGCCATTTCCTTCCGCCGCCATCAGCTGCATCTGCCCCTTGACCCGCACCTTTACGGTGGCGCTTGCAAGGCTCTTGTTTCCAGGGGAAAAATCGGTGTAGATGTGGTAGTACAGCAGCTCAAAAAAGGGAGTAAACTCAGAAAGCTTTTTTCTCACCAGCAGCTCGAAGGAAGCGTCCGCTCCCTCAAACTGATAGCCCCGGCTTTCCAGCTCCTTCATTTCCTTCAAAACAGCCTTTACCTCTTTTGAGTCTACACGGGCAAGAGGAAAGATCTCCTTGATCTTGGAAAGCACCACGGCCCTTCCGCTGATCTCTGAGGCGGGAAAGCGGCGGGTGTTCCCCACCAAAAAGGGATCGACCTGCTCAAAGGAACGAGGCGTTTTCAAGACGCCGTCAGCGTGCATCCCCGCCTTGTGGGAAAAGGCGCTTTCCCCTACAAAGGGAAGAGTCTCGGGCAAATCAAAATTGGCGATGGCTGCCAGCTCCTTTGCGCAGTGGGTCAGGCTTCCCAAAGCCTCCTGGGGGATACAGGCAATTCCCAGCTTTAATTGCAGCGCGGGAATGATCGTGGAGAGATTGGCGTTCCCGCAGCGCTCACCGATGCCTAAAAAGGTGCCCTGCACCTGAGAAGCACCCTCCTGCACAGCCAAAAGGCTGTTGGCCTGCGCCATACCGCAGTCGTTGTGGAAATGCACCCCAAGAGGCACCGGCAGTGAAGAAAGCACCTCCCGCACGATCCGCGCCGCGTCTTTCGGAAAGACTCCGCCGTTGGTATCGCACAGGCAGATCCAGTCGGCTCCGCCCTCTACGGCCGCCTCAACTGCTCTTTTGGCAAATTCCCTGTTTTCCAGATAGCCGTCAAAAAAATGCTCTGCGTCAAAAATGACCTCCTTGCCGTGCTCTTTCAAGAAACGGCAGCTTTCCCGGATCATCCGCAGATTCTCTTCCTCGGTGGTCTCCAGCACCGCATCCACATGGAATTTCCAGCACTTCCCGAAAACCGCGCAGCAGGAGGTTCCCGCATTCAGGAGGGAAAGCAGGTTTCCATCCTCCTGGGGCTTTACTCCCTTGCGGCAGGTACTGCCGAAGGCAACCAGCCTTCCATGGGCAAGGGAAAGCTTCCGGGCCCTGTGAAAAAACTCCAGCTCCTTCGGGTTGGAGCCGGGGTTCCCGGCCTCGATATACTGCACGCCCA
>CAZMFF010000070.1:4064-6014 GCA_964565505.1 uncultured Acutalibacter sp. | reverse complement strand
ATAAGATGGCCGGCCGCCACGGAAATAAGGGTGTCGTGTCCCGTATCCTGCCGGAAGAGGAGATGCCCTTCCTGCCTGACGGAACGCCGCTTGATATCGTGCTCAATCCTCTGGGCGTGCCTTCCCGTATGAATATCGGGCAGGTGCTGGAGGTCCATCTGGGTATGGCGGCAAAGGCTTTGGGCTGGAAGATCATGACGCCTGTGTTTGACGGCGCTCATGAGGCGGATATTCGTGAATGCTTTAAGATGAGCGGCACTCATGAAGATGGCAAGTTCTGGCTCAGAGACGGGCGCACCGGAGAATATTTCGATAATCCTGTCACTGTGGGGTATATGTATTACCTGAAGCTTCATCACCTGGTAGACGATAAGATCCATGCGAGAAGCACGGGTCCCTATTCACTGGTAACGCAGCAGCCTCTGGGCGGCAAGGCCCAGTTCGGCGGCCAGCGCTTCGGAGAGATGGAGGTTTGGGCTCTTGAGGCCTACGGCGCGGCCTACACCCTGCAGGAGATCCTGACAGTGAAGTCAGATGACGTGGTAGGCCGTGTAAAGACCTATGAGGCTATCGTCAAAGGCCAGAATATTCCAACGCCCGGCATCCCCGAGTCCTTCAAGGTGCTGATCAAAGAACTGCAGTCTTTGGGTCTCGATGTGAAGGTGCTGGACCAGGATAACCAGGAGATCGACCTCAAGCAGAATTTTGACGACGATGATATGGGATTCAGCCGCGGCGATGTGGCTTTTGAAGAAGAGAATGTAGCCGATGACCTGGATGGCTATTCGGTAGAGGACACAGAAGAAGATCTGGAAGTTGACGATGAGGCGGATTTCGGCTCAGACGATGATTTTTCTGATCTTTCAGATGATGACGATCTGCTGTAAGGAGGAGACAAAATATGGAATTTAACACCTTTGAATCCATCAAAATCGGCTTAGCTTCTCCTGAACAAATCCGCGAGTGGTCTCACGGCGAGGTAAAAAAGCCGGAAACTATCAATTACAGGACCCTCAAGCCGGAGCGGGACGGCCTGTTCTGCGAGCGGATCTTCGGGCCTACGAAGGACTGGGAATGCCACTGCGGAAAGTATAAGCGCATTCGCTATAAGGGCAAGATCTGTGACCGCTGCGGAGTGGAGGTCACCCGGAGCAAGGTGCGCCGCGAGCGTATGGGCCATATTGAGCTGGCGGCCCCCGTCTCTCATATCTGGTACTTTAAGGGGATCCCCTCCCGTATGGGCTTGATTCTGGATATCTCTCCCAGAGTGCTGGAGAAGGTGCTGTACTTTGCGCTTTATATCGTCACGGATCCCGGAAGCGTGCGCGAGCTTTCCAAAATGCAGACGCTGACAGAAAAAGAATACCGGGATATGAGAGAAAAGTACGAGGATGACTTTGAAGCCTCTATGGGCGCTGAAGCCATCAAGAAGCTCCTCCAGGAGATCAATGTGGAGCAGGTATCCCAGGAGCTGAAGGAAGAGCTGGAAACCGCCTCCGGGCAGAAAAGGGTACGCATTTTAAAGCGGCTGGAGGTGGTGGAGTCTTTCCGCATTTCCGGCAACCGGCCGGAGTGGATGATTTTGGATGCGGTGCCGGTCATCCCGCCGGATATCCGCCCTATGGTGCAGCTGGACGGCGGCCGATTCGCCACCAGTGACTTAAACGATTTGTACCGCCGGGTCATCAACCGGAATAACCGTCTGAAAAGGCTTCTGGAGTTGGGCGCTCCTGATATCATTGTGCGCAATGAGAAGCGGATGCTCCAGGAGGCCGTGGACGCTCTGATCGATAACGGACGGCGCGGCAGACCTGTTACAGGTCCCAACAACCGCCCCTTAAAATCCCTTTCCGATATGCTCAAGGGCAAGCAGGGAAGGTTTCGTCAGAACCTGTTAGGCAAGCGCGTTGACTATTCCGGCCGCTCCGTAATCGTGGTAGGGCCGGAGCT
>CAZMFF010000070.1:0-4054 GCA_964565505.1 uncultured Acutalibacter sp. | reverse complement strand
ATCAGTGCGGTCTGCCCAAGGAGATGGCGCTGGAGCTTTTCAAGCCCTTTGTCATGAAGCGTCTGGTGGAGACCGGCGCTGTAGGCAATATCAAGGCTGCAAGAAAATCGGTAGAGCGTGCGAAGCCTGAGGTTTGGGACGCTCTGGAAGTGGTGATCAAGAATCATCCGGTGCTTTTAAACCGTGCACCGACTCTGCACCGCCTGGGTATCCAGGCGTTTGAGCCGGTATTGGTAGAAGGCCGGGCTTTAAAGCTGCATCCTCTGGTGTGTACCGCTTACAACGCGGACTTTGACGGCGACCAGATGGCAGTGCATGTGCCTCTTTCTGCAGAGGCCCAGGCAGAGGCGAGATTCCTGATGCTGGCGGCAAATAACCTCTTGAAGCCCTCTGATGGTCGCCCGGTCACGGTTCCCACTCAGGATATGGTGCTGGGTTCCTACTACCTCACCCTGGATAAGGAAGGCGAACCCGGCGAGGGAAAAGTGTTCAGAGATATGGACGAGGCGATGATGGCCTACGATGCCAAGATCATCAGCCTGCACGCCAGGATCCGGGTGCGGCGTACAGTGGACTTTGGCGGCGAAAAGGTCACCGGATTGGTAGAGACTACCATGGGACGCATGATCTTTAACCGCCCGATCCCTCAGGACCTGGGTTTTGTAGATCGTTCCACTCCGGAAGAGGCCTTGAAATACGAGGTGGATTTCCTGGTGGGCAAGAAGATGCTGGGAAAGATCATCGAGAGCTGCATCAAGGTCCATGGCACAGAGCGTACAGCTGAGGTATTGGACGAAATCAAGGCTCAGGGATACAAGTATTCCACCATCAGCGGTATTACGGTGGCCGTTTGCGACGCTACGATCCCCGCAGAAAAGGGCGAACTGCTGAAGGCCGCCGAGGAAGAGATCGATATGATCCGCTCGGAATATGCAGAAGGCTTCCTTTCAGAGACCGAACGCTATAATGCTGTGCTGAAAACCTGGGAGAAGTGTACCAATGATGTGACCACCGCTCTGCAGAATGGCTTGGACCGCTATAATCCCATCTATATGATGGCGGATTCCGGCGCTCGAGGCAGCATGAGCCAGATCCGTCAGCTGGCCGGTATGCGCGGATTGATCGCCAATACCTCCGGTAAGACCATTGAGATCCCAATCAGGGCCAATTACCGTGAGGGTCTGAATATTCTGGAATACTTCATTTCCTCTCGCGGCGCCAGAAAGGGCCTGGCCGATACGGCCCTGCGTACTGCCGACTCCGGTTATCTGACCCGCCGTCTGGTGGATGTTTCTCAGGAGGTCATCATCCGGGAGGACGACTGCGGCACCACCGAGGGAATTGAGGTCTTTGAGATCAAAGCCGGTCCTGAGTCCATTGAGCCTTTGGGCGAACGTCTGATTGGCCGGTATCTGGTGGAGGACTTCCTTGACAAGGACGGGAACGTGCTGGTTTCCAAGGATAAGATGATGGATGATAACGATGCGAAGCTCATTCTGGACACGGGAGCAGAGCGCGTCAAGATCCGTTCAGTGCTTCACTGCCGCGCGAAAAACGGTGTGTGCAAAAAGTGCTACGGCGCTTCCCTGGCAAACGGAAAGCCTGTTACGGTAGGCGAGGCGGTAGGCATTATTGCCGCTCAGTCTATCGGCGAGCCCGGCACACAGCTGACCATGAGAACCTTCCACACCGGCGGTGTTGCCAGCGCGGAGGATATCACACAGGGCTTGCCCCGTATTGATGAGCTGTTTGAAGGCAGAAAGCCCAAGCATGTCGCCATTATCAACGAGATCGACGGCAAGGTGAGCTTTGAGGAGATCAAGAAGAACCGCCATGTGGTCGTTACCAATGAGGAAGCGGGAGAGTCCCGTTCTTATCTGATCCCCTTCGGCTCCAGAGTTACTGTAAAAGAGGGAGACTATATCAAGCGCGGCAAGCGCCTGACAGAGGGCTCTGTCAACCCCCATGATGTACTGGCGATCAGCGGCACCCAGGAGGTACAGGACTACCTGATCCAGGAAGTGCAGCGGGTTTACCGGATGCAGGGCGTGGATATCAATGACAAGCATATTGAGATCATCGTGCGCCAGATGCTTAGGAAGGTTCGGGTGGACGACGCGGGAGATACCAATTTGTTAGTCAGCTCTCTCACAGACAAGAACGAGGTGCTTTCTGCCAATGAAGAGATCCGCGCGAGGATCGAGGCCGGGGAAACCGACCTGCGGGAAGCAACCTACACGCCCATTCTGCTGGGTATTACCAAGGCGTCTCTCGCCACGGATTCCTTCCTGTCTGCAGCCTCCTTCCAGGAGACCACCAGAGTGCTTACCGATGCGGCAATCAAGGGTAAGGTCGACTCCCTGGTAGGCTTGAAGGAGAATGTGATCATCGGCAAGCTGGTTCCTGCGGGTACGGGGATGAAATGCTATACCGAGGTGGAGATCGAGCCCGTTGCTTCCTCGGATCCCGAATCCGGTATGGAGAGTAATGATGAAGACCATCCTGCTGCTGACGCTTCGGCTTCACCCGCTCTTCAGGAGCTGGATCTGGCGTGAATGATGCCGGAGTGCTTAAGATAGCTGAAAATGCAGAAAAACCCTTGACAAAAAAGAATTTTCAGTGCTATAATCAGTCACTGAGCGGCTTTCCGGTATTTTGCGCCGCTTTCCAGCGTTTTTTCGCGGGAAAGCGGCGTTTTCCGGAAGAGAATGTTTTTGATTTGATGTTCCGGCGCTTCTCTTTTTGAGAGCGCCTGCACATAAAATTATTTTGTAAGGAGGTGCACTATGCCAACCTTTAACCAGTTAATCCACAACGGACGTTCCATTGCGGAGAAAAAGAGCAAGGCCCCTGCGCTGCTCAAGGGCTGGAATTCCAAGAAGCGTTCCGCTATCGATCAGGATTCCCCTCAGAAGCGCGGTGTCTGCACAACTGTGAAGACTCAGACCCCTAAAAAGCCTAATTCTGCCTTGAGAAAAATTGCCAGAGTCCGGCTTTCCAACGGAATCGAGGTTACCGCCTATATTCCCGGCGTGGGCCACAATCTTCAGGAGCACAGCGTCGTGATGATCCGCGGCGGCCGTGTCCGTGATCTTCCCGGTGTGCGTTATCACATTATCCGCGGAACACTGGACGCCCAGGGCGTGGCCAAGCGTATGCAGGCCCGTTCCAAGTACGGCGCAAAGCGGCCTAAGGCCGGAGCGAAGAAGGACTGATCCTCCTTTTTTGCAGAAACATTCGTAAGACAAGATTCGTATGGCTTTTTACGCTGTGTTTGAAAACACAGTTTGTAAAGCGGCATTTTATCATAGATTTCGGGATAAACTGCCTCTTGGGCCAACGGGAGTTTGTGCTTTCGAGTACCGATGATATCATTTTATGAAGGAGGGAAGATCATGCCAAGAAGAGGCAATGTGGCAAAGCGTGACGTTTTGCCGGATCCTATGTATCATTCCAAATTAGTTACCCGCCTGATCAACAATATCATGTATGACGGAAAGAAAGGCGTAGCCCAGAAGATCGTCTATGGTGCGTTTGACATTGTGGCGGAGAAAACGGGAAAAGAGCCTCTGGAAGTGTTTGAACAGGCTATGGAAAATGTGATGCCCAGCCTGGAAGTAAAAGCGCGCCGTGTAGGCGGCTCAACTTACCAGGTGCCTATGGAGGTGCGCCCTGAGCGGCGTCAGACTTTAGGCCTTCGGTGGCTTACCGCCTATTCCAGGACCCGTTCTGAGAAGACCATGAGGGAAAGACTGGCCGGAGAGATCCTCGACGCTGTCAACGGCGCAGGCGGCGCTGCCAAGAAGCGCGACGATACCCACAAGATGGCAGAGGCCAATAAGGCGTTTGCCCATTACAGATGGTAATGGATTAAGGAGGAAACTATGGCCAGGCAGGTACCACTAGAATTAACCAGAAATATCGGCATCATGGCCCATATCGATGCCGGTAAAACCACTACGACAGAACGCATCCTGTTTTATACAGGCGTAAACTACAAGATCGGCGAGACCCACGAGGGCGCTGCTACCATGGACTGGATGGCGCAGGAGCA
>CAZMFF010000069.1:0-6149 GCA_964565505.1 uncultured Acutalibacter sp. | reverse complement strand
TCCCTCCCGGTTTCCGCCGCCCTCTCTTGAGCGCTTGACTATCATACCAAATCCTATACCCCCTTGTCAACACCTTTTTTCTTTTTTTTTGGTTTTTTCTTAAAAACCTGAAAATTATCCATATATGGTACTTTAAGGCAGGGCAGGACCACTAGAAAAGCGGTTCCTTTTTTCGGTTTTCCGGGCCGGCCCTGAAAGGCCCTCCCTTCCTGCCTGCGAAATGGGAGCCCCGCAGACCGGCCCGCAAACGGTTTTTACGCCTGACCAAAGGATGAAAACACTTAAGGAGGGAACCCTTTTGGAGGAAACCCTTTCCTTTGGTCAGTTTTCCGACGGCAAAGACTTCACTGTTTCCGACTCGGAAGAACCGGGCTATGACTCTTCCCGCGGCCAGACGAATTCCTCTCCCGGCATAAAGGCGTCCCAAATGGGCATATAATCCGCCATAGCGATGTCAACGGCAAACTCATCTGTATAAAATCCATACACGGGAATACAAAACGGTTCTCTGATCTGTATATCATAATATACTTCGCAGGAAAAGCCGTCTGAGAACTGTTCCGGATACTTTTTTAGCACATAATCCCGGGCCTGCTGATAGGAAACTGTCTCCAACGGGATCTCCTGCCGGGGAGAAAGGATCCTGAGGGACAACACCACCTCACTCTCCTCGTCTGCATCTACTGAAATCGTGAGGGAATGGAAAGCGTCTGCACAGGCATTTTCAAACAGGCCCTCTGAACGCTCTGTTATTTTATACATATATTCAGTGATCCTGCCGTCCAGCTGTTTGGTGGTCACATTCCGCACCAGCGGATTTTCAATGTTCAAAAGCCGCAGGGCAGCCACGATATACTTATTTTCAAGTAAGCTGTCCTGATCGTTTCCCTTCAAAGCCTTTGACAATGCCTGAGAGCTTGGCACGTTAATGCAGACGGAGTTGATCAGAGCGCGGATTTTTACCGCCTGATCCTGATATGTAACGCTATCCCAGCCTTCCCGAAGATAATGCTGATGGGGTTCCTTATTTTTCGTAGTGGATTCTTTTATAGAAAAGCTTTCCTCTTGAATTCGCTCCTCTGCTTCCTCGCCATAGAAGTAGGTCAGATAATCCTCTACATAGTTTCGAAGCTGATCCTTTTCCTCCTTGCCCAGCTCATACAACTGGCCGACCTGACCGTCAGGGTACGGATTCAGATAGACCGGAAACGGCTTCATATTCTCTTGCTCCAGTGGGAAACAGGTTCTTCTGGGAGAAAGAAGTATATGGCACCCATCCCTCGTTCCAACCTGACAAATCGTAAATCGATTATCCGCCTCCACAAAATCCTCTTCCGTAATAGCCTCATAATCTACCATGGGGATATAGTGGCTGTTGTGAGTTTTATCATCGACAAATTCATAATTGGGGACGGTCATGCTCGGGCGTCCGTCCTCCTCGTGGAGTGCCACATAAGTAATTTTACAGCGAACGCCCTCCTGCACACTGTCATATCGGCTCTGCATTAAATAGTCATACGCCTTCTGGTAGGTCAAAACAGGAAGCTCTATCTTCTTCTCAAGAGGCTGATAGGGAATGCTGAAACTCACTTGATAATCCTCCACTTCCTGAGACATCGACCGTGGATACACCCGCATCTCTATTCCTTTGACGCCACGATTCACGGCATCCTCTCCGGCATTTGCTCCCTTTTCCCATATCTCACACTCAAGGTACTGCTCTGCTACCGAATCATAGCGGAGAGCAAGCTCTGCCTCCTTCACTCCGGCTATCTGCAAAGCGGTCTGTACCACCGGGAAGACGCGGACCGCTTCTTTGTCTCCCGTGGACACCGCTTCATACAGCTCCCGATCGTTTTTAATTCTGATCCTCATATCGTTGTTGAAAACATTTATTGTGACCGCTTCATCCTCATATCGATACCCGCTTTCAAGCTCATGGACTCCATATTCGTCTTCATAGCTGGATTTTAATTGAGATTCCTCTATCTCCAAAGTATCATCTTCATAAAAGCCTCTGAGGAAGCTTTCTACCGCCTCGGCCATTTTTGCCTTGTCCAGGTCTTCCCGGGCCACTTCCCAATAGTCGATCCGATAAACCGGCATGGTTGTGGGAAACAGTGAGTTTTCGTCCACCAGACACTCGTCTGCAACATATCCTCCACAAGTACTGCCGTATCTGGTGATCCGCGGCTCCGGCGCTTTCCATTCCTTCACCGGAACGGGCGTAGGTGCCTGAGAGGAAACAGCAGATTCCTCCTTTGAAACCTCCGAAGAGCTTACCGGAGGTTGGGAGAAAGCTCCCGGCTCCGGGTCCGAGCCGCAGGCAAACATGCTCATTGCCAATACCGCCGCGCACAAAATACTTCCCGTTCGTTTCCAGTTTTTCATTTTCCCCCACTCCTTTTTTGGGAGGCAGGGGGCCGTCCCTTTCCGGCCCCCTGCCTCCCGGTCTCTTCACTCTACTTAATTTCTGCCGCTTATAGGCTTATCTTTTGAAAAAGCACGGCTTTTGCGACTAACAAAAGGAACTTCTTTCCTTTTGTTAGTTTTCTTCCGGCGGCAATGAGGTCACAGTTTCCGGCTCTGAGAGTTCGGAAGATATCGGCTCCGGCTCAGAGGAAACAGGCTCCGGCTCGGAAGAAGGTTCTTCTATGATCTCATAGTCCTCTTCTGTGACAGATTCGTAGTCTACCATGGGAACATATCTGGTATAATACGCGAAACGGCCATCACTGATTATTCCGTTTATCAGAAACTCATAGCAAGGAATCAATTTGTCACTTTCCTCAAGTGATATAAAGGATACGGTACAGCGGTATTCTCCCAGATAGTTTGGAAACTTTTCTTTCACACTTTCTAACGCTTTGTCATAAGAAAGCGTTGGCAGCTCCACCTTTTGGCTGGGATGGCGGTAACAAACCCTAATTTCAACTTTGGGGGAAAATCTTGCCTCGATCCTGATATTTCTCAGTTTTCTGTTATAAGCATCCTCTTTCGCGTCTTCCCCAGCTTCGGAAAGCAGATAATAGCTAAGTTCCGGCTTCGCATCAGCCTGATAGATACCTCCATTTACAGCACAACAATCAAAATTTTCCAGCTCTGCCGTTTCAATGGCGGCCTGAATCGCGGAAGAGGACAGGATCTTCTCTTTATCTCCTGCTTTTACCGCCGTAAATAGGTCCTCACTCTGCTTTATTTGGATAAAAAGGTGATCTCCTCTAAGGCGCATTTTCAGGGAATCATCCTCATAAATATATTGCGCTACTGCTTCTTTTCGCGTTTCCGGAAGTACCCGCGTTTCATCCAAGTGAAATTCCTCATCTCGATAAAACAGTTTGAGATAGTTTTCGGCCTTGTAAAGAAGCTCTTTTTTATCCAGTTCCTCTGTGGAAATAAATCCATACGCGTAAGAATTTCGGTATACCGGCATAGTCTCAGGAAGTTGCGTGTTTTCGTCTACCAGCCACTCATCGGGAATCGCTCCACCACCAAAACCTCCGCCTAAAGAAATTAATTTCGGCTCCGGCGCTTTCCACTCCTTCACCGGAACAGGCGTGGGGGCTTCCGAGGAAACAGCCGTTTCCTGCTTGGAGGCCTGAGCAGAGCTTTCAGGCTCCGGGGAGCCCCCCGGCTCCTTTTCCACGCTGCAGGCAAACAAGCTCATGGTTAGTACTGCCGCGCACAAAATACTTCCCGTTCGTTTCCAGTTTTTCATTTTCCCCCACTCCTTTTTTGGGAGGCAGGGGGCCGTCCCTTTCCGGCCCCCTGCCTCCCGGTCTCTTCACTCTACTTAATTTCTGCCGCTTATAGGCTTATCTTTTGAAAAAGCACGGCTTTTGCGACTAACAAAAGGAACTTCTTTCCTTTTGTTAGTTTTCTTCCGGCGGCAGAGAGGTCACGGTTTCCGGCTCTGAGAGTTCGGAAGATACCGGCTCCGGCTCGGAGGATCCGGAAAAGGCAGACTGTACCTGCTCATTGGGGTGCAGCCTTCCGTCCGTTCCGATAACCAGCTCCGGCTCATACTCGCTTTTCTCGATCCCGGTATAGTCCACCATGGGAATACAAAACCGCGTGCTTTCATTGGAAAACAGATAGCAGGGAATATACAGCCCAAACTCCACCGATCTGTCATAATAGACGCTCAGCTTCATTTCTTCCACTCCTTCTTCCGGATGCTTTTCTTTAAGATAGTGAAGCGCGTCTTCATAAGAAACACAGGGAAGCCGCCAGGAAACCGGCAAATCGCTGCGATGGCATAAAACAGTGATAGTATCGAGGCTTGCAAATTTATGCACTGTCAGGCTGGAAAAGGCCCTTTGAACCACCTTATCCTCCAGGCCCTCTTTCTTTTCCACCACCTTATATTGGTATTCCGTCACCTCTCCGGAAGCATTAGGGGTCCGCTGATCCTCTATTTCCGGATTTTCGATCCCCAGATATTCCAGCGCGGCTTTCAGATAGTCAGATTCCAGAATCCCTTTCGTATCCCCCGCTTCCACCGCCTGTTTCAGTTCCTGAACGGAAGTGCTCTGGAAGCTGAGCATGATCATATGGTCCAGCCAGGCGTAGGCTTCCATTCCCTCTCCCGTGTGGGCTGCCTGGAAATAGTGCTGCTGGGCGAAAACCTCTTCGCTGGGGGGCGTGATCTCGATCTCTTCCGGAGCTTTAGGCGTTCCCAGCGACTCATAATAACTCTGCAGGAATCCCCGCAGATCCTCTGTTACGCTCTCCCCCTGCTGAGCGCTTACCGTATACATGGGGCCAGGGTGAGAAACAGGGAAGAAATCTCGATAGACAGGCATACTGTCCGGCAGCGTGTCCGGCTCCACATTTTCAATTCCCCAATCCCAAACGGATTCCGTGCCTGCTCCATTTGCTACGCTGGGTTTTATTTCAAAGGGCGATGGCTTTTCTTCTTTCGCAGGCGATTGCAAAACCTCTGCTGTTTCCTGATTGCGCAGCTGGGATTCTCCGTCTTCTGGCTTTGAACCACATGCAAAAAGTGTGCAGACAAGGCAAATGGTTAGGATCATTGACCATATTTTTTTCATAATTCATTCCTCCTAGGTATCTTGATTTCCACTGTCAGTCCAAAACACAAATTCCGTACCCGTAATCATGACCCTTGATATAATTCAACACAGTGGAATTAGGTGCCGTCACCACCTGCGGTGATCCCGGATAGGAATCATTGATGATGAGATTGCTTCCCGAATACCCCTTTATTGCGACATAATGACCATCAGTTGAGCTCGGGAAATAAGAATCCGAAAGTGGAATATTGAGCTGCACTTCGAGAGGATACCCTGCATTGATATTCTTTTTAACCATGGCAAAAAACTCCGCACTTGTAGGATCATTATCTTTCAGAGTAACCCAATGATATTCTGTAGCAATTCCATGCTCCCGAAGGTATATGTTTATGAAATCTGTAATCGCATAAGTGTAGGTTTTCTGCCCAGGGTACTTTGCTTGCAATCTCTTCACGAATTCATCCTTAGATACTTGGATACCATAAGTAGACAGCATCATGACTGCAGCAGTGCAACCACAAGAATCGTCATCTTTCTGATCTATTAGTTGCATGGAAAGAACTTTACTATCCCCCGTCACGGTAAAGGTCACGGAGTCCTCCGCTGTGCCGGTGCGGACATCTGACTCCGCATAGCTTCTGGAGATCAGCGTCACTGTGTAGGTTCCCGGTTCCGGTATGGTGTAGGTCTTGCTGTAGGTACTGCCGGAAACCTCTCCCAGCCAGTTCCTCACCCCGTCATGCTCTACCTTCGCCGCCATCCGGTAGCAGGGCGTGGAGGAGGTTCCCGATACCGTTATAACGCCTCCTACCTTCTTTGTCCCTGTTATGCTGTTCAAGTTCACCGTGGGAATCACCGGGTTATAGGCGTTGAACCATACCGTCTTCACTCCCTGGCCGCTTCTCGCATCGCTTTCCGGGTAGCTTCTCGCGTACAGCGTCACGCCGTATTGCCCCGCCTCCGGCACCGTATAGGTCTTGGAATAGGAGGCCCCGGACTGGTCTCCCAGCCACTTGGTAACGCCGTTATGGACCACCTTCGCCGACATTCTATAACACGGTGTGGTGGCTGAACCTTTTACCGTTACTGTGGCTCCTACCAATTGATTCGGGA
>CAZMFF010000068.1:0-6993 GCA_964565505.1 uncultured Acutalibacter sp. | reverse complement strand
CTTTGCGGGTTTTGTCAGTTATTCCCACTCAATAGTCGCCGGAGGCTTAGAGGTAATATCGTAGACCACACGGTTGACGCCTTTCACTTCATTGACAAGTCGGACAGAGATCTTGTCCAACACCTCATAGGGAATTCTCGCCCAGTCCGCCGTCATGAAATCGGAGGTGGTCACACCGCGCAGGGCCAGGGTGTAGTCGTAGGTCCTGCCGTCCCCCATAACGCCTACAGAGCGGGTGTTGGTCAGCACGGCGAAATACTGATTGATAGATCTGTCCAGCCCGGCGGCGGCGATCTCCTCCCGGAAGATGGCGTCCGCGTCCCGCAGAGTATCCGCCTTTTCTTTGGTGATATCACCGATGATGCGAATGGCGAGGCCGGGCCCGGGAAAGGGCTGGCGCATGACGAGATAGTCCGGCAGCCCCAGCTCCCGGCCCAGCTCTCTGACCTCGTCCTTAAAGAGCAGCCTTAGGGGCTCCAGGATCTCCTTGAAATCCACGAAATCGGGCAAGCCGCCCACATTGTGGTGGCTTTTGATCACGGCGGCGTCCCCCAGGCCGGATTCGATCACATCCGGGTAAATGGTACCCTGGGCCAGGTACTCCACCCGCCCGATTTTCTTTGACTCTTCTTCAAACACGCGGATAAATTCCTCGCCGATGATCTTCCGCTTATGCTCCGGCTCATCTACACCGGCCAATTTCAGCAGAAATCTTGTCTCCGCGTCTACCCGGACAAAATTCAGGTTCCATTTGGCGAAGGCGGCCTCTACCTCATCCCCTTCGTTTTTCCGCATCAGGCCGTGATCTACAAACACGCAGGTCAGCTGGTTCCCCACCGCTTCTGCCAGCAGGGCCGCAGCCACAGAGGAATCCACGCCGCCGGAAAGGGCCAGCAGCACCTTTCCGCTGCCGATCTTTTCCCTCAATTCCCGAACAGCGATCTTGCAATAATCCTCCATGGTCCAGTCGCCCACAGCGCAACAGACCTCATACAGGAAATTGCGCAGCATTTTCACACCGTTCTCCGTGTGGTTCACCTCCGGGTGGAACTGCACGCCGTAAAAGCCCCGTTTTTCATCGGCAATGGCCACGTTGGGGCAGGCGGCGGAATGGGCTGTCAAAGAAAAGCCCTCCGGCACCTTTGCCATATAATCTCCATGGCTCATCCAGGAAATGCCTTCCTCCGGCAGGCCGGAAAAGAGCTTGCAGGAGGTGTCAAAAAAGGTTTTCGTTTTTCCGTACTCCCTAGCAGACGCACCTGCAGGGTCCTCCTGGGCAGCAGTTACCTTTCCGCCTAAGTGGTAGGCCAAGAGCTGACAGCCGTAGCAGATTCCCAAAATTGGGATCCCCAGCTGAAAAATCTTCGGGTCTGCCTTGGGAGAATCCGGCAGATATACAGAATTCGGCCCACCGGTAAAAATGATACCGATAGGCCGCATCGCCTGGATCTCATCAATAGAAATGGTATAGGGCTTTACTTCACAATACACATGACATTCCCGTACCCGCCGGGCGATCAGCTGGTTATACTGCCCGCCGAAATCCAGGATCAGTACAAGCTGACGCTGCGAAGAATTTGCCATAGGACTTCCCGTTCCCTTCCTCTGTAAGCTGACATTATCCTACCACAACCGGAAAAATTCTGCAAGAGGCGACAAGGGCTTTAAGGGTGCGTCTTCTCAGTCGATCAGCCGATATTTCCGATACAGCTCCAATATCGTCTTATAAAGGAGCTGATTTCCCAAATACTGGCGATAGGTTGCAGACTTCTCCTTACCTTCGGCCTTGAGCTTATCCATCTGCCCCAGCTCATAGTCAGACTGTTTTCTGAGATCCGAAAGCATTGCTTCAAACGCGGCAAGCCGATCCATAAGTTCCTCCATACAGTTCCCGTGTTCCGCTTCTCCAAAAATCCGGCGGTCGATCCAGAGATGTCTCGGTGGAGACGAAAGGGCTAATTAGCCCTATAATGCAAAAACGACAGGACCCCCACCGGAGTAAAATAGGCGCACCAGAATTCCAGCGCGACCACTCCGGCCATGCTGGTTTTCCCATCCGCCATCGAGCAAAACACCCCTGTCATCGGCAAAAGAAAGCAGCTGACAAAAAAGATCCCGTGGAACAGCATCAGGTATTTCAGGGCCTTGTCCGCTTTTGTCTTCGGCTGGATCGTGAGTCCTGCAAAGAAGGTAGACAGCGCCATCATACTATATCCCAGCAGGTCGTAACTAAAGAACAGGCCGCCTCGTGAAAAATCAATGATCCTCATAGCTTCATCGCTGAGTGCGCCTGACCTGACGGCGGTCGTCTGTGCAAAATACACAAGCATCACCAAAGCGGCGTAAATCGCCGCAAACACCATCCCGGTATTCGCCGCTGCTCTATGCGCCTCATCACTTTCAGCGCAAAACCCTGCGGTCATCATCACATAGCCAATGGGCAAAAGCATACACACAAAATAGCTTCCAAAGTCGAAGGGGATCAGCATACAGATGGCAAACAGCAGCACTGAGACCGTCACGATCACAGCGCCGGTCTTTGCTATTACCCTGTTCATATTGACCGTCTCCTTGCTTTACAGCTTTTTGACAGGATGTCTGATGACCGTTTTCCGCCTTTCGGCCGGGACCTTCCGCGCGTCGGAAAGATAGATCTCGTGGTGCAGGCGTTTGCCATTTATTCTACCGTAACGCTCTTTGCCAGGTTCCGAGGCTTATCGATATCGCAGCCTTTCATAGAGGCCACATAATAGGCAAACAGCTGCAAAGGAATGATAGAGAGAGAGGGCAGCATAAAGTCTGAAATTCTGGGGATACAGAAGGTGTAGTCCGCCGTCTCCTGCAAAGCGCTCTTCTTCTGCTGAGTGGTAATGCCCAGCACCACCGCGCCTCTCGCCTTTACCTCCTTGATATTGGACATCATTTTGTCGAAGAGCTTCTCATATGTGCTGATAGCGATCACCAAAGTGCCGTCCTCAATGAGGGAGATGGGCCCGTGCTTCAGCTCTCCTGCCGTATAGGCCTCGGAATGGATATAGGAGATCTCCTTGAGCTTTAAGGACGCCTCCAGAGAAGCGGCGTAATCCACATTCCGGCCGATGAAATACATATCCTTCGCGTTGAAATATTTTGAGGCGAAATACTGGATGGTCTCCCGGTCGGAAAGGCAGGCCGCCACAAACTCCGGCAGGCGTTCCAGATCCGCCACATAGGCGGCAAGCTCCTGTTCGGAAATGGTATGAAGCTTCTCCGCCATATACAGCACGATCATATAGATCACCGCAAGCTGGGTGCTGTAGGCCTTGGTAGAGGCCACGGCGATCTCCGGGCCGGCCCAGGTATAGAGCACATCGTCCGATTCATTGGCAATGGTGCTTCCCACCACATTGACAATGGAAAGGACTCTGGCCCCCTGTTTTTTGGACTCTCTCAAAGCCGCCAGCGTGTCTGCCGTCTCCCCGGACTGACTGATAATGATCACCAGTGTTTTTTCATCGATGATGGGGCTGCGATACCGAAACTCGGAGGCCACATCCACCTCCATGGGCAGCTTCAAAAGCTTTTCAAAGGCGTATTTTGCCACCACACCCACATGATAGGCGGTGCCGCAGGCAACGATAAATACCTTATTGACATCCCGCAGCTGCTCTGCCGTCAGCTCGATATCGTCCAAAACGATATGCCCGTCGCGGATCCTGGGGGAAATGGTTTTGCGCAGGGCCTCAGGCTGCTCATAGATCTCCTTCATCATGAAATGCTCGTAGCCGCCCTTTTCCGCAGAGGAAATGTCCCATTCAATATGCTCGGTGGTTTTTTCCACCTCTTCCCCGTCGCTGTTGTAAAAATGGATATCCTTTTCGGAGATCACAGCGGTCTCCTTATCCTTCAGACGGTAAATATCTCTCGTTTTGCTGAGAATAGCGGGAATATCCGAGGCAATGAAGTTTTCCCCATTCCCCACTCCCACGATCAGGGGACTGTCCTTTCTCACAGCAAAGATTTTTTCCGGGAAATCGGCACAGATGATCCCCAGAGCATAGCTTCCCTCCACCCGGGCGATCACCTCCCGAATTGCGGAAAGCACGTCGCCTTCATAATAGTACTCCAGCATCTGGGCCACGACCTCGGTATCCGTGTCCGAGGCAAAGGCCACGCCCCTATGGATCAACTGGTTTTTCAGCTCCAGATAATTTTCGATAATGCCGTTGTGAACCACGGCAAACTTTCCCCCGTCGCTTACCTGAGGATGAGAGTTCACATCAGAGGGGGCTCCGTGGGTCGCCCACCGGGTATGGCCGATGCCCACCGTTCCGGGAAGCTTTCTTCCTCCCTCCAGGATCCCTTCCAGCACATTTAAACGCCCCTTGGACTTCACCACATGCAGACCTGTGTCATTATAGACAGCTACTCCGGCAGAGTCATATCCCCGGTACTCCAGCTTCTGAAGGCCATTGAGCAAAAAGGGAGCCGCTTCCTCTTGTCCGATATATCCAACGATGCCGCACATATGCACTCATTCTCCTTTTTAATCGGGCAAAAGCAGAGGCACAAGGCTTCCGCCGGCCCATGATAGTGATTTTTCAAATCAACCTGTGACGAACTCAAGCCTTCCGGTAGATGATATCCTCTCTGGAAGGACCGTTTGACACGATGGTCACCGGTACGCCGATGTGCTTCTCCGCAAACTCCACATATCTTCTGGCGTTTTCCGGCAGGTCTTCATATTTTTTGATCCCGCCGATCTCGCATTTCCAGCCGGGCAGCACCTCCAAAATGGGCTTGCAGTATTTCAGCTGGGAGGTGGGCGGGAAATAATCGATTCGCTTTCCGTTAAGCTCATAGGCAACGCACACCGGGATCTCGTCGAGGTATCCCAAAGCGTCCAGCACCGTAAAGGCAATATCCGTGGCCCCCTGTACCATACAGCCGTACCGTGCGGCTACCAGATCCAGCCATCCCATTCTGCGGGGACGCCCGGTGGTAGCGCCGTACTCGCCTCCATCTCCCCCGCGGCGGCGAAGCTCATCCGCCTCTTCACCGAAGATCTCGGAAACAAATTCGCCTGCGCCCACTGCGCTGGAATAGGCCTTGACCACCGTGACGATCTGCCGGATCGCATAGGGCGGGATCCCCCCCGCGCCCACAGCGCCGTATCCTGCCAAGGGAGAGGAAGAAGTCACCATGGGGTAAATGCCCAGATCCGGATCCTTCAGAGAACCCAGCTGGCCTTCCAAAAGGATCGTTTTCCCTTCCTTTACCGCGTTGTAGAGCAGCGTGGTGGTGTCAGCCACATACGGGGCAAGAGCCTCTTTATATTCCATGAGCTTCCCGTAGATTTCATCCCGATCCAGGGGCTTCTGATGATAGAGCTGCGTATACAGCACATTTTTCAGGCCCAGCACATGGTCGATACGCTCATATAAGGCGTCCTTATCATCAAACAGGTCGCTGATTTGAAACCCGATCTTCGCATACTTATCGGAATAAAAGGGCGCGATGCCGGACTTGGTGGAGCCGAAGGATTTCGCGGCCAAACGCGCCTCCTCCATGCCGTCAAGCTCCTTGTGATAGGGCATGACCACCTGGCAGCGGTCAGAGATCAGCAAATTGGGCTTCGGCACGCCCCGCTCGATGACCGAGGCCATTTCCTTCTGAAAATTTTCTACGGAGAGAGCTACGCCGTTTCCGATGATATTGGTGATATTCGAGCGGAACACACCGCTGGGAAGCTGGTGCAGCGCAAACTTACCGTATTGATTGATGATGGTGTGCCCGGCATTGGAGCCGCCCTGAAAGCGCACCACGATATCGGAATTCTCCGCTAATACATCCGTGATCTTGCCCTTGCCTTCGTCTCCCCAGCACGCACCAACAATAGCTTTTACCATATCTTATCCCACAAACCTTTCTTGTATTTTCAAATGCCCATCTCGCCTGCCGGCTCAGTTGCTGCATGTCAATGAAAGCGTAAGACTTTCATTGTAACCCCTCAGGCGCTTCGCGCCAGCTTTCTCGCCTGCCGGCTCGGTCAGTTCGCAGCTTGTGGTCTCGCCTGCCGGCTCGGTTGGGTCAGAACGATTGCCACCGGCAATCTTCCCCCCGCCGGGACACGCTCTCTCGGCTGCCGCCTCGGTCAGTTCGCAGCTTGTGTCCCACCGGGACACGCTCACCCCTCTCAGTCACGGCAAAGCCGTGCCAGCTCTCCCAGAGGGAGAGCCAAGCCCTTTCTAACGACTAATATCTAAAATCTAACTACTACCAGAGGGAGAGCCAAGCCCTTTCTAACGACTAATATCTAAAATCCAACTACTACCAGAGGGAGAGCCAAGCCCTTTCTAACGACTAATATCTAACAGCTAACAACTGCTGTCAAACGCTGATCTGGGCTTTTTCCAGGCCTACTGATTCATACTTTTTCAGCACCGGCTTTATGACCTCAGCGAGGAACTCTTCCGTCTGCCGGGGAGCGCGGCCCACATATTTTTCCGGTTTCACGATCTCAGAAAGCTCTTCCAGCGTCACGCCGAAAATGGGGTCCGCCGCAATGCGGGCGAGAAGGTCGTTTTCGCCGCCCTCCTCTTTGATCACCCTTGCCGCAGCCATGGAATGGACCCGGATGCGCTCGTGCAGCTCCTGACGGTCTGCGCCCCGCTTGGCCGCGTCCATCATGATATTCTCTGTCGCCATAAAGGGAAGCTCTCTGAGCATATGCTGCCGGATGACCTTGGGGTAAACCACCAGGCCGTCCGCCACATTGGCATAAAGCTCCAGGATCCCATCCGTCGCCAAGAAGGCCTCCGCCACGCTGATGCGCTTGTTGGCGGAATCGTCCAGGGTGCGCTCAAACCACTGGGAGGACTGAGTCATAGCCGGATTTACCGCGTCGGCGATCACATACCTTGAAAGGGACGCGATGCGTTCACTGCGCATGGGGTTTCGTTTATAGGCCATGGCGGAAGAGCCGATCTGATTTTTCTCAAAGTGCTCCTCTAC
>CAZMFF010000067.1:0-8043 GCA_964565505.1 uncultured Acutalibacter sp. | reverse complement strand
CAGATGGCATGTAACATTCTATAACATCTTTTGGGAAAGCGGAAAAGGAGGGGGAAAGGGGAAGAGATAGCTAAGAGAAAGCTAAGAGAAAGCTTGCTTTCCCCAAGAATCTGCTTTATAATAGTTTTACTGTAAACTGAAGTCGGGAGATGATATGACTTGGTAGATGTGAATGAGTTTAAAAAGATGATGCAGGAGAACGATGACTCTCCGCCTCTTTTGACATTGGAGGAATTTTTTGAAGGAAACACGGCAGAGGATTCCATCGCACCGAACGACTATGGCTATGGGCGCCCTTCTCTGGATGAAATATGGAGCCTGATGAGGGAGCTTGAGAAAAGGCCGGATGTCGCATGGATCCGTGTTGAGCTTTATGAAGACACGAGAATCATAGAGTGTAACGGGGAAGAGGTATTAGACCTGCAAGGAGATTGTATTGTAATATGTACTTCGCTTTCGAGAGCAGAAGTGGAAACGCTTGCCAGGTGTGAATGGCTGTGCTCCGGCGGGGCAGAGGATTGGTGGACGCATCCGGAAGAGGAGTGTGTGAATCTTCGTTGCCCTGCCGCCCCAAAAGGCTATCGCTGTTACGCTATTGTATGGGATTAACAGAGCGCTGAAGAAGGGTTCTGCTGCAAGTTCCGCCTGCCGGCATATGCTTCAGGTATATGTCACAGCGGTCTATTCCGTATAGAGGAGGCGCTGCAAAATGGGTTATTTTGCAGCGCCTCTTTTCTGTCTGCCGCTATGTTTTTAGCGTTCTTTTCCTTTTCTGACAGGGCGTATTCCCCCTGAGGTCGGCCTAATCCTGCCCGGTGGATCCCACAAACAGCTGGTCTGTCGTGCCGTAAACGGTTTTCAGCTCTCCCAGCTTCCGGAACCCATACTTTTCGTAAAGGCCCCGCTCCCCGCTCATGAGGTAGACCTTTTCATAGCCCAGCTCTCCGGCGTAGCCGAGAACGCGCCGGATCATTTTTTCGGAAAGCCGGTTTCCCCGGTAAGCCTCCTCAACAAAGACGAATCCGATAAATGGAGTAAAGGGCTGATCCTCCGGAAGCTCGTCCCTTTCAGAGAAGGTGCAGAACCCCGCAGCCTGATCGCCGACAGTGGCGCAGCATACCCGTTCCCAGTCTTGAAAAGCTCCTTTCTCCATTCTCTCTGCCAGCGTGGGACCGGCCCGCCAGGAGCAGTTTTTTGCCAGAGAGATCGTTTCCCGCCAGAGGGGATGATCTCGTGTGATGAGATGAATTTCTGTCATAAATACCTCCTAAAGTCTGATTTTTTAAGCCGTCACACCATCCCTCGACTCTAAAGAGAAAATAAAAAATCGACGCTCCTGCATTTGACAGAAGTGTCGATTTGCAAAATCAGCTTTTGGGGAAAACAGAGGGCTATCGCTGTTTCATGGCGGACTTTGCAGCTTCCTGTCGCAAGATGTCGTTTCGCTTCATTTTGTCCGCCCCCTTTCTGTTTTCGCCTTCAGTATAGCAAAGGCCGCCGCGCCTGTCAACCTCTTTGCCGAAGGCCGCCGGGGAGACTGGGAGAAATTTCTGCTTGACTTTTAGAACAAATGTTCTATAATAAGAACGAACACGCGTTTGATTGGGGGGAAAGCAGTGGAAAACGGGATCCTTCATGTGGATATGAACAATTTCTATGCCTCAGTGGAAACGCTGTTTCACCCGGAGTATCGAGACGTGCCCATGGCGGTGGCGGGAGACCCGGAAAACCGCCACGGCATTATCCTTGCGAAAAATATGCTGGCAAAAGCGAAGGGTGTGAAAACAGCGGAGCCCATCTGGCAGGCAAAGCGGAAATGCCCGGGGCTTCAGATCTGCCCGCCCCATCATGACCGGTATCAGGAGTACTCCAAAAAGGCCTTTGCGATCTACTGCCGCTATACGGACCGGGTGGAAAGCTTCGGGCTGGACGAATGCTGGCTGGACGTCTATCACAGCGAGAAATTATTTGGAGACGGCTATGAGATCGCCCAGCAGATCCGAAAGGCCGTAAAGGAAGAGCTGGGGCTTACGGTGTCCATTGGCATGTCCTTCAACAAGGTTTTTGCAAAGCTTGGCAGCGACTATAAAAAGCCGGACGCCGTGACGGTTTTTGGCAGGGATAAGCTGGAAACAGTCATCTGGAAGCTGCCCTGCGAAGCCCTTCTGTTTGTGGGCCCCAGCACCCGGAAGACTCTGAAAAAATACGGGCTGCACACCATCGGAGATATTGCCTCGATGGAGCTTCCCACTATGCGCGGCCTGTTGGGGCGTATGGGAGAAAGCCTTTGGAAATACGCACGGGGGCTGGATGATTCTCCGGTCGCCTCAATAGACGCCCACGAGGCGGCGAAATCCATCGGCCACAGCGTCACGCTGCCCCGGGATATCACCACGGAGGAGGAGGTGAGGGCGACCCTGCTCTCCCTTTCGGAATCGGTGGCTTCCGGCCTGAGAAAGCAGGGGGTAAAGGCCGGGGAGGTCCAGCTGACCGTGCGAAACGGAGATTTTGAAGAGTTCCAGCGCCAATGCAGGATCGACCCGCCTGCCTGTGATTCCCAGTCTCTGTACGCCGCGGCGCTGGGGCTTTACCGGCGGGAAAACAAGCGCTGGGCCGTGCGGCTTTTGGGGGTGCGCGCCGGAAAGCTTACGGAAAACGACTCGGGGCAGATCAGCCTCTTTGACGACGGGGAGGAGCGAAAGCGCCGGGAGCAGCTGGAAAAAGCGGTGGACGCGGTGCGTGGAAAATTCGGCAGGGAAAGCGTTTCCCGGGCTTTGGTGATGGGGCGCAAAACGGACAGGGAAAAGCCGCAAAAAGGAGGAAGCGGGAATGGGTGAGTAAGATCCATCCGGATCAAATTTACCCATATGGCAGGAGGGGAGTCAGGCAGACGGCGCCTTGCGCCCGGACTGATCCTCTGCCCTAGCCGGCAGCTGAAAGAGGAGAGAAGTATGGATCTACTGGAAAAGCTGGAAATTTTAACGGACGCCGCCAAATATGATGTGGCGTGTACCTCCAGCGGGACGGACCGCTCCGGACAAAAGGGGAAGCTGGGCAGTGCGGTCAGCTGCGGGATCTGCCACAGCTTTTCCGCAGACGGACGCTGCATTTCCCTTTTGAAGGTGCTGATGAGCAACGACTGCGCCTTTGACTGCCGCTACTGCGTCAACCGGAGGAAAAACGAGGTGCGAAGGGCCACCTTTACGCCGGAAGAGCTTGTTTCTCTCACCATAGAATTTTACCGGAGAAACTATATCGAGGGCCTGTTTTTAAGCTCCGCCGTGGTGAAAAACGCGGACTACACCAGCGAAAGGATGCTCAAGGTCCTGGAGCTTCTGAGAGACCGGGAGGGGTTTCGGGGCTATATCCATGTCAAGGCCATTCCGGGGGCGGACGCGGCCCTCACCCAGCGGCTTGGGCTGTACGCGGACAGAATGAGCGTGAATATCGAGCTGCCCTCCGAAAAAAGCCTTTCCCTTTTGGCCCCCCAGAAGACGAAGGAGAAGATCCTTTCCCCGATGGCGCAGATCCGCGACGGGATCCGGGAGCACAGTACAGCAATGGTGAAATACCGCCATGCCCCTCACTTTGTGCCCGCGGGGCAGTCCACCCAGATGATCGTAGGAGCCACCCCGGAAACGGACCGGAAGATCCTTATGCTGACCCAGGGCCTCTACCGGAAATACGCCTTAAAACGGGTGTTTTTCTCCGCCTATCTGCCGGTGGTGAACGACAGGGACCTTCCCGCCAGGAATACGCCGGTCCCCCTCTTGAGAGAGCATAGGCTCTATCAGGCCGATTGGCTTCTCAGGTACTACGGCTTTCGGGCGGAGGAGATCCTGGAGGAAAACGCGCCGGACTTTGACCCGCTTTTGGACCCCAAGTGCAACTGGGCGGTGCGGCATATGGACCAGTTCCCCGTGGAAGTGAACCGGGCGCCTTATGAAATGCTTTTGCGGGTGCCGGGGATCGGGGTGAAAAGCGCTAAGCGGATCATGGTGGCCAGAAGACAGTCGTCTCTGGATTTCGACGCCCTTAAAAAGCTGGGAGTTGTGCTGAAACGAGCGCGTTTTTTCCTTTTGTGCAAAGGAAAGAGCGCATCCCCCCTCCCGCTGGACCATCCGGCGGTCATTGCCGGGGCGATCAGCGAGCGGGGCGGGTTTTCCGGGGCGCAGCTGGAAATACCGGAGCAGCTCTCCCTGTTTTCCCCCACGAAGGAGGATCAGATCAAATGCCTTACCGGACAGATCTAGTTTATCGCTATGACGGCAGCCTGGACGGCTTTTTCTGCTGTGTGTATCACTGCGTTTACAGCAGAGAGCTGCCCTGCGCGATCGAGCCCCTTGATTCCCCTCAGGAGACGCTGTTTCCCGTAAGAGAGATCGAGACGCAGGAAGAGCTTGCCCGCAGGGTGGAGGCCTCCATCCGAAAGAAAATATCCCAGGAGGCCTATTACCTGGTGCGGGACGCTTTTTTAAGTATTCTGGAAGAGAAGGAGAGAAAGCTTCTCCGTTTCCTTATTTGGGGATACCGGGAAGGCCCAAAAGTAACGGCCATGCTGGCAGACCCCAGACTGCACGAGATCTCCCAGGCGGTGCTCCATGCCCGGCACGAGGCCCATCTCTTCACAGGCTTCCTTCGCTTTTCCGATCATGACGGCTTTCTCATCGCCCAGATCACCCCGAAAAACAGCGTTCTGCCTCTGATAGCCCCCCATTTTTGCGAGCGGTTTTCGGGAGAGAATTTCCTGATCTGGGATAAGGCCCACCGGATGGGGTTTATCCATGAAAAAAGCGGGGAATACCGCTTCTTCCGGGCAGAGCAGCTCCGGCTTCAGCCTCCGGACGAAAACGAGCTTCAATGCAGGGAGCTTTGGAAAAGGTTTTACAGGACCATCGCCATAGAGGACAGAAAAAACCCCAGGCTGCGAAGCACCCATTGCCCCAAGCGTTACTGGCAGGATATGACGGAGTTCCAGGCATCGGAAGCACAGCAGCAGGCAAAGGGCGTTTAGGAAACTTGCCGGAAGGGAAGAAAGCGCATGAAAATAGACCGCTTGATCGGGATCCTGTCCATTTTACTGCAAAAGCAAAAGGTGACGGCCCCCGATCTTGCCCGGCAGTTTGAGGTTTCCAGGAGGACCATCAACCGGGATATTGAAAGCCTGTGCCAGGCGGGCATCCCCCTTGTGACCACTCGGGGAGTAAACGGCGGGATCTCCATTATGGAAAATTATAAGCTTGACAGGACGGTGCTCACAAGCGCCGAAATGCAGGATATCCTGGCGGGGCTCAGAGGGCTTGACAGCGTAAACGGCGCCAATGAGTATAAGCTTTTAATGGAGAAGCTGTCGGCAGGCTCCTCCGATTTTCTGTTGGGAGATCAGTCGGTGCTGATCGACCTGTCCTCCTGGTACAAAACTTCTTTGGCCCCTAAAATCCGTGAAATACGAAACGGAATAGGGCTTTGCCGCGAGCTGGAATTTGACTACTACTCCCCCAAAGGGGAATCCAGAAGAAGGCTTCGGCCATACTATCTGATCTTTCGCTGGTCCAGCTGGTATGTGTGGGGATGGTGTACCCGGCGCAGAGACTTTCGCCTGTTTAAGCTCAATCGGATGGAAGATCTTCGCTTGACGGAAAAGGAGTTTGTGAAAGAAAAGCTTTTGCCGCCGGATCTGACGGACCGGCGGGTGTTCCCTGGCGGGATCCATGTGAAGGCGCTGTTTGACAGCAGCTGTAAATGGCGGCTGATCGAGGAGTTCGGCATTCACTGCTTTGAAGAGCAGCCGGACGGAAACCTGCTGTTTTCCGCCGAGTATACCGATCGGGAAAACCTTCTGGAATGGCTGATGACCTTTCGGGAGCATGTGCTGCTTTTGGAGCCGGAGCAGCTCCGGCAGGAGCTTAGAAAGGCGCTTACAAAGGCGCTGGGGCGCTATGAAGGCCCAAAAAAATAGAAGCGCGCGGGGCCCGCTCAGTTTTACGGCATTTGCCCTTGGCTCGGGGAATGGGGGCGGCGCCGGGCGGGGCGACAGCGGTTTTTCCCCAGTCAAAAATCGCCCCCCCGAGTTTACTCAGGGGGGCGATCGCGAGAACCGGCTTTAACTGTTTTGCAGGTAACGCATCAAAATGGCGGAGGTTTCCGCCCGGGAGATATTCCCAAGAGGATCCAGAAGAGTTTCCGTCTTTCCTGTGATATAGCCGTTATTTACCGCCCAGGCCATTGCTTCCCGCGCCAAAGGAGAGATCTTTTTCCCGTCGGAATAGTGGTCCAGAACAGATTCGTCCCCTACGGTGTCGTAGCCCAGGGCATGGGTAAAGTTAAAGAGGATCATGGCGAACTGCTCTCTGGTGAGAACGGCAGAGGGCTCAAAATTTCCTGTTGTGACCACCCCGTCAGTGAGATTCAGCCCGGCAGCCCAGGCGGCCGCCTCGCCGTACCAGGCGGTTTCCTTTACATCGGGGAAGGCGGAAGGCTCTTTTGCCACCAGGCCGTACTTGTCGTCATAGTTGACCAGGCGGTGGAGCACCGTGACGAACATGGCCCGGGACACAGAGGCCTTCGGGGCAAAGCGCGTATCGCTGACGCCCAGGAAGATCTTATTTTTCACCATGAAGGCGATGGCCTCTAAATACCAGTCGTCCTTCTGCACGTCGGAAAAGAGCGCAGCGGGGTCCAGATCCGGCTTCTTTTCCGGATCGTCGTTGTCGTCGTCGTTCGGCAGGGTGGACTTGCCCTCGGCGAAAGTCACCTTGACGGTGTTTTCGGGGCTGGCAGTCAGGAAGGTATAATGGGAGATCTCGCCCATGCTTACCCCGTTTATCACCACATTTTTGATATGATAGCCGTCAAAGGGAGTGATCAGCACCACTCGTCCGCTTTGCTGGACGGCTACCGTGCCGCCGAAGTTTACGGAAATTTTGGGGCGGTTTACCGTGCCGGGAATGGGCGCCGGCGCGCCGCCTGCCGCGGCGCCGATCAGGGTGACGCCGGGAGCGACCGAGATGGTGGTGCCGTTTCCGTTTATCACTACAAGGGTTTCATCGGACAGGTTCAAAAGCCTTCCGCCGGGGCGCACCCGGATCTGCTTGGAGTCGCCGGAAAAGCGGTCTAAAGCCAAAACTGCGCCCGTGTTTACCACAACGTTCCCCGCGCCGGAAAGCTCCAAAGCCACAGGCTGCACGCACTGGCCGGAGATCGTAAGGGGCGCGCTGACGCAAAAGCAGTCGATATCCTTAGGAAGGGTCACCGTTCTTGCGGCAGGGCCCTGGAAGGAGGAGGGCGTGAAAATGTTGGTGCTCTCCGTCACATTCAGGGTGAGCTCCATCCGGAGAAGAGCTTTCTGGGTAGAGCCCGCGAAGGCGTCCGGCGCGAGAAAGACAGTGCTGGAGGAGAGGGCCAGGCGCTGCAGGTTCGGACAGTCGGCAAAGGCTCTGGAGCCGATGCTCTGAACGGTTTTGGGAATGGTGACGCCCATAAGAGGCATGCCGGAAAAGGCGCCGGGGTCCGCCAAGGGATTGGCGCCGGCAATTTCCGTCACGGTATATTTCCCGCCGAATACGCTGTCGCTTGACAGCACGGTCTCCGGGATCACATAGTCGCCGGTATAGCTCCCGTAGGAACTGCCCTGGGGAAGCATCTCTTCCATCTGTACCAGCTTTACCTTGGGAGCACTGACGGTGGAATCGGTGATCTGATAGATGAAGGGCGGCTCGCCCGCGGAGAAGACCAGCTCGCCGCTTGCCGGAGCGGCAAGCGCCGGAAAGGCCGAAGAAGCCATCACAGCCGCCAGAAGCAGGGCAAGCCTCCTTTTAATGGATCTCTTTTTTGTCATGAAAACTGCACTCCCCTTTATTGATTAGTTGGGTAACGATTTGACTTAGGTGAAAAAAGCGTCCGAAAAATCCGTAAAGCATTCGATAATTACCTCCATTATAACAGGTCTTTTCCCAAGTTACAATTCATTTTTCCTTTTTTACAGATTTTTCTTTGTAGGACTACAATAGATATTGGACAAAGGAGAAAAGAAAAAGGGAAAAG
>CAZMFF010000066.1:0-8481 GCA_964565505.1 uncultured Acutalibacter sp. | reverse complement strand
TCATAGGCCAGGTTCACCGGGTGCTTTAAGGGCAGGTTCCAGATGGGGAAGGTCTCAAATTTTGCATAGCCCGCCTTGACGCCCCTTTTGTGTTCGTGATAGAGCTGGCTCAGGCAGGTAGCCATTTTTCCGCTTCCGGGCCCAGGAGCTGTGACCACCACCAGAGAGCGGGTGGTTTCGATATACTCATTTTTTCCAAAGCCCTCGTCGCTGACGATAAAAGGAATATTGGAAGGGTAGCCGGGAATGGTGTAGTGGCGGTAGACCTTTACCCCCAGAGACTCCAGCCGGTCCTGGAAGGCCCTGGCGGCGCTTTGCTCGCTGTACCTGGTCAGCACCACGCTGCCCACCAACAGGCCGATCTCCCGAAAGGCGTCGATCAGGCGAAGCACGTCCAGATCATAGGTGATGCCCAGGTCTCCCCGCACCTTATTCTTTTCAATATCCGAAGAATTGATGACGATGACGATCTCCGCCTGGTCGCTCAGCTGCTTGAGCATGGTGATCTTGCTGTCCGGCTGGAATCCCGGCAGCACCCGGGAGGCGTGATAGTCGTCAAAGAGCTTCCCGCCGAACTCCAGGTAGAGCTTCCCGCCGAATTGGTCGATGCGCTCCCGGATCTGCCGGGACTGCGTCATGAGATATTTGTCGTTGTCAAAGCCCGTTTCCATTCTGTTTCCCCCTCAAGAAATTTCCCGAAGCCCCGGGAAATCACATCTACTGTTCAGTATAGCATAATTTGCAGAAACATTCTACAAAAAAATGGGCTTCCCTCTAAAAAACGGGGGGATTTTCACCGGGGGCCTTTCCGGCGCAAAGCAGCTCTTTCCCCTTGAGCACGGAGAACCGCCCATTTTCGGAAAGAGATAAAATCAAGCTGGCCTCCCGGCTGTTTGACAGGACTCTGCGCACATTGGGGCCGTCTCCGGTTTGGTAAAAGGCTTCGGCCTCCTTTCGGGAAAGGCCGCCCTGCATTTTTCGGGAGATGAGCCGCTCTCTGAGAAAATTTTCCCGCGCCTTAATAAAAACGGAGAGATCGGCAAGGGAGGAAAGCTCTTCCCATCCCTTTTCCCGAAGCAGCAGCCAGTTGCCCTCCAGAAGGATGATGGGGGCGCTGGGGAAAAGCTTGTCCTCTGCCACATCGTGGAGGTTTCTGTCGTAAACCGGCCAGGGCGGATCTCCCGCCTGTAAGGCCAGAAGCTTTTCCCGGAAGCGGGAAATGTCAAAGGTCTCGGGGCTTCCCTTGATCTCCTTCATGGGACGCAGATTTCCCGCAAAGTCTTTCGCCTGATGGGAAAGGATATAGTCCTGATGGTAGTGAAAGCCATCCAGGCCCAGAGCCTCGATGGGGCATCCTCCGTCAGCCTGAGACAAGAAGGCGAGAAAAGAGGCCAAAGTGGATTTTCCCGTGCCGGGAGGCGCCGCCAGAAATACGATGAGCCGCTTCCCTTTTTCCCGCTGCCTTTTTCTGAGGGCCGCGATCAGGGGAAGAAAGAGAGCGTCTATGTCTTCATTTGCATAGCGGGCCTGTGTCAGAAGGCCGTTGATGGAGAAGGAAAAGCTTTGAAAATCTTCCACGGGAAAGCCTCCTCAAACTAAAATGGCAGAAGCCCTAAATGTTCCAAAAGGATCTTGACGCCGATGAGGATCAGAATGATCCCTCCGAAAAGCTCGGCCTTAGACTTGTAGCGCAGGCCGAAGACAGCCCCCACCTTCACGCCGATTCCGGAAAGCAAAAAAGTGACAATGCCGATGAAGGAGACGGCAGGTGCGATATCCACCTGCAAAAAGGCGAAGCTCACGCCCACCGCCAAAGCGTCGATGCTGGTGGCCACGGCTAAAGGAAGCATCGCGCGGGCAGAGAGGGAGGCGCTTTCCTCCTTGGGGTCCTCCCTGCTGAGCGCTTCCCGGATCATATTGGCGCCGATCACCCCCAAAAGGAAGAAGGCGATCCAGTGGTCGAAAGCGGTGATGCTGTCCCGAAAGCGCACGCCCAGAAGATACCCCAAAAGCGGCATCAGCGCCTGAAAGCCGCCGAACCAAAGGCCCACCAGCGCCATCTGTGCGCTCCGGGCCTTTTGGAGCGACAGGCCCTTGCATATGGAAACGGCAAAGGCATCCATGGAAAGCCCTACCGCCAGAATGAAAAGCTCTGCTAAGCTCATGGAGAAAACCACCTTTCGGAGTTTTGGAAACGTCGTGGGAGACAGCGCCGAAAGCCCGCCGCCTGATTTCATGACAGCGCACCGGAAAATACCCCTATCTGTTTTGCACCTTCAAAATGCATGGGCCGGGCCTTTTCTCTACTTTTTCTTCAGCTTCGCAAAATTGGCAAACAGCTTTTTCGTCCCCACGGTATCGAAGGCGATCTCCAGAAGGGTGTCGTTTGCTATGGGGGTGGCGGTGAGGATCAGCCCTGTGCCGAAGGTTTTGTGCTCTACCGTATCTCCGGCCCGGTAGGTGCCGGGGGGAACGGGCTGTTGCGGGGAGGGAGAATAGATCTGGGGGTGGATCCCGGAAGGGCGGGCCTCGGAAAAGGAAGCGTTTGTGAAGCTTGTGACACCAGGCGCAAACTCCCGGCTGCGGGTCTTCTCCAGCAGCTCCTCCGGGATCTCCCCGGCAAAGCGGGAAAGCTGGTTGCGGTTCGTAGAGCCGAACAGCATCCGGGACTGGGCGTGATAGAGGTACAGCTTTTCTCTTGCCCGGGTGATGGCCACATAGGCAAGGCGCCTCTCCTCCTCCACCTGAGAGGGGTCATAGAGCACGGCGGAGCCGGGGAAGACCCCCTCCTCCCAGCCCGGCAGGAATACCACCGGGAACTCCAGGCCCTTGGCGGAATGGATGGTCATGAGCACCACGGAATCTGAATCGGTATCATAGTTGTCGATGTCGGTAAACAGGGATACCTCCTCTAAAAACCCGGAGAGGTCTCCCGCGCCTGCGTTCTCTTCCTCATACCGGCGGAGCATGGAGGAAAGCTCGCCGATGTTTTCCAGCTTCTCCTCCGCTTTTTCCGGATCCTCTGCTCTGAGATATTCCCGGTACCCGGTCCTTTCCAGAAGCTGCTCATACAGCTCGCTGGGAAGGGCTTCGCCGGAGTTGTTTTCCTCCATCAGCTCTTCCATCATCCCGGAGAATTCCAGAAAGCGGTCCGCGGCCCTGGAAAGGACCGGGAAATCCTTGGGATGGGTCAAAATGGAAAAAAGGCTTTCCCCCAGCTGCTGGGCGGCTTCGCCGGCGGTATTCACGCTTTTTTCTCCAATGCCCCGCTTGGGGGTATTGATAATACGCCGCAGGCGGATCTCGTCGTCCGGGTTATTGATCACGCTTAAATAGGCGATCATATCCCGGATCTCCGCCCGGTCAAAGAACCGGGTCCCGCCGATGATCCGGTGGGGGATGCCCTGCTTTGCAAACATTCTTTCCAAAGAGAGAGATTGAGAATTCATGCGGTAGAGCACGGCGTGATCTGAAAACTTTTTTCCCTTGGAAACGCCGTCTAAAATAGCGCGGGCGATGCAGTCTGCCTCGTCTGTTTCGTTTTCCGCGGTATGCAGAGAGATCAGGTCGCCCGCTCCTTTATCGGTCCATAGATTCTTGCCCTTGCGGCCGGTGTTGTTGGAGATCACGGCGTTGGCCGCGTCCAGGATATTTTGGGTAGAGCGGTAATTCTGCTCCAGGCGGATCACTTTTGCCCCGGGAAAATCCTCTTCGAAATTCATGATGTTTTCAATGGTGGCTCCCCGGAATTTGTAGATGCTCTGGTCGTCGTCCCCCACCACGCACAGGTTGCCGCTTTTTTTTGCCAGCAGATTTACAAATTCGTACTGAGCGTGGTTTGTGTCCTGGTATTCGTCCACCATAATATAACGGAATTTGTCCTGATAGTATTCCAGCACATCGGGAAATTTTTGGAAGAGGCGCACGGTATTGACGATCAGATCGTCAAAATCCATGGCGTCAGAATCCTTCAGCCGGTGCTGATAGAGCCGGTAGGCTCCGGAGATCAGCTTTAAACGGAAGTCGTCGCCCGCCTCGCGTTCATATTCCTCCGAAGAGATAAGCTCGTCCTTGGCACGGGAGATCGCGCCTAAAATCGCTTTGGGGGAAAGGCTTTTTTCCGAGAGACCCAGCTCTCTCATAATGTCCTTCATCAGCCTGCGGCTGTCGTCCGTGTCATAGATGGTAAAATGAGAGGTGTATCCCAGCCGGTCGCCGTCCCGCCTAAGGATCCGGGCGCAGCTGGAGTGAAAGGTAGAAGCCCAGATATCCTCGCCGGACTCTCCCAGCATCTGGCAAAGCCGGTCCTTCAGCTCTTTGGCCGCCTTATTGGTAAAGGTGATGGCCATCACCCGGTAAGGGGGGCAGGCAGAAACGGAGAGCCGCGCCCGAATCAAATCGGAAAGGGCGGCTTCCTTTCCGGAAAGATAGCTTTCACAGGCAGAAAGATCCTCCTCTGAAAGGGTGTCGGAGATCCGGTCGCTTTCAAAGGCGTTCCCGTAGCGCACGATATTGGCGATGCGGTTGACAAGCACTGTGGTTTTTCCGGAGCCCGCCCCGGCCAATACCAGAAGGGGCCCTTCCGTAGTGAACACTGCCTGCTGCTGGCGGCTGTTCATACGGGAAAACTCCTTTTTCAGCACTTTTTGCCTCAGCTCTATTTTCTGTTCTTTTGAGTGATTCATGGTTTTGATGCCTTTCTCTTGGTTTTCTGGCACACCCTGACATTATACTTGATTTCACGGCGCAAAGCAATGGAGAAAGGACGCTTTTCTCCGCAGAAAATTTGACTTTCCCGGGAAACGCGGGTAGACTAAGGGAAACGATACCGGGAAAGGGGAAAAAACATGGAGGCCGCTTGGGAAAAGGTACAGGCTTGGGTAAAAGAGGGACAGGAAAAGGCGTTTCCCAGATGGGAAGAGCTTCCCGCGATCCCGCTTTATATGGACCAGGTGCTTCTCTACCTGAAGGAGATCATAGAGCCCTTTGAAAGAGGAGAGGAGTCCGCGCTGCTTACCAGCTCTATGGTGAATAACTATGTGAAAAACGGGGTGCTCCCCCGCCCGGAAAAGAAAAAGTACGGCAGAAGCCATCTGGCAGGGCTTTTGATGATCTGCGTGCTGAAAACAGAGCTTTCCCTGCAGGAGATCAAAGCCCTGTTTTCGGAAATGCCCCTTTGCGAAAAGACCTTTCACTATTTTTTGGAAGTGCATCAGGACGCCGTTTTTCAGGTGCACCGGGACCTGGAGAAAGCCGGCCTGGAGAAAGCGCCCTTAAAGCGGCAGGCTTTGCGCCTGGCGGCGCAGGCAGGCGTCAGGCGGGCGGCCGCTCAGGTTATATTGCAGGGCTCCTGCGAAAAAAAGGAGAAAAAGGGAGAAAAGAATCCCTAGATTTTTAAAAGCCTCCCGACAGCCCCTGGCAGCCTCTGTAAAAAACGGTCTTCAAAGCGCCCCTTGGCACCAATTTCCTCCTCTGTCATACAATAAAGAAGAAACCCTAAAGGAGGAGATTTCTATGGCCGATAACGAGAATATTCCCGATTATGACTGCCGGGACTATTTCAAAGAGGCGGTCTGTATCGACGCGATGCGTATTTACGACTCGTGTTCTGATAAAGACTGCCTGGAGGATATCAGAGTGCTTTTCCCCGCCTCAAGACAGCCTCTGGTAGACAGCGCCACCAATGTGCGCATCCGGGATGTAAGCGTCATCACGGTCTATCTGGATCTGCAGCCCATTCCCTTCAACAAGGGCTTTTACTCTGTGGATATGACCTTCTTCTTCGACGTGTGCCTGGATCTGTTCGGAGGCCCCACCTCTTGTCCGGTGCCGATCAACGGTATTTCCATCTTCAACAAGAAGGTGATCCTCTACGGCAGCGAGGGCAATGTGAAGATGTATTCTTCCGACTGCTGTCTGGAGGATGTGGACGTACAGGACTGCAAGGTGCTCCCCAAGGCCACAGTCCAGGTGGCGGAGCCCGTCGCCCTTTCCGCCAGGCTGTGCGACCATCCCGTATGCGGCTGCGAGCCCTATTGCCGGATCCCGGAATGTATCTGCCAGCGCTACGGCGACAATTTTGAATGCGGCCAGTGCAAGAATACCGTATATGCCACCATTGGCCTGTTCATCATCGTGCAGATCGTGCGCAATGTGCAGATGCTGATCCCCGCTTACGATTTCTGCATTCCCGAAAAGGAGTGCGTGGCGTCAAGCGACAACCCCTGCGAGCTGTTCAGACGCATCGACTTCCCCACAGACGAGTTCTTCCCCCCGAAAGCCACCGATCTTCCCGACAGCGGAAGATGCTGTAAGTAGCTTCCCCGTTTCACTGAGCCGGGGGGAGCAAGGCGGCGCCCAGATCCTGACCGGTAAAAAACCGGCCCTGCTTTAATAAGCAGGGCCGGTTTTCTTTTGATTGACTTTGAATGACCCCTCCATTCACCTCACTCAGCAGCGAGACTGCTGTCGCTATTTTCATAGGTGATTTGATCTCCTATCTGTAAGGCCACATAGCGGTCATAGATTTCAGTGACAATTAACGATACATCTGTTCCCTCATCTCTCACCATGAACGCATGAACTAGTTCCGCTAAAACTTCATCTTCGATTTCCTCCTCTTCCGGCAAGGATACTAGCACCTGGGCCATAAACCGTCTTTTAGCCAGGCTTTCAATTTCACGTTGCGTCATCCATGCGATCCATTCGTCCTGAGTACATCCAATCTGCGAGCATAATTTCAGATTCTCTTCCAGATCCCTTTGAAATGACTCTGTTTCCGAAGCAAAAGCTTCTTCCATCTCTTCCTCGGAGGGATAAAGCCCCAAATCTTTGGCCTGCTCATAGGTATAGAGGTCTCGTGCTACTTCAAAAATGAGTTCCTTTTCCGTTTTTTCCGGACTTCTCCAGGTCGGATCTTCTGGATTTCTCTGGATCCGATTTACTGCCTGTCTGTAAATAACCTGATCTCGAGTGATAGGAACCTCCTTATAGTATCCTACCACTGTCTGTCCATTGGAATTTGAAGTATCTGCATCAGGAGAAACCTCTGCGTTGCAAATTCTTTTATAGGCCTGCGTTGCTGCCCTGTGTTCTTTTACGAACTCGCTTTCTTCACCGCTGGCAGAAAACACGGCAGCAGAAATGCCAATTCCCAAAACGACTATCAGACCGATCACGAGTAAAAGTTTCTTTTTCGTAATAACACCCTTTCATGAAAATGCTGTTCCCCATCGAGTAAGGCACTTTCCCTGTTAATCATTTAAAATATACCATAAAAACTATGAAATATCAACATCAAAATAGTGTTGTGGCGTTTGACACCGTCTATTATCTCTGGTATGCTGTACTTAATTTTCAGGGAAGGGAGCGATACACATGGAGAAACAGCGTGACTGGGTTGCCATCATGTTGGAAGCTGTCTGCTGGATCGCCCTGATGGGCGCTGAATTTTTCTTTCTGTTCAGTTTTCTTCCCTGGAAGCTTCTATGGATATTTCTGATCCTGACGCTGCTTATCCTTGCCTTTGCATTGGGCAGACGGAAGCTATCGAAACGGAAGATACTCCTGCGCATAACAGGCATTATTCTGGCGACCTTTACGCTGGTTACAGGCTGGATCTGTTTCTCCGATGCTTCCCAGGCATTTAGTAATTTGTGGTGTACGGAAGACCTTGCCCACTATGATCACTTGAAGGGGGGACCCTTTCCTACGGAGAAAAGCAAGTGGGATATTTTTCCTTACCCCATTCCGGAATATGCTTCCGAAATTAAATTTCAACACAGCCCGCAGATCTTACAGGGCGGCAGTATTTTTTCTTTAGAGTTTCGTGCGCCCCGGAAAGAGGTAGAGAAATGGGAATTGTTTTTTAAGGAAAAAGCAGATTATCCCGGCTCCTATCTGGATCAAGGTCTTACAGCCAAAGATATGGCGGCTCTATTAGGTTACTCCGCTGAATTCAAGGTTTATGTGATTTATGCCAAGGATTCTCTGGGAGAAGATAATCCTGTGACAGAGAATATTCTTACACAGAACCATGGAAAGATTTATTATGGGGCGATCAATCCAGTTACAAATCGAGTGTATTTTTACGAATCCAAGTGGTAATGCTTAGACAGATTTTTATTATTTCAGTGTCTAGTCTAATAAAAACGAAACGCATCCCGGTTACGCAGCGCCACAGAGGGAGAGGTCTCTCCTTGGCTCTCCCTTTGGGGGAGCTGTCGAGTGCGGCGAGACTGAGAGGGTAAACTTCATCTCTTTTCTACTCAACAACCCCTCCGTCAAAATCTTCGATTTTGCCACCTGTCTCGCCTGCCGGCTCGGGCGGCGCTAAACGGTCGCCACTGGCGACCAGCGCCCCTTATAAAGGGGAGGCAAGAGGAAAACAAGGAGATCCAAGTTCTTTCTAACAACTAAAGACTAAAAACTAACAACTAAAAGGCCGCCCTCTCCGTCGCGGCTATGCCGCGCCACCTCTCC
>CAZMFF010000065.1:0-8516 GCA_964565505.1 uncultured Acutalibacter sp. | reverse complement strand
AATCAAGACTTAGCGGCATTTAAGAACTTATAAAGAGATAGTCAAAAATCCTGTTAGATGTTATAAGATTTTCAAAGGGGATCTCACCGTCCAGGCTTTCCAGGCGATAGCGGGACGCATCGCCGCGCAGCCGCCGGTCAGACTGTTTCAGGTCTCTTTTTGACGCTTTATTGCGAAGGCGGTTCTCCGTTCTGTTTCTCTTCAGGCGCACCTCGAGAGGAGCTGTCAGCTCCACATAGTAAAACTCAGCGTCATACGGGCGGAAAATGCTCTTGACCGATTCCACATAGTCCCAGTCAGATTTCTGATCAAAAGCCCACATATAGGTAAATATCATGCCGTACTCATTTGTCTTTGCAAACTCTTCAAAAACCACCTGCCGGATCCTGTTGATCGCCGTACCGTTGTAGTTTCCGAAAATCCAAGCACCGGCTCAATTGCCATATGATTGTGAAATAATCTCAGCCCTGTGATCTTCATCAGTTCCTGCCCGACTGTCATTTTTCCTACAGCGGCATCGCCAAATAAAAACAGCAGCTTTATAAAACTTTCCTCCCCTGACAAAGTGCAGAGCTAAACGGTTTGAAGCCACAGCTTCGGGTACAGGCTGCCGAAGCTTTCCCTTACTCATTTCAAGCTGCATTTTGAGCACATCAAAGGCTGAACTTCCATACCGTTCTCTTTTCCGTTTTCGAACCTCGTACACCCATTGTACCATAAGTTCATTGCACAGCCGCAGAGACGCCAGTCTCATAAACTTGTGAAACAAGTTTCACTGCGTATATTATAACATGCTTGAATCACGAAGTGATTCGTCCTTTGGCGTTTCACACCTGAGGTGAAACGCAATCATGTTTCAATATTCTCTCAGCTGTCCAAAGCTCTGCTCTGCGGGGCTTTGGGATACAGCGTGAGGTATTATACCATGAAGCAAAAATGCTTGCTTGCAAAGGCATTTTTGCGAAGCGTTCAATAACGCAGGCGCGCAAAGCGCGCAGAGACGCTAGTCTCATAAGCTTGTGAAACAAGTTTCACTGCGTATATTATAACATGCTTGAATCACGAAGTGATTCGTCCTTTGGCGTTTCACACCTGAGGTGAAACGCAATCATGTTTCAATATTCTCTCAGCTGTCCAAAGCTCTGCTCTGCGGGGCTTTGGGATACAGCGTGAGGTATTATACCATGAAGCAAAAATGCTTGCTTGCAAAGGCATTTTTGCGAAGCGTTCAATAACGCAGGCGCGCAAAGCGCGCAGAGACGCTAGTCTCATAAGCTTGTGAAACAAGCTTTTCTGCGTATATTATAAAATATTGCCCGCCAAAAGGCAAATCCTTTCAGCGGGCAAGCTGTTTTCAGAAGCACAAAGCTCTTCTATTCTCTGCAAATCATTTTATTCCGTCTGCTCCGAGAGACGATCCTCTCCACTCTGGGCAGCGGCAGCCTCTTCCTTTTTCTTCCCCAAGAATTCCGGCAGCTGCATTCCGGCCATATCGAACATCTCGTTCATGGGAGGGATGGACTTCATCATTCCGGAAAGGAAATTGGCTGTGGCAGGCGTTCCGTCCTTGCTGTTCATGCCGTCCCACACGGTGACCTTATCGATCTTCAGGTTCTTCACAGCCTCTACCTGAGTCTTGACCAGCTCCTCGATCTTGTCGGCGATCATTAAGCGCATGGCGTCCTCAGCATTGCCGCCGGCGGCCTCCACGATCTTCTGGAAACCGATGGCCTGCTTCATCAAAATTTCCTGAGTGCCCCGGGCCTGAGCTTCCATTTTGGCAAAGATGGCGTCTGCCTCACCCTGAGCGCGGCGGCGGATCTGTTCCGCCTCAGCCTCAGCCTGAAGCTCCTTTTCCCGCTTCTCGATCTCCGCCTTTACGATCACATCGGCTTCCAGCGTCGCCTCTTCACGGGCAAAACGGGCCTTTTCCGCATCCTGCTCGGCGGCATATGCCTCCTGCAGCGCCTTTGCGGCCTGGATCTTTTCCGCCGCGGTAGAGCGGCGCAGGGCCTCTGCCTCCTTCTCGTTTAAGGTGGCGTTGGACTCGGCGATCTGCGCCTTGGCTTCATTTTCGCCGCGGATCGCTTCCGAATCTGCCAGGGATACCTGGATACGCTGTTCTCTCTTGGCGTTGGCCTCGCCGATATCGCCGGAGCGGTTGGCTTCCGCCACGGAGATCTTCGCGTCGTTGATGGCCTTGGCTGCCGCTTCCTTGCCCAGGGCGGAAATATAGCCGGACTCATCGGAAATATCCGTCACATTTACGTTGATGAGCCTCAGCCCGATCTTTTTCAGCTCTGTCTCCACATTGTTGGATACAGCGGTGAGAAACTTATCCCGGTCCGTATTGATCTCCTCGATATCCATCGTGGCGATGACCAAACGCAGCTGACCGAAAATGATATCCTTTGCCAGCTCCTGGATCTCTGACAGCTTAAGGCCCAAAAGCCGTTCTGCCGCGTTTTGCATCACGCCGTTTTCCACGGAGATACCCACCGTAAAGCGAGAGGGCACGTCGATGCGGATATTCTGCTTGGAAAGGGCGTTTTTCAGATCTACCTGGATGGAAAGCGGCGTCAGATCCAGATAAGCGTAAGACTGAATGATCGGCACGATAAACGCCGCGCCTCCGTGGATACATTTCGCACTGCGGGCCGTCCCGTCTTTATTGGTGCCGATCTTGCCGTACACCACCAAAATTTTATCAGAGGGACATTTCCGATAGCGGGAAAACACAACGATTGCTGTGGTGAAAAGTAAAAGTGCCACCACTGTGATCAAGATCACGATCTCAACATGTTCCATAGATCATACCCCTTTCTGTTTTTAAAACCTCTGCTCTTTTCTGTCAAGCGTTTTCCGACCCCTCCTCTCGCTTATGTTCCTTTTGCGAAAACAAGGGCTCTACCGCCAGAGTATTGGCGTCCGCCAGAGCGCATACCATCACTTCGCTTCCGGTGGGGATCACTTTCTCCCCGGTATTCACGGCGTCCAGCTCTACCAGACTTCCAGAAAGCAGCAGCTGGATCTTTCCCTTTCCCTGCCCCTTAGGAGGGATGGAAAGATAGACGCTGCCGGTTTTCCCCAAAGCGCTCGATAATTCCATTGTGCCGTCTTCCTGAAGCTCCATTGCCTTCTTCATCACCCAGGCCACTGCAAAGAGAGCGGCTAAACCGGCTGCCGCGGCCAGAATGACGGCGCCGGGCAAGGGGATCCCCATGCGCTCCGCCGCCAGACCTGTCCAGCCTCCAATGGAGAAAAAGGCCACCATGCCGCGGATACTGAAAAGCCTGAGGCTGTAGGCGCCGCCCTGAGCGTCCCCACCCGCCTCCTGAGATTCCGGATCCATCGAATCCCCATCCAGGTCAGCGTCAAGATCTGTGTCCAGATCTGTATCAAAATCTGTGTCAAAGTCCGCATCGGGGTCGAGATCTCCGTCCAGATCCCCGTCTGCGCCCCCTCCCATACCGCAAAGCACCAGAATGGTCTGCAGGATCATCACCGCGGTGGCAGGCACCGCGATACAGGTAAAGATACGGCCCAAAAGAGACAGGCTCTCCCACCATTCGGTCACTGTTCTTCCTCCTCTTACAAAATTCTGTTTTCCATTATACGAAGGGCTGTTCTGTCAGCTCCTCTTCCTCGCCGATGATCGTCTCAAAAAGCCGGTCTGCCCGTACCTTGATACGGGAGGCGGCGTAGTAGGTCAGGATCAGCTTTAAGGCGTTGACCACCTTCTCCCGCCCTCCCGGAAAGGGTTCCCGGTAATCCGCAGCCCTCTCTTCGATCATCCTGTCAAGCTTTCCGGAGAGAATGGTTTCGTAATCCGCCCTGTCCAGAATATCACAGAGATAGAGGTACAGCTGAGATTCTGAAATGCTGTCGTCCTCCCGACAGTTCGCGCTGCCGTTGAGATAGGTCAGAAGCTGCACGATCGTTTCCAGCTTCGTCACATCCCTGAGCATATTGATCAACAGGATCCTGGTCAGATGATTCGCCGTGTACCGCTTCTCCACCGGCTTCTGCACCCACCCACGATTCACCCAATTCTGGATCACAGAAGTCTCCAGGTTTGTGATCTCCCGAATCTGAGAAAGCATCAGGCCGCGGGTGGCAAAGAAAAGTCCGTCTAAAAACTCCCCGGCGCTTTTTCCCTGGCGCTCCACCACTGTTCCGGGAAAATATATTTCCTGCTTGAAATACGGTTCCATCTTGATTCCCTCCTTCTTGACTTTGATATGATTATATATCACATTCATCTGAATGTCAATATAGTTTATTTGATTTTAAAAAAATTCTTTTGACCTACAACTGATTCTCGTGTTTCCACGCAAAAAGGCCGCCCGAAACGAAAACTTCGGGCGGCCTTTTCTCCGGTTTATATTCTCTTTTACAGCTCGATCAACTCGTACTTTCTCCCGCCTACGCCGATCTCCTCAGCAGCCTCAACCGTATGCACACCGTTGCGGGACTCGATGCGCTCCAGCAGATGAGGCTTTCCCGGGTCGTCGCTGGCATAGACCAGATCCAGACAGGCCTGATCCAGCGCTACCGGATCCAGAGACGCAAGGATCCCGATGTCGGCAATAGCCGGGTCCTCCGCCACTGCGCAGCAGTCGCAGTCCACAGACATATTCTTCATCACATTGATAAAAGCGATTTTCCCCTGATAGTACTCTATAATAGACTTTGCCGCGTCCGCCATGGATTCCAGGAAAGAATTGTGGTCTGCCGTCCAAAGGTTTTCCGGCTTGCCTGCTCCGTGGATATATGCCTTTCCGTGAGCGGAGGCGATCCCGATGGAGATATTCTTCAGCGCGCCGCCGAAGCCGCCCATGGGATGGCCCTTGAAGTGGGAGAGCACCAGCATGGAATCGTAATTTTTCAGATTGGCTCCTACAAAATTCTCATGGATCTGCTTTCCTCCCTTTACAGGAAGCGTCATCTCCCCCTGGGCGTCCATGATATCCACAGGGGCGATCTCAGTCCAGCCATGCAGCTTCATGGTCTCCTGATGATCCTTTGTGGTGTTGCGCTTACCCTCATAGGCAGTGTTGCACTCCACGATCGTCCCCTTTACAAGGTCGATCACCGGCTTCATAAAGTCCGGCCGCAAAAAGTTCTGGTTCCCTACTTCACCGGAATGGACCTTGACGGCCACTTTCCCTTCCAGTGTGATCCCCAGCGCCTCATACATCCGAACCATTGCCTGAGGTGTGATCTCCCGGGTGAAATAAACCTTTGCCATAAGAAACTCCTCCTTTTTTCTCCGGCAGAAACTTCAAAGGTGCTTCTCTCTTTGAAAGGCAGCCTTTCTCTTTCAATTGAGCAGCGCCGCTTCATTTCCGCCCGTCCTTGTCCTCCGGCAGATCCATTCTGCCCTTAAAGACAGTATAGCATGAGAAGTGAAAAAAATCCACTTCCCACTCACATTTTATAAGAACTTTTTTTACAAAGCAAGGTTGCTTTTCAGCAATTACCATCCTATAATGATGCATAAATCAAAGGGCAAACACAGATGAAAGGCGAAAAAATGGAGCGAACGATAAAGCCGATGGAAGAAAAATACCTGCTTCCTTCCCTTAAGCTGGTGGAAAGTGTTTTTTCAAGGTGGGCAGGCCCGGAAGAGGGCAGAATGGTGAAAAACCTGGTAACAGAGATCCGGTCTAAAAAGTACTACCTGCCCCAGCTGGAGCTTATTATGGTCAGCGAAGAAGAAGTGATCGGGTATGCCATGTTTTCCCGTTTTCACATTGAGGGCAAGTATGAACAAAGCCTGCTGCTGCTCACGCCGGTCGCCGTAAAAACGCAGCTGCAGCGCCAGCACATCTCCAAAGATCTGTTGGAGTACGGCTTTGAGAAGGCAAAAGAAATGGGCTTTGAGGCTGTTTTGGTAGAAGGCGATCCCAAAAACTACCGCTCGCGCGGGTTTCAGCCCAGCTGCCTTTGCGGGATCGAAGCGGGGCCGAACTTAACGCTTCCAAGCCCTGAGTGCCTCATGGTCAAGGAATTGAAAAGCGGCGCGCTTCAAAAAATGAGCGGGCTTGTAGACTATTCCTTTTACGAAGCCCTTGCACAATACTAACAACAGCTAGCGCTGTTGTTAGGTTTGCTCTCGCAAAAGGCCGGGCTTCTTCAAAGTGGTTTTTTGCAAAAAATAGCAGCAGCTAGCGCTGTTGTTAGTATGGAAGAACCCCTCAGCCTGCGAGGCAAGCGGCTTTGCCGACGCAAAAGGCCGGGCTTCTTCAAAGTGGTTTTTGTAAAAACAACAACAGCTTCCGCTCTGTTAAGCAGAACGGAAGCTGTTGCTGTTTTCAGGATGATTGGTTTTTCACCGGATAAAATTCGTCCGCTCAAAGGGTTCTTTTTCCGGCAGTCCGTATTTTTCCTTTGCCAGCGCGATGCCGCGCATCAGAAAAACCATATTCCGCGCCAAGGTGCGCATTCCCTGAAGCCCCTCCAGGTCTTTTTCTGCTTCTCCGGGAGCCGCGCCGTGCACGCTGTTCCAGTACTGGCCGGAGGCTACCGGCATTCCGGAGATCGTAAAGAATTTGTTGAGCTCGTCAAAGGTCGCGGAAAGCCCGCCGCGGCGAGCCGCTACTACGCTGGCTCCCACCTTCATGGTCTTGTCAAATCGGGTGCTGTAAAACAATCGGGTGAGCAGCGCCATCAAAGTGGCGTTAGCAGAGGCATAATACACCGGGCTTCCCACTACCAGACCGTCACAGGCCTCAAATTTAGGCGCGGCCTCATTGACCAGATCATCAAATACGCATTTTCCCGTCTGGGCACATTTCCGGCAGCCGATACAACCTCTGATCTCCCGGTTCCCCACAAGAAGAGTTTCTGTCTCCACTCCTTCCTTCCGGAAAATCTGCTCCATTTCCCGAAGGGCAATGGAGGTGTTTCCCTTTGAGTTAGGACTGCCGTTCAACAGCAATACCTTCATCGTCATCGTTCCTTTCCAAATAGTTTTCCCGGTTAGGGCTTTTAAGAGATCTTTTTAAAATGGTCAAACTCAAATCCGCATTGGCTCAAAAATTGCAATGCCATCAAGGTGGCGCCCATCTGATTAGGATGCACCCGGTCCCAGGCAATCACAGAGGAATGGCGCACCTGGCAATACTCCTCATAAAGCTTTTGGAAGTCCACAAAAATGCAGCTGTACTCTTGGGAAAGCCGGCGGCAGATCTCCACATATTCATCCATTCTAGCGCGCATTTTGTCTTCCCGGTTCGGCTCGATGTAATAGGGAGAAATCAGGAAGATCCCCTTTGTTTTTCCCGCGATCTTCTCCAGCATTTCCCTCAGGTTCTGCTCATATTCTCCAGGCATCACCTGGACGTCCGGCATGGCGGGGGAATCGAACTGCCTCCACACATCGTTGATGCCGATACAGATAGAGACCCAGTCCGGATGAAGGGCGCACACATCCCGGTCAAACCTTTCCAGCAGGTCTCGGCTGGTATTTCCGGAGGTCCCGGCATTGGTAACGCGGATCTTCAGCTCCGGATAAACAGCGGCCAGCATATTTTCGATCACTCTCACATAGCTGCGTCCCACATTTTCGAACAGGCCCTCGCCGATAGGTTGGGCGCTTTCCATATCTGTGACAGAGTCCCCCGCAAATACGATTCGATCTCCATTCTGAAACAGCATATTGATTCCTCTTTCCGGCTTCTGAAAGCCTGTTCCTTATTCCGGCACAGATTCCGCCGCACCTTCTGCACAAGGCATGAAAAAAACAGACCGTAAGGCGGCGGGAAACTGCCCTGTGAAATTCATGATAGCACAAAACCGATTCTCTGAAAAGCATTATTTTGCGCTCTGCTGCTTATGCCGCCGCTGATCCTCGGACGGTCAAAACCCGCTCACCGGTTCAGCGGCCGCTGTAAGACAAATAATATGCGCCGCTTTCCTCAAAATTCACGAACGAAAAAAACCGCCGGCACATCTTCTGGCAGGTGCGCGTAGTATGCACCTCTCGGCCTTGTCGATTCCCTTCCCCTATAAAAAATCGGCCATGCAAGCGCATGGCCCATTCCTTGTGTTACCCTTACAAAAAAGATATTATCGCTCTCTTTTGATAAAATTATCCAGTGTCCATGCGGATTTCAGACTTTGCAGAATTGTGTATTATAAAAGATGTCCTTGCCCGTGAAAGGTTGGCAGCGACCAAATCGGCGTAAAGACGGCGCATTTACAAGCCGTTAGCCGATGGGAGCGTGACATTTCACGGAAAGGAGCCGCAGACAAGCGTAACAGGCGGCATTTCTGCAAAGAAATGTCGCCGCAAGAGCGAGTCTTGCGGCGATGTGGAGCGGGCGAAGGGGCGTGAAAAATTCGCTGGCCCCTACCTCGCTGTGCGTAAAATGCAAATCGGAAATGAGTAAAATCCCACGGCCTAAAGATGTGCCCCCGGCACATCTTATTAACGGCCTTTCGATTCCCTTCGCCTATAAAAAATCAGCCATGCAAAAAGCGTGACTGATTTTTTTGGAGCGGGCGAAGGG
>CAZMFF010000064.1:0-8687 GCA_964565505.1 uncultured Acutalibacter sp. | reverse complement strand
CATATGCCTCTTTTGAACCACTCGCCTAGCGAGTGGTTTTCTTAATACAAAAAAAAACTGCCGGAGGAGACCCCGGCAGTTTTTTCTATCGTTTTCTCAGCTTTGGGATCAGCAGGATCACCAGAAGCCAGAACAGCTCAAACACGAACAGCACAAAGGAGGTCAGCTGCTTCATGCCGCCGAAGCAGGCCAAAAAGGCTACCAGCACAAATCCCAGGATCACCGCGGCGTTTTGCAGGGCAACGATCAGCCCCGCGCTGCGCAGCTCGCCTACACAGGCGCAGATCACGCTCATCAGAGATTCCACCCGGCCCTTGGTGGCGACCTTGGCGTCCGCCCGGGGAATCTCCTCCTCCATCAGCCCTCTGGAAAGCTCTCCCAATTGGCTGTCGAGAATTCCTACCGACGCGGTGTCAATACCGAACAGACGGGAGATCAGCTGCCGTGTGACATTGACGTCGGTAGTGCGTACCACCACGCTGATGCCGTTATCCTCCAGGCGCTGCAGCTCATTCTTTTTCCTGCGGTCCGCCGTATAGGTCAAGATCAGCATGGCGCATACCCGGTCGTCCACGGCCAGATACACCACCTGCTTGTTGCCGGAAGCATACTGGTTTTCCTCTTCCCGGGGAGGCGGCTCAATGCGGTGATTGACCAAAAGCCCTCGGTTTCCGATATAGATCCGTTTTCCGTCCACCCGGCCGGTAATTCCGTTTTCATCTTCAAAGGAAATGCTTTCCACCTGGGGAAGGCTTTCCTCATTTTCGCTGATCACCTGTTCAAACACACCGGCGAGGGGTCCTTTTACTTCCTTCATCATGGCGGAGGACGCGATGATCGCCTCCTCTGCTCCCGCGCGGTTGCCGAAGGTCTTGATCCCATTGAGAACCACCGTTCCCAAAGGAAACAGCTCCTCCGCGTCCACCAGTACAGCATTTACATTTCCCAGCTCTGTGATGCCCTCAAAGCCCGCGACCATGGCCCCTGCCCGGCGGGCCGTTTTGCACAGGCGGCTTACCGGAAGATTTACCGCCAGCATATTTCCCGCCGCCACACAGGTACAGGCCGCCGCCGCAAAAGCGCTCAGCGCCGTAGAGACGCTTCTCGTCACCAGCAGGCAGACAATGCAGAGCACCAGCGAAGCGATCAGGCCGAAGGGAGCCAAAAACTGGGAGGCGGTCTCAGCCGGGTCCGGATTGTAGGAAAGCTCCAAAAACCGCTTTAAAAATCCGGTTTTGCACTGATAGGCGATCAACGGCTTTTCCGCCACACAATCCTTTGCCATCTTCAAAGCCGTATTGTAGTCGTCATATGTGCGCACGCTGTATTTCTGCTCGCGGGAGGCGACAAACCGGAAGTTGCTGTGGATCCGGCGGATCATCGTCTGCTTTCCTGCCGCGTTGATAAACAGCAGCGCGCAAAGCACCACCGCGTAAAGATGCACCTTTCCCTCTCCCAGATCTCCGGTGAAAAACAGGGCGCTCACCGTCTGCACCAGCACCGCCGCCGCGGCCACTGCCAAAGCGCTGTCGGAATTGGCGTTAAAGGAAAGCAGCGCCTTGAGCCCGTTGCCGATGGTGCGGTAGCACACGCCTGCCGACACTCCGAAGAACACCAGGGTCAAAATCAGGTAAACAATGGGGGCGGAGCCCAGCTCGCCGATGGGCGTAGCGGCAAAGGTGCCGCCGAAGATCATGTTGACGATCGTCAGGATCACCGTGCAGACCCCGGTGATCAGCATCCGAAGAGTGAGCTCGTGCATATTTCCCCGAAGCTCCCGGGAAATGGACTTGGCGTCCTCCGGGCCAGTATAATCGTCAATATCCTCCTGGGGCACAGCCTCCGGCAAAGGCTCCTCCTGCTGCTCCTCCAGCTTTTGATTCTGTACGCGCCTGCGGGGCGCCTGCCGCTCCTCCTCCCGGCGCGAGGCCTCCAGAAGCCCCTCAGATTCGGTCAAAAGCGCGCTTTGCAGAACATCCACATTGATCACATGGGTGGGGATCCCTCTGCTGCGGTATTCATAGATGCTGGCCACCTGAGGGATCTCTCCCAAAGGCCTGTGAGAGATCACCTTTGTCTGTTCGCTCTGCGCCTCTTTCGGATTTTCTTCTTTCCCTTCCGAAAGCTCCTCCAAAGGAGCCTCCTTCTCCGGGGAAGCTGCCTGCTCCTCCGGCAAGATCTCCTCAACTGCTTCTTCCGCCTGCTGCAAGGGCGCCTCTTGCGCCTCGTCCCGCTCCTGTGGGGAAGGACCGGCATTGTCAGAATTTTCGGAATTCGCGGAATCCAGGATCTTATGTACCGATTCTTCGCTCACCGCGGGCATATCCTTGACCCGCTGCAGCTCGATGGTGTCATTGAGCACATTGAGCTTGATCTCCATAGTCTTGTCCGTGGAGGTCTCCAGCATGGCCCTTTGGATCTCTGACATCTGTCCGTCTGATTCCCCGCCCTCTACCTCGATCCCGTGCTGTTTCGCGTAAGGATCTGCGGCAAAGGCCGTCACAGGCATGGGGGCCACGATGCCGAATTCATCGGCGATCTGCTCCTCATCCATTCCTGCGGTCTGCACCGCCTGAGCCACCCGGCGGCGGCGCTCCTTTTGGAGCTTCTGGAAATTCGCCTCCACCTCGTCGTCGATGGCTTTTTTAGAATCGTCAAAAAGGGCCTTAAAGCTGTCTCCCTCCACCGTAAACTCTCCCGTGGCGGGGTCAAAGCCCTTGCGGTATTCATCGATGGGCTTGAGTTGGATACCGTAATACATATCCTCCTCTTCGTCAAAGTCGGGGCTGCGTTTTTTCCGGCCGAAGAGTCCGCCCTTTTTTTTCTTTTTCTTCTTACCGTTCAAGTCGCCTGAAGGGTTCCCCTCCGGCTGCTCCCGCGCCGCCCTCTTTTCCCCGCTTCCATAGCCGGGGATCGAAATATTGCCCGTGGCAAAGGCGTTCAGATCTGCCGTATCCTCTGAGACCTCCTGCTCCTGAAGGGGCGCTTCTGTCTCTTTCGCAGAACGATCCTCAGCGCCGGATGTCATGTCCCTGACCTCCCGCTGTTCCTCAAGAATATCCTCCAGAGAGAATTCTTTTTTATTTTCGTCTGCCATAACAATCCTCAATTCCTGCTTGAATTTGTGGCGTTTATCCGCAGATAGCGAGATCCTCAGCGGATCCTGTGAAAGAAAAGCCGGCGCCGTTTTGCTTTCGGGGCTTTCTTTCCCCGGCCGTCCTCTTCTCAGGTGATCTGCGGATCCACCGCTTTGATCCCGCTCCTTTGACGGGCGACCTCATAGCAGAGGATCCCCGCCGCCACAGAAGCATTCAGCGAATTCACCTTCCCTTTCACAGGAAGCGAAAGTACAAAATCACATTTTTCCTTAATGAGCCGTCCCACGCCGTTGCCCTCAGAGCCGATCACCAGCGCCACAGGCCCGGTAAGCTCTGTTTCGCACCAGGGGGTTCCGTCCAGATCGGCGGCATATACCCAGACGCCCTTTTCCTTCAGCTGATCTAAAAACCGCGCGAGATTTTCCACCCGCACCACCGGAAGATGCTCCACCGCACCGGCTGAAGCCTTTCCCACCGCGTAGGTAAGCCCCACGCTGCGGCGCTTTGGGATCACAACTCCATGAGCTCCGGCACATTCCGCCGTGCGGATCACCGCCCCCAGATTATGAGGGTCCTCCAGCTCGTCGCACACCACCAAAAAAAGCGGCTCGCCCCGTGCGGAAGCCAGATCGAACACCGCGTCCAGAGAGGCGTATTCCTTTACGGCGGCCATCGCCACGACCCCCTGATGCACCGCGCCCCGGCAAAGCCTGTCCAGCTTCCTTGCGTCCGCCTCCTTGATGGTGACGCCTGCCGCCTTCGCCTTGGCGATCAGGGAAAGCAGCGCGCCGCTCTTTTCCCCGCTCTGCACGAAAAGGCTGTCTATGGGTCTTCCTGCCTTCAGGGCCTCTGCCACCGCGTTCCTCCCGGCGACCAGATCTGTCCCCCAGGGCTCTTCCCTTGTATTTTTCAAAACTAAAACTCCTTTACCCATTACCGTTCGGTTACCGCTCGGTTACCGCTCGGTTACCGCTCGGCTTTAGGGTACAGCGTGAGAAATTCATTAGCGCCAAAGGCACCATCTGCTTTGGAGAAGCCCGGTGCTTTTCGAGCTTGCGAGAAAAGAAAACCGCCTCTTGGAAAAAGCGAAAGCTTTTTTCTGTTTAGAGGGTTCTCCCATATGACCACGGAGTGGTCATTATTCACACCTGAGGTGAAACGCCGTCACATTTCAATATTCTCTCAACTGTCCAAAGCTCTGCCTCGCAGAGCTTTGGGTCACAGCGTGAGAATATGATACCACAAAGCAAAAATGCTTGCTTGCAAGGGCATTTTTGCGAGGCGTTCAATACCGCGCCTGCGGCGGGCACTCGTGAAGCAGCTTTGTTTAAACACTCCCCCGACTGACCCGACCGTAACTCGCTGAGGATATTATAACATGATTGAATCACAAAGTGATTCGTCCTCTGGCGTTTCATCCCTGAGGTGAAACGCAATCATGTTTCAATATTCTCTCAGCTGCCCAACGCTCTGCAAAGCAGAGCGTTGGGCTACAGCGTGAGAATATTATAACATACTCCCCCGCAAATCTCAAATAAAAATACTGGAAAGGCCGCTGTTTCCCTGAATTCTCCTTTCTCTCCCTTTTTGAGACCTTTTCTCCACCATTTTGAAAAATAAATTTTTATACGTTTTATGAAAAAATATCCTTTTTTGAATGGGTAGTTTTCCTTCGATTCTGCGAGTTGACATAAGAACCCTTACCCATTTCTTTTGGAATGTGGAAAACTCGGTGGAAAATGTGAAAAACTCCTTGTCCTATGCGGTTTTCAAAATCTCAAAAGGAGAAAACAGAAAAGTTCTTATGTAAACGCCTTTTCCTTTTATTCGAATCAAGCATTAAACTTGCCATTTCCCTTTTCTGGAAAATTAATCAATACATTGTGTTATTCCTTTTTTCTGTTCCATATTTTGTGGAAATATTGTCAAGTCAAAATATTTCACCATTTCCTTTTAAGCACCCCGCTCCATGAATTTTACTCATTTGAAACATCCGAAGTCTTTTTTCAGGTTTCAAACGAAAGGCCCCCTGTTTTTTTTCCCTGTTTTGTGCTATACTGTTCCAAAAGGCTGACTTTTCACAGAAATCTCCCGTTCCTATCCGTGAAACATTTCGGTTTTTTCCTGAAAATTTGAATGAATATTTATTCTTCTTTTTTTGGAATCATACATTTTGGAGGTCTTGACATGCGCGAAGATTTGTGCTCTATTCCGATCCATGATGTTTTCCTCCCCAAAGACGGCTGCCCCTTCTGCCGGATGCGGGATATGCTGGAGGACAGAATGGCCACCTATATCACCGGCGCAGCCATGATGGAGCCGGATGTGCGGGAGGAAACCAACCGCCTGGGCTTTTGCGAGGAGCACTTCAACCAGATCCTCGCCCGGGGCAGCAGGCTTTCCGTGGCGCTGATCCTGGAAAGCCTGCTGGCCGAGATCAGAAGCGAGGCCTTTCCGAAAAAGGCGGCGCCCCTCAAAAAAGTCCTTCCCACCCTCGCAAGGCGGAAGGACAGCTGCTTTATCTGTGAAAATCTGGAAAAGAACACCGCCCATCTGCTGGAGACGATGGTCGACCTTTGGCAGAAGGATCCGGAATTCCGAACGCTCTATCAGGAGCAGGAATACATCTGCTTCCCCCATTACCTGCAGGTCCTGGAAGCGGCGAAAGGCCTGCCGAAAAAAAGCGTTTCTCTCTTTTACGAGGACACGACTGCTCTGGCGGGAAAATATTTGGCCGCTTTAAACGAGGATGTGACCCACTTCTGCCGAATGTTCGACTACCGCAGCACAGGCAGCGACTGGGGAAACTCCAAGGACGCCATTGAGCGCTCCATCCGTTTTCTCACCTCCCGGGAGCCTCAGGACCGGCAGAAGGCCGATGAAAAAAACAGATGAGTGAGGTCGTTTCCATTCCCGCCTGCTTTGACCTGCCCGAAACGCTTGACTGCGGGCAGGCCTTTCGCTGGCGCCCTGTGGAAAGCGGGGAGAAAGAACCGCTGTGGGAGGGCGCGGCTTTCGGAAAGGCCTTAAAGATCCAGAAAAAAGGAGAAAAGCTTCTCTTTTTTTGCAGCGAGGAAGAGTTTCAAGCCGTCTGGAGCCCTTATTTTGACCTGAGCGCCGATTATTCCAAAATGCGGGAGGCCCTTGCCGGGATGGACCCGCTTCTGAAAGACGCCTGCGCCTTTGCTCCGGGGATCCGTCTGCTTTGTCAGGAACCCTGGGAGGCCCTTTGCTCCTTCCTTATTTCCCAAAACAACCATATCCCCCGTATCAAGGGGATCATCGAGCGCCTTTGTAATGAATTCGGCCCTTTGATCCCCGGAAGCGGGCTCCACGCCTTTCCGGGCCCTGAGCTTCTTGCGCCTCTGCCGCTGGAACGGCTTGCCCCTTTACGGGCGGGATTTCGGGCCAAATACCTGCTGGACGCCGCCAGAAAAGTGGTTTCCGGCGAGGTAGACCTGGAAAAAACAGCCCGCTTTCCCGCAGAGTTCGGAAGAAGCGAGCTTCAAAAAATCTCAGGCGTAGGGCCCAAGGTTGCGGAATGTACTTTGCTTTACGGGTTTCACAAAACCTCCTGCTTTCCCATAGATGTCTGGATGAAGCGGGTGATGACAAAGCTTCTTCCCGGCCGCAGTCCGGAGGAATTCGGAGAATATGCCGGTCTTGCCCAGCAATATCTGTTCCATTACAGCAGGACCCACAAGGAGCTTTTCTCATAAAGCTCCTTGATATTTTATAAAGCCTCGGAGCCTTCCCAGTAAAGCTTTGGGGCTTTTCCTTTAAAATCCCAGCAATCGTCCGATCAGCGCGTTAGACACCAGAAAGCCCTCCGGCGTAAGGGAGATACGCTTTTCATCCCCATGCAGCAAAGAGACAGGATAGTTCCGTGCCCGCTCCAGCATTTGCAGGAACTCTCGTTCTCCCTCTTCCTGAAATCTCTCCCGGCATCGGTCTCTTCTAAGGCCCTCGCAAAGCCGCAGGTTCAGCATGGCATATTCCGAAAAGCTTCCTCCCTCCCCGTCCTCCCGGGGTTCCTGTCCGTTCAGAAAGCCCTCCAGATCCCGTGGAAAGCAGAACCGCTTTCCCTTGTAAAAGGAATGGGCTGCCGGCCCAAAGCCTAAGTATTCCTCTGCGTGCCAATACAGCAGATTGTGGCGGCTTTCCATTCCGGGCCTTGCGAAATTGCTGATTTCATATTGCCCATAGCCCCGCCGGGAAAGCTCTTCCACGCAAAAAAGATATTCCTCACAGGCCCGCTCTTCCAGGGCCTCCTTCACGCCTCTTTGAAAAAAAGGCGTGCCCTCCTCCACCTTCAGAAGATAAGCGGAGATATGGGAAGGGAAAAGCCCGCTGAAAAAATCTATGGTATTCTGAAGCTTTTCTCTGCTCCCTCCGGGCAGCCCCAGCATCATATCCAGGGAAATATTGGAAAACCCGCCCTTTTTGGCAGCCTCCACAGTCCGGGAAGCGTCCTCTGCGCTGTGCTTTCTCCCCAGCAAGCGCAGCTCGTCTTCATTTGCGGACTGCACCCCAAGGGAAAGCCGGTTAAATCCCTCCTCAAAAAGCCGATGAAAAAATTCTCCCTCGCCCGCGGGAAAGCCGCTGGGCGCCGGATTCATTTCCAGCGTGACCTCCGCCTCTTCGGACAGAGAAAAAGCCTTTTTCACCTCTCTTAGCAGGATACAAAGACGCTCTTCCCCCAGAAGGCTGGGCGTCCCCCCGCCGAAATAGACAGAGCTGATTTCCTCTCCGGTTCCCCAAAGCTTCACAAGCTCTGTCATCCGGCGGACATAGCGATCCATCAGCCCCTCGTCCCGGGAAACGGAATAGAAGTCGCAGTAGGGGCATTTCCCGCTGCAGAAGGGAACATGCAGATAAATCCCCAGTTTTCTGTCCATCGCGTTCCCTCCGATTCTGGTAGTTGTTAGATGTTAGATGTTAGATGTTAGATATTAGTCGTTAGACTTGGCTCCCCCTAAGCCCCCTCTTGCCTCTCCCTCTGGGGCGATGTGCCCCGGTGGGGCACGCCCATCGCTGACCGAACCGGCAGGTGAGACGGTGGCGCGGCATAGCCGCGACGGAGAGGGTGTTCCTTGGCTCCCCCCTTGGTAGTTGTTAGATGTTAGATATTAGTTGTTAGACAAGGTCAAGGGAAAGGGCACGCCCTTTCCCCTTGGGGGGAGCTGTCAGCGAAGCTGACTGAGAGGGGTGTTCCTTGGCTCCCTCTTGGTAGTTGTTAGATGTTAGATATTAGTCCTTAGACTTGGCTCCCCCTATGGGGTGAGCGAGCGCCAGTGGCGCTCTGGTGCGAGCTGTTCTACGCTTCCACTCCGGGTGCAAAGCGCCGGTGGCGCTTGTTCTGCATCGACCGAGTTGGCAAACGAGAACGTTGCTGGGCGTGCCCCACTGGGGCACAGCAACCGAGGCGGGAGGCGAGACAGTGGCGCGGCATAGCCGCGACGGAGAGGGTGTTCCTTGGCTCTCCCCTTGGTAGTTGTTAGATGTTAGATGTTAGTCCTTAGACTTGGCTCCCACTGAGGAGGGTGAGCGAGCGCCGGTGGCGCTCTGGTGCGAACTGTTCTACGCTTC
>CAZMFF010000063.1:0-8839 GCA_964565505.1 uncultured Acutalibacter sp. | reverse complement strand
CCTTTTCCCTTTTTCTTTTCTCCTTTGTCCAATATCTATTGTAGTCCTACAGGAATGGTACGGCCTGTTGTAATATCACGCTTGACGATCTCCACATAGCTTTCAAATTCACGATTGTTGATGCCAGCCAATTCAATGGCTTTTTTCAGTTCCTTGTAATTCTCGCTCTCCTTATCCACGGAGAAGTTGTTGAAAACGGATTTTTCCAGATAGCCGGGGTGCAAAGTCATGAAGAACGCTTCGCCCTCTTTGGGGATCGGCAGAGCTTTCAGCGCCTTTTCATCGGGTTCGTCCAGCCGGGGATCGAACACCTGAGAAATGGCGACGCCGCCGGGACCTTGGGCTGTCTTTTTTGCTGTGGCGGCTTCTTTCCCTGTCTCAGCGTTTTTTTCGGCAGGTTTGGCCGCCGCTGCGGGTTTCGGCTTCTCCTCAGATTTTCCGCTGACAGGGACAGGGTCTTTTTTCTCCTCCGGCTTGGCGGGGGAATCGGGTTTCTTTTCATCTGCGGACTTTTCCTCTTTCTTTTCCGCAGGAGCAGCAGGCTTGCCTTTTTCCTCCATAGGCTGGTTAGGGACAGGCTTTGCCGTCTGCTCAGTTTTTCCGCCTTTATCAGGAACGGGAATGGCGTCCTTTTTCGCTTCTTCTTTCTTCTCCGCAGAGACGGCAGCCTTTTTCAATTCCTCCACTGGTTTGCCGGGGATAGGAGTATCGGCCTTCGTGCGGATTGCCTGGAAGTATTTGGTAGCTTCAGGCGCAGTCATATCATAGACTTGGGCGGGAATATCGGATTTCTTGGCAAGCTTGCTGGCCTGCAGGCGACGGTAACCGGAGAGAAGCTCAAATTCTCCGCCTTCCCGTTGCCGCAGGATCACCGGCTCTTTTACTCCGCCAGTCTGGATGCTGCTCACCAGTCCGCCCAAAGAGCGATCAGGGTACTGGGGCAGGGAAACGCCGGGCAGATCGTGAATTTTATCCAGCGGGATAATGTGGGTCTTGACGGTCTTGCTTTCGTTTGGCATATAAAACCTCATTTCTGATAAAATTTAATGCGTCTCACGGTGAGACGCATTTTTACGAAAGATCATGTCGGACTTTTGTGGCATAATAAGGGCCTATCGTTGCCGGGGCATTGTATAGCGCCGTAAGAAGATAGGCTCGGATATTGTGTATCTCGCTTGTTGTGCTTTTCAGAGCGTCCAGCACATATTCGATATGGCTCTGATCCAGCTTCCAGAACCGGCTTTTGACGGTCTTGGCGGGAAGCGAAGTGCTTCCGATTCGCAGGGTAGGGGCGGGGTAGTCCAGAATATCTGCCATGAGTTCCACCAAGCAGTCCAGATCCTCCCGGTCGTACTGTTCCAGCAGAACATCATAACCGATATTTTCCTTGATCGCCTGCACAAGCTCCCATCGGTCCATTCCCGCAGAGATAGGTGGATCGGTATAGCTTCTTTCGGTCTGATTCAGGTCAGTGTAATTACATTCCGATTTTTCGATCTCTGCACCTCGGAAAAGCCGAGGTCTTGAAGTCTGATTTTTCGATGTCTTGAAGTCGGAAAAGCCGAGGTCTGGACTTCGGGGTGGGTCTGTCCGTTCAGGAACCGGCGGAACAGAGCGGGTTGTGAAGCGCCTGACGAATATCTTCGTGGGCTTTCCTTGACCTTGTTTGATCCGCTTAATGAGGCCAATACCCTTTTTGTCATCCAGTTCGGCCAGCAGCTTTAGCGCTTTGTCATTCCCGCAGTTCATGTCCGCTCTGATTTCCTCCACCGTGTAGTAAATATAGACTCGGCCTTGTTCATCGTACCAACCGTTTCTCCGGGAAAGCTCCATTCGGTCCAGCAGCATTCCGTAAAGCAGCTTTGCGTCAGTGGAGACAGTGTGGAACTTCTCGCCGGTGATCAGTTGCCGGGGGATACGAAAGAATGAAAACTGCTCGGACTCATCACCGTAATAATAATCAAAACTTGTGTCCTCTTGCATGGTATTTCCTCCTTGCAGGCATGAAAAAAGGGCGTTCCGAAAATCGAAACGCCCTGACAGGCTGTGCTGGGGAGCAGTGAATGATTGGATTGCCGATCCTATGAATGAAGAAAAAGCAAAGGAAAAAGGCTTGCTTTCATTTGAAAACAAGCCTTTCCTTGCTGTTCCTGGTGGAGATGGACGGGATCGAACCGTTGACCTCCTGAATGCCATTCAGGCGCTCTCCCAGCTGAGCTACACCCCCGTGTAGTCCACCTTTTTGTGGATTTTCACGGAACAGCTGTATTGAATTCTGGTTATTGTCACTAAAAGTCGAACCTTGGTTGTGCCTTGTCGAAAAGCTATCCTCTATCGGGGCATATTCTTAACGAATGTCGCTCCCAGCTGAGCTATACCCCCAGATGAAGCTTTGTGCCTTAAGGCTTAATTATCATATCATAGCCCGGAAAAAAAAGCAAGATATTTTCCGAAATTTTTTCACAGGCACAAAAATCCGGGTTTCTCTATAAAATGGGATAGAAGTGAAAAATTTCCGTCTGAGTGATTAAAGAGGGGAAAAGAGGACAAAAATATCCGTGAAAAAACTTTATCGGAGAGTGAAAACCGTGATCGTACACAGAGGAGATATTTACTATGCTGATTTAAGCCCGGTAGTGGGCTCAGAGCAGGGCGGGGTCCGCCCGGTGCTGATCGTGCAGAACGATGTGGGCAATAAATACAGCCCCACCGTGATCGCCGCGGCGATCACCAGCCAGAAGGATAAGGCCAATCTTCCCACGCATATCGAGGTGCAGAGCGCGGGCTCCGGCCTGATCAAGGACTCCATCGTGCTTTTGGAGCAGGTGCGCACCATTGATAAGCACCGCCTGAAAGAGAAAATGGGCCGGCTGGACAGCGCTTCCATGTCCCGGGTGAATACAGCTCTTTCTATCAGCTTCGGTCTTCCTACATAGGAAGAAGCGTGAAGCCAAAAGACGCCGTGAGTTTACACGGCGTCTTTTTCTATCTGAGGGGTCCAGGGAGAATTTGACAGATACAGGGGGAAAATGGTAAAATAGGGAACCGGAAGGCAGAAAATATCTGAAATCGAGGGGTGAATTGGTTTGTCATTATACGAGGATTGGCGGGCCTATGCACAGAAAAAGCAGAATGAGCCCAACGGGGCAAAATTCTGGGAGGACTATTTCAAGACGGAAACGGAGATCTACAAGAAAATTCTGGAAAGCAAGCCGCACAAAAATACCGTCAAGGGGTTTTCTGAGAAATACAAGGTAGATCTGATGACGATGGTGGCTTTTCTGGACGGGATCAACGATTCCCTGAAGGAGAAGAATGTGCTGGAGGAGCTGGAAGAGGATACCGTCGTCAATTTAAATTACGACAAAGAGCTTCTCTATAAAAATATGGTGGAGGCCAAAGCGGACTGGCTTTACGGCCTTCCTCAATGGGACGCGCTTTTGACCGAGGAAAGGCGTCAGGAGCTGTATAAAGAGCAGAAGCGCTCGAAGACGGTGGTAAAAGGGCAGAGGATCGGCAGAAATGACCCGTGTCCTTGCGGAAGCGGAAAGAAGTATAAGAAGTGCTGTGGTCGGGATCTTTAAGGAAGACGCCATAAGGCCCTTTCCGCTCGCGGAAAGAAGTATAAGAAATGCTGTGGTCGTGATCTCTAAAGAAGACAGTAGAAGACCCTTTCCGCTCGCGGAAAGAAATACGTTTCTAGTTGTTAGTCGTTAGTTGTTAGAGAGGGGCCTTTTTTTGACGGCCGAATTCCGGTAAGTCATAATGAAACGGCGTCCGGACGGATTAAAAAAGAAAAATGTCATAAAACTCTTTTCTCTTTATTCAAACTTCAAAGTGCCGAAGACCCCATAGATATGGGCCTTCGGCACTTCAGCATTTTCCTGGTGTCAAGCCGGGCAGAGCGGCCCTGCGGCAAGATGAAATAGCCGGTTTAGTTTGGAACTGCCTGAGAAATTTCCGTTCGTTACATATCCTGCTTCGCGTAAAGTTTTCGAGACAGCAAGAAGGACAGGGTGAGCAGTACCGCTCCCGCCGCTGCGGCGATGGCAGAAATCATAGCCGCCCCTTTCGAGGCTGCCTCGGAAACCTCCAGAGAGTTGATCCAACGAAGTCCGCCCAAGGGAGCTATCACCGCCAGAACCAACAGGCAGAGAGCGCCGATGATGGCAATAAACATCATTCTGGCCCGCTCCGGGCCGAATTTGTATAAAAAAGGCAGCATGATGGCATTGATCAGCACGGCTATCAGGCCGAGAATCGAACAGCTGATCAGGAAATCCATAGGCTCCTCCATCCGTCCTGCCGCGTATAAGACTGCTCCGAAAACAGCGGTCAGGACCAGGCTGAACAGGCACAGAAGCAGAACGCACAGGTATCGGGCGGCCACAGTTTTGGTGCGGCTCACCGGCAGAGACAGGCCGTATACATCCCACTTGCACTGCTTGTCGTAGGCGAATACATTCATGGGCAGAATAGCCGTCATTGTCATCATGAGTCCTGCCGCAACCTCCGGTGGCCACACCCCGCCGAAAACGATGGCTCCATATACCAAGAGCACCAGCAGAAAGGAACGCAGGCTCTTGCGCAGGACCAGCAGATCCTTCAAAATCAATCCGGTCATAATTTTTCCCCCTTTACGACAAATACCATCAGTTCATCCAGTGTTATCGGCTCCACCATCAGATGTGGATAGCAGCGCCGAAATTCGCTTTTCTGCCGAATCAGGGCTTCGGTGGAGTATTGGCCTTTTCGGGCGCTGACGATATAATCCCGATCGACCTGATCCAGATCCGCCCTGGTGCACACCAGCCGCCCATAGCTTTCCAGCAGCCGGTCCTTCTCACCGCACAGCAGCAGCTTTCCCTGATGGAGATAGGCGATATAATCCGCCACCTTTTCCAAATCTGACGTGATATGACTGGAAATCAGGATGGCGTGATCTTCATCGGAGACAAAGGCCAGAAATTCGTCCAGAATCTCCTCGCGCACCACCGGGTCAAGACCGGCTGTGGCTTCATCCAGCAACAGCAGCCGTGGCCGGTGAGCCAGCGCCGCTGCCAGAGACAGCTTCATGCGCATCCCGCGGGATAGCTCCTTGATATTCTTTGTGCCGGACAGGCCGAATTTGTCAAGGTAATCCTGAAATAGCGCCTTATCCCAGCTTTTGAATACCAGGCGCAGGATACTGCCGGTATCCCGCACCCGCAGATTTTCCGCGAAAAAGCAGTCATCCAGCACCATGCCGATCTCCTCTTTTGCGCTGCCGGGATCCGTTCCCAGCAGGGTGACTTCTCCGGCGGTGGGGTGGGTGATACCCATCATGGATTTCATGAGGGTGGTTTTGCCTGCGCCGTTTTCCCCAATCAGGCCCAGAATGGTTCCTCCAGGCAGCTTCAGGTTGATAGGGCCTAAGGTGAAAGTTTTGTACTCCTTGACGAGGCCCTTCAGTTCAATACAATTTGTCATAATCAGTCCTCACAGTACAGGGTATTCAGCATTTCAACAAGCTCTTCCAGGCTTACGGCCCCGGTTTTCGCCGCGTCTACCGCCTGGGACAGGTGCTCCTCAATTTGGCACAGGATGGTTTCCCGCCGGGTCTCCGGATTCTGGGCGGCCACAAAGCAGCCCTTGCCGGGAATGGCGGCAAGAAAACCCTCCCGTTCCAATTCTTCGTAAGCCCGCTTGGTGGTAATCACTGAGATCCGCAGATCTCGGGCCAGCAGCCGCATAGAGGGCAGCGCCTCACCCTCGTGGAGCTGTCCTGAAAGAATGAGCCCTTTCAGTTGGCGGACGATCTGCTCATAGATCGGTGTGCGGTCGGAATTGCTGATGATAATGTCCATTGTGCAACCTCATTATTCTTGGATTTCGGAATCAGAACCGAAATCTCCGTATATATACGATATATACAGAATACACAGTGATGCATGGTTTGTCAAGAGGGATAAGAAAATAATTTCTCAGTTGGATACCGAATATCAGCGGCAGGAAACGCTTTTTTACAGGTGAAGTTTCTGATGGCTGACAACTAAATGGCGATTAGCTCGATTAAAACCCAACAGATCTGCAAACAATAACCTTCGCAGGATACTTTGCGAAGGTTATTGTTTTTTTAGCCTTTCAAACCAGGATTTGGAGGGATCTTTATGCAGGGAAAAGTCGAGATCTGCGGAGTGAACACGGCAAACCTGAAGGTTTTGAAGAACGACGAGATGAGAGAGCTGCTCATTCGCAGCCATCAGGGAGACAAACAGGCCAGGGAGAAGCTGATCTCCGGAAACCTGAGACTGGTATTAAGCGTCATTCAGCGTTTTCACAACCGGGGAGAGAACCCGGATGATCTTTTCCAGGTGGGCTGTATCGGCCTGATGAAAGCCATCGATCACTTCGATGTTACCCAGGGCGTCCAATTTTCCACCTATGGGGTCCCGATGATCATCGGGGAAGTGCGCAGATTCCTCAGAGACAACAACTCCGTGCGCGTCAGCCGCTCTATGCGGGATACGGCCTATAAAGCCATTTCCTGTAAGGAGAAAATGACCGCGCAGAACGGCAGGGAGCCTACGGTGGAGATGATCGCCCAGGCCCTTGGGATGAAGCGGGAGGATGTGGTGGTGGCTTTGGAGGCCATCGTGGAGCCGGTGTCCCTTTACGAGCCGGTGTTTTCCGACGGGGGAGACACCATCTATATCATGGATCAGGTGGGGGCCGGGAACGACAGCGACTGGCTGGAGGAGATCGCCATCAAGCAGGCCATCCGGAATCTGGGAGACCGGGAGAAAAAGATCCTCTCCATGCGGTTTTTATCGGGCAAGACCCAGATGGAGGTGGCAAACGAGATCGGCATTTCCCAGGCTCAGGTGTCCAGATTGGAAAAGGGCGCGCTGGGAAAGATCAAGCGGGAGATCCGCTGAGACCGGGCCATAAAAGAGAAAGCGCTCACTGTGAAATGCACAGGGGCGCTTTTTCAATGTTTTAACAACAGAGCTTTAACGGCTGGTTCATCAGGAGATCCACATACAGGAGGGCTCTTCGATTTCCCAGGTTCCCTCTTTGCAGCGCGCTGTGGTCTCATAGCCGATGGCCGCCAGCCCGCCTTTCCACTTCTCAATGGAAAAGGAGACCTTGCCGTCCTTTGCCTCCTCCTTTGAAATGGTAAAATGGACTCCGTCCTCCCAATAAAGGTATTCTTCGTCGATATACCCTTCTTCCATCAGCTCTGTGATAGAGCCGAAGAGAGGCGCTGTGCCGTGTTCTTGTGAGAAGCTTTGGGCCAGCAGCTGTTTTTCCCATTGGGAGAGGGTGGTGACTCCGGTAAGGTCAAATCCGAAATAGACCAAAGTGCCGCCGTTTAAGCCTGTGTCCTCTCCCCAAATATCCGAAAGGGCCTTCCGGTAGAGGGAAAGATAGTCCCATCCCTTTTCTTTGACGGTGAGTTTTTTTGGGATCAGCTGCATGGGATAGGTCTCCATGACCCCGCTTTCAAGGGTCACCTCTACCACCATGCCGGGCGAAAGGGGCGTTTCACCCGAGATCAGCCGGGGCGGGCAGGAAAAGGAATAGGGGCCGCCGTCTTTATCGACTGCTGTGAGCTGTTCTCCCTCCACTGTGCACAGCTTCAGGGTGAGAGATCCGGAAGAAGGGGGGAGAGAAGCGTTTCCCTCGGAAGAGCTTCCCATGAGAAGGGATCTCGTCTCTGTCCCGCAGCCGGGCAGAAACAGAAGAAAAGAGAGGAGAAGGGGAAGAAAGATCTGTTTTTTCATTTTGACGCTCCTTTTAAAAAGGGGAATAGAAGGCAAGGTTTTTTTCATATCTATCAAAGACACGAAAAAAGAGGTCAAACTGTCTTAATAAAGGAGGAATTGCGATGAGCTGCCGGATCGGAGACCTGCGCAATAAAGAGGTGATCAGCACAAAGGACGGCGCGCGCATCGGCTTTGTGTGCGATGTGGAGCTGGATCTTTCTTCCTCCAGGCTTCTCTCCATCGTGGTGTACGGGAAGCTCAGGCTGTTCGGGCTTTTGGGAAGGCAGCGGGATGTGGTGATCCCCTGGGAGGCCATCACCCTGATCGGGGGCGATACGGTGCTGGTGGATTTCGAGGAAAAAAAGGAAAGGCGGGAAGAGGGCGTTTTCGGTGCGCTGCTGCAAAAGCTGAATCTGTAAAAAAGCCCGGAATTTGGCAAAATAATGCTTGATTCTCAACATAGGACGTGATATAATATTCCAGCAAAACACACGCCGCACCTTTCGGATCGGTGCCCGCCTGAGGCGGGTCTTCCCGGAAAATCCCGTGCGGCGGCGGAAAAACCAAGGAGGTATTTCAAAATGGCAGTAGTATCTATGAAACAGCTTCTGGAAGCCGGCGTGCATTTCGGCCACCAGACCAGAAGGTGGAACCCCAAAATGGCTCCCTATATTTTTACGGAGCGCAACGGCATCTATATCATCGATCTTCAGAAGACGGTGAAGAAGCTGGAGGAAGCCTATCATTTTGTGCGTGATCTTTCTTCCGAGGGGAAGAACGTGCTGTTTGTAGGCACCAAGAAGCAGGCTCAGGAGTCTGTGAAGGAAGAGGCTCTGCGCGCCGGAGCTTACTATGTCAACGCCCGTTGGCTGGGCGGTATGCTCACCAACTTCTCCACCATCCGCAAGCGCATCCAGCGCCTGGCTCAGCTGCGCAAGATGGAGGAAGACGGCACCTTCGAGCTGCTTCCCAAGAAAGAGGTCAGCAAGCTTCAGCTGGAAATCGAAAAGCTGGAAAAATTCCTGGGCGGCATCAAGGAAATGAAGTCCTTCCCCGGCGCCCTGTTTATTGTAGACCCCCACAAGGAGCGC
>CAZMFF010000062.1:0-9463 GCA_964565505.1 uncultured Acutalibacter sp. | reverse complement strand
GCCTTTTCATCGCCGAACATGGCTTCTCCCAGCGCCTTGCAAAGCTCTGTCTTTCCCACGCCGGTAGGGCCTAAGAACAGGAAGGAGCCGATGGGCCGGTTTTTATCCTTCAGGCCCACTCTGCCCCGGCGGATAGCCTTGGAGATGGCGGCGACCGCCTCCTGCTGTCCCACCACCCGGCGGTGCAGCGTCTCCTCCAAGCGCAGCAGACGCTTGCTCTCCTCCTCTGTCAGCTGGGCGACAGGGATCCCCGTCCACATGGCCACGATCTCAGCGATATCCTCAGGGCTCACCACGCTGCCAGAGCGCTCGTTCTTCGCGCTCCACTCGTCTTTGGCCTTTTCCAGCTTTTCGGAAAGCTCCTTCTGCTGGTCACGCAGGGCGGCGGCACGCTCGAAGTCCTGCGTGTTCACTGCCGCGGCCTTGTCAAGCTCCAGCTCCTTGAGCTTCTTTTCCAGCTCCTGCAGATCGTCTGGCGCCGTAAAGGCCCGCAGCCGGACTCGGGAGGCAGCCTCGTCGATCAGGTCGATGGCTTTGTCCGGCAAAAAGCGGTCCGCGATATAGCGGGAGGAAAGCTTTACCGCCGCCTCGATCGCTTCCTTTGTGATCTCCACCTTGTGGTGAGCCTCATACCGGTCCTTTAACCCCTCCAGGATCTCCAGGGTCTCCTCCTCGCTGGGCTCGCCCACGGTGACCGGCTGGAACCGACGCTCCAACGCCGCGTCCTTTTCAATATGCTTTCGGTACTCATCGATGGTGGTGGCGCCGATCACCTGGAAATCGCCCCTTGCCAGGGCGGGCTTCAGAATATTGGCGGCATCCGCTGAACCCTCTGCAGAGCCCGCTCCGATGATGGTGTGCAGCTCGTCGATGAAAAGGATCACATTTCCGTCCGCCTTCACTTCGTCGATGGCCTTCTTGATCCGCTCTTCAAAATCGCCCCGGTACTTGGCTCCTGCCACCATACCGGTAAGGTCCAAAGAGATCAGGCGCTTATCCTTTAAGGGCTCCGGCACATCCCCGGAGTGGATCTTCAAAGCAAGGCCCTCGGCCACCGCCGTTTTTCCCACGCCCGGTTCGCCGATCAAAACAGGGTTATTCTTCGTGCGCCGGGAAAGGATCTGCACGACCCGCTCGATCTCATTCTGGCGTCCGATCACGGGGTCGATCTTCCCCTCGCCCGCAAGGCGGGTAAGATCTCTGCCGAATTGCTCCAAAGCCTTCCCTCCGGCTCCTCCGCCTTCCCCGCGGCTTGCCGCTTCCTGGGCCTTGGCCGTAAAGGCCGCGCCGCTGAGAGCTCCGGAAAGCTCGGAAACGATCCGGTTGGGGTCTACCCCCAGCGCCTGAAGGAAGCGCATCGCATAGCTCTGGCCGTCCTCCAAAATGGCGATGAGCAGGTGCTCTGTCCCCACATAAGAGGTGTGCAGCCTCGCTCCCGCAATGGCGGCCACCTGTAAGATCCTTTTGGTGCGGGGCGTAAAATCATCGGCGGAAAGGGTGGTGGGCTCTCCGGTACCGATCTTTTCCCGGATCAGCTCCACAAAATTCTCCGCGGTGACCCCCAGCTTATTGAGCACCGTTGAGGCAACGCCCGTGCCCTCCTTGAGGATCCCCAGCACCAGGTGCTCGCTGCCGATATAATCGTGGCCCAGCTCCTGGGCACTTTCAATAGCCAGGTTCAAGGCCTGGTTGGCCTTTTCCGTAAAACCGTTAAAATGATACATCATCCTTCGTCCTTTCTTTAGATTCTCGTACAGAGGATCTCTTTTTATACAGGAAGCGCCTCCCGAAGCTCCTGACAGGCCCTGCGGACCATCGCGGCTCTGAGAACATCCCGCTGTCCTTCCTCCATGGTCTTCCCCTCCCGGGCCATCAGCGTGGCAGGCTGGGCGGAAACGGTCAAAGCGTTTACCGTTCCCCAGTCAAGGCCTTCCAGCACACCGGCCGCAAGCCCCATACGCACCAGAGACATGGCCTCGAGAAACTCCGAGGTGGACAGCACCTTCGCGTGCTTCAAAACTCCGGCCGCCCGGCAGATCCTGTCCTGCTGGGCAAGCCGTTCTGCCATCTGCCCTCTGAGCTTTCGCTCCTCCTCGATCAGCTGAAGGGACACGCTGCTCAAATTCTCCACAGCCTCTTTTTCGCTGAGCCCTAGGGTGATCTGGTTGGAGAGCTGGTACATACTTCCCAGCACCTGAGAGCCTTCGCCGTAGGTCCCCCGCAGGGTGAGCCCCAGTTTGGAAAGATTTTCGGAAAGCCGGGCCATGCTGCCGTTTTCTGCCGTCGCGGGCAGGTGCAGCATCACAGAGGCCCTCATCCCGGTCCCAAGGTTCGTGGGGCACTGGGTGAGAAAGCCGAATTCCCGGTCAAAGGCAAAATGCAGGCTTTCCGAGAGGACTGTCTCCACGCGGTCCGCCGTTTCCAGAGCCTCCTTTAAGGAGAGCCCCTCCCGCATCACCTGAAGCCTCAGGTGATCCTCCTCGTTGATCATGATACAGACGCTCTCATCCTCAGAGAGCAGGATCCCTTTTTCCCCCCGGGAGGAGAGAAATTCAGGGCTGATGAGGTGGCGCTCCGCCAAGGAAACCGCCTGCTCCTGCGTAAGGCCGGAAAGAGGAAGGAAGGAAAACTCCCTGGCAAGCACTGAGTTCCCGGAAAGCAGGGCGGTTTTCACCTGCTCTTCCACCTCTTTGAGCTCCCTTTGGGAGGCCTTCGCGGGAAAAGGGTATTCCGAAAGGTTTCTTGCCAGACGCACTCTGGTGCTCACTGCCGCATCGCCGCAGGGTCCGGCCTTTTCATACCATTTATCCATTTGCTTCCAGCTCCTTTATCTCGTCTCTGAGCACGGCGGCCCTCTCAAAATCCTGGGCCTCTACCGCCTCCTTCAAAAGCCTTTTCTTCTCCTCGATCGGAGAGCTCTTCACCGCCACCATCGGCCCGGGCTGCTCCTGTACCCGCAGTGCACTGCCTCCCGGCGTCTTTCCCACATGCTTCGTCGTGCCGTGGATGCGCTGGATCACCGGGATCAGCTTTTCCCGGAAAGCGTCATAACAGCCTGCACAGCCCACCTTGCCGGTTTTGGAGATCTCCTCAAAGGTGGAGCCGCATTTTTCACAGCGCAGGGTGTCGCGTTCCTGCTTCCCGATCAGCCCGGTCAATAAGCTGCCCAGGCCCCAATTCCCCAGAAGATCTTCATACCCCTTTTCTCTTGCGCAGTCCGCGCACAGGTGATATTCTCTGAGCCTTCCGTTCACCACCATTTTCAGATAAGTGGTGGCCGTTTTCTTTCCGCAGTTTTCACACAGCATAGCCGGACTCCTCCTGATTCCTGCTGACCAACAGCATATTTTTATAAATGGCGGCGCGGACCCTGTTCTGGATATCCTTGGGAAGCCCGCCCAGAGACTGCTCTGACACGGCCGCAAAGATCAGCGCCCCGGCGCTTTTAGACAGCACGGAGCTTTGCACCATATTCTCCGTCATGGCCCGGGCCGCTCCCACATCCAGGGAATCTCCCACCGCGTTAATGATATGCATCATTACATCAGACTTAGAAAGCTGCCTGCGGGTAATGCGGATATATCCGCCGCCGCCCCGCCTGCTCTCTACCAGGTATCCCTGCTCCGGCGTAAAGCGGGAGGTGAGCACGTAATTGATCTGGCTGGGAACACAGCCCAGAAGATTTGCCAGCTCGTTTCGTTGGATCTCAGCGATCCCGTCCGTTTCCTTCAGAAGCTCCAAAATATAGTTTGCCACGCTGTCGCTGATCCGCATGAGACAGCCTCCTGTTCTTGAAATTTGTCTTTGACTTTCTTTGACTTTCTGGGTTTATTATAAAAAGAAAGCGAAAGCCTGTCAAGGTCAAAGAAAGTCAAATAGGCGTTCTATTCTCTTTTGAGCTCTTCTAATCTCTCTTATGCTCCTGCTTTCTTCTCAAAATAAGTTTTTTGATTCTTCCGGAACCTTTTCCCGGCTTCGCCATAAGATAGGAGTGTAAAGGCGATCTCGCTGTGAGAGTCGCCTAAGTGAAAGGAGGCGTGCTTCAATGTGTAACGGAGGTTGCTCTTGGATCATTATCATCATCCTTATCCTTCTGTGCTGCGGCGGCTGTGGTTTCGGCGGGTTCAACAACAATAACAACGACTGCGGCTGTGGAAACTGCGGCGGCTGCTGCTGACACAACCGGCTCTTTCAAAACCGCATAACCGAAAAGGAGGGCGCCGTTTCCAAAGGAAACGGCGCCCTCCTGCGGTGTCATGAAGTTTCTCTCGCCTGCCAGACGGTCTAATGTCTTTATTTTTCCAGAGCCTCAGAGAGCGCGGCTGCCAGCTGTGCGGGACAGGAGGTGGCTTTAGCGCCGCACTTGATATCTCTGCAGCGCTCGATATAGTCCTCCACCTTCATGCCCTTCGCCAGAGCGGCCACTCCCTGGGTATTGCCGCTGCATCCGCCGGTAAATTCCACCAGCTGGATCACACCGTCCTCCACCACCGCGTGGATCTGCCTGGAACACACGCCCCGAGGGGTATAATTGATCTCCATAACGATTCTCCTTTCCTTCGTTTATGCCTGATTGACGCTGTACTGCGTTTTCCTTCGATACTATAGCAAACCCTGAGACTTCTGTCAAACCTCTTCCCTGCCGGCCCCCTGTAAGAGCCGCTGAGGGACAAACTTTCTCATGGAGAGATTGAAAAATATAATGGAGAGGATCCACAGAAAAGCGGAAAGGCCCAGCAGGAAGAGGGGGCTGAGCTTTATGGTCCCGGTGAGCTGGATGAGGAACAAAACCAAAAACGGAAGCAGCAGATAGCCCATCATCTGCAGGCCCTCCCCCACGCTTGCCACCCGGTCCGTGACCAGGCTGACAAATACGGCGGAAAAAAACGCCAGCGCGGGCATAAGCAGCACCACCAGGATCAGCCAGTTCAAATTCAGGAAAAAGGGTGCAAGCAGCACGATATCCGCCACGGAAACCGTGAGGGCGAATACCAGAAAGGAGATCAGGGAAAGGAATACGGAAAGCACGCTGCATCCAAAGATCTTTGAGCAGTACAGCGCCCTCGCGCTCATGGAGGAAAGGAGCACCGTTTCCAGGGTACCCGCTTCCTTTTCTCCCAAAAAGGCCAGGGAGGCGCAGGAGACAGAGCAGATCACCGGAACGCTTAAAAACAGGATCGGGCAGATCAGCGTGGTAAAGGCGGAAAACCAGGCCTGCCGGTAACTGAGGCCCTCCGGAGAATCCAGCAGGGACAAAACCGCCTGGGGCACCCTGCTTCCCGCCGGGACGGGAAGCAGAGAGATCACCACGGAATAGACCAGGGGCGCCGCCATCAAAAGCACCACCGGGGTGAGCATCAGCAAGGAGCGGATCCCCTTCCTTTTCCACAGAGCGCCCAGGTCCTTTTTGACCATGAGGATCTGCGCGCCGGTGAGGAATTTAGAGAGGCTGAACTTCTTCTCCCGGCTCTGCGTCTGCTGCCGGGAATTCCTCTGCCGAACGGGCGATGCCTGCGCCCGGGAGCTTTTCCGCCTCTCGTTCGTCTCGTGTCTCATCTCTCTCATCCTCCCGTTTCAGTCCTTTTTCCATATACTGCCGGTAGATTTCCTCCAGGGTGGGTTTTTGAAGCCTGGCTTCAAAAATCTGTCCTCCGGTGAGAACCACCTGAGAGATCAGCCCCGGCATTTCTTTTTCCGAATCGATTTCCCCGCACCAAAAGCCGTTTTCACAGAAAAAGCCGGGGGGCGGGCTCGTATTCTCCGAAAAGCGCAGCAGCGCCCGGTATTTGAGGCCCACAGACTGCCGAAGGCCTTCCAAAGTACCCTTTAGTCCGATGGCCCCGTCCCGGAGCACGGCAAAGCTTTCGCAGAGATTCTGGGCGAAAAAGAAATTTTCCGTGCACAAAAGCACCGTGATGCCCTCGTCTCTCACCAGGTCTGTCAACAGCCCGCGCACTGCCTCTCTTCCCTCAAAGTCCATCCCCATGGGCAGCTCGTCCAGCAAAAGGACCTTGGGGTAGTGCATCAGCGCCCTTGCAAGGGAAGCTCTGCGCGCTGCACTGGTAGGGAGCCGGGAAGCAGGCTGATCCCGCCAGGGGAAGATCTCCAGCCGGTGCATCAGAAAAGAGGCACGGTCCACCGCGTCGCTTTGAGAAACGCCCCCGAGCCCCGCGAAAAAGCGCAGGTTCTCCCCCAGCGTCATATGGGCGTAAAGCTGAGAGGTAAACAGGGAAACGCCCACGAGGCTGTGAAGCTTCCCTCCCTCCGTCAAGGGAGAGCATCCCATCACTGCGCACTCTCCTGCGTCCGGACGAAGCAGACCGGAAAGCAGGCGCAGCAGGGTGGTCTTCCCGCAGCCCTTCTCTCCCACGCAGGCGAACAGCGCCCCCTCAGGCACCTGAAGGTTCAAGCCCCTGAGGGCAACGGTCTCTTTGTATTGCTTTCTCAGGTCAAAGGCTGTGACCGCATCCATCTTCCATTCCCCCTGAAAATCATTGGCTCCTGTGTTTTCCGGCGGTATCCATCACTGCGTGCCGGAGGGAGCCTCCCGCTCTCTGAGATAGGTGGCCTCCAGGTCTGAAAGGTGCAGCTTTACCGCCAGGGGATACTTGTCAAAGGCCCCATTGACAGCAAAGCTTCCCCCCTTTGCCGAATCGTCAAAGCCGCCCATATGCCAGCGCACCGCCACGGCCTCCTGAGGCTTCAGCCGCACGAAGCGCTCAATGAGATAGACGGATTTCTCCCCGTGGCCGTAGGGAAAGGCGTCCTCCACCACATAATAGGGCTTTTTCTCCCAAACGCCCGTTTCCTCGTTTTTCACATTTCTCGTGGAAGATCTGTAGAACTGGGCCTTGCACACATCGTGCAGCAGGGCGCACAGGGCAAAGCTCTCTTCGCTGTCTCCCTCTTCAAAATACCGCTCTCGCATGACCCTGTACACATTGAGGCTGTGGATCACAAGGCCCTGAGGGCAGGACAGATGAAATTTCGTACTGGCAGGCGCCGAAAAGAAGTCTGTCGTCTTGAGCCAGGAAAGGAGCTTATCGCTGTTTTCCCGGGTGATGTACCGGTTATAAAGTTCACAGAATTCAAGTTCATACTGGTTTTCCATATTGATCCCCCCGCTTTCTGCCAGTATAACAAAAAAACAGCTATTTCGCAACCCGTCCTCCCGCTCTGGGATTCGCCGCCCTGTGCAAAGTGTATTCCAGAAGCTCTCCGCTTCCCCGCATGGCGGCCGCCGTGAGGAAGCGGGCGCCCTTGTTTTTGGTAAGCCCCATGTCCCGGATCAGCTCCTCCGGGTCCGGAGCTTCGCTGAGAGAGAGCTCTGCCTTTCCTCCTTCCAGGAAAAAAAGCTTCATTTTTCTGGAGCTGGAGTGCTCTAAAAACGGGATGGCCACCTTCAGCACCGGATGTCCGTCCTCATCCCTGCAAAAGCAGGCGCTCGCCGCCGTGAGAAAGGACTCTCCCCCAGAGTGGATCACACTGTACCGGGGTCTTCCCGAAAAGGATAAAAGCAGCCGGTTTTCCTCTTCTCCCTCCCACAAGGTCAGATAGAATTCCCCATTTTCGGCAGAGAAGGAGACCTTCCGGATACCATCGGAATAATTATTCTGCAAAAGCTGGATGAAAAGGGGCAAAAGCCTGGTCCCGTCCGGAATAAATTCATAGCTTTTTCCATTGAGAAGCGCACATTCCACCGGAAGCTTCCTTCCGGGAAGAAGGCTTCTCCTTGGAGAAAGCGCCGTTCCCTCACGGCTTCTCGCCGAGGCCTCAAAGGCACGCAGGCACAAAAGCGCTCTCCTGTTTTTGGGGAGAGACTCAGGGGGAGAAAACCCTTTGCCGCAAAAATATTTTTCAATGAGAGCAATGATGGGAGAGGTTTTAAACAGGCTGTCGTTCCCTCCGGTGGTGACGATGACCATGTCCAAATCCGGCAGCACCATGACATTCTGGCCCAAAAGCCCGTTAAACAGGTAAGAGCCCGGACGGCGCGCCATCCACATATGAAACCCGTACCCCTCTTCTCCCATCTGAGGAGGCGTTTCCATCTGCTTTGCGGTCATTTCCTTGAGGAAGGCTTCGGAAATCAGCTGCCGGTGGTTCCATCTGCCCTTTTGCAGCAGCAAAAGCCCTATCTTTGCCATATCCTCCGGGCACAGGTAAAGCCCCCAGCCCCCTTTTTCGATCCCCTTGGGGCAGGTTTCCCAATATACCTTTCCCATCCCCAGTGGGAGAAAGAGCCGGGGATAGAGAAATTCCGTCAGGCTCTGCCCTGTCTTCTCCCGGACAACGGCGGAAAGCACATAGGAGTTCATGCTGTTGTAGGCGAACTGTGTGCCGGGCTCAAAGGAAACGCCGGACTCAAAGAAATCCTTCAGCCAGTCCTCAGAGGTGACGGCCCCCATTTCATTGAACGCCGCGCCGCTGGACATGGTGAGAAGATGGCGTATCGTAATATTTTTAAAGCGCCGGTAAGAGAGAGGATTCAAAAGAGGCGAAAGCCTGCCGGGAAAAATATCGCAGAGCTTTTCCTCCAGGGAAAGCTTTCCGCTGTCGATAAGCATTCCCACCGCCAGCCCCGTGATCCCCTTGCACATGGAGTGCGTTTCGTGCCAGATATCGCCCCGGTAAGGAGAAAAAGAGCAGTGGGAGATCACCTTTTTATGCCTGAGCACCAGAATGGTGTGCGGGTTGATGGTGGGATGAGAAAGGGCCTCCTTCAAAAAACTGTGCAGCACCTGAGAGGAGATTCCCTCGGCCTCCGGAGTACTTCTGGGCAGAGAAGTCCCCTTTCTTTCCTGCGGCCTGTGAAAGCCCGCCTTGGAAGGGCGAAGCTTCAGTTTCGTCACCTGCGCCTTTCTCTCAAAAAGATCCAGTAAAAGCCGGACAGCCCTTCGCTTTGCCTTCAGCTTCACGCTTTTTCCCCCTTTTCGCTCCATACTCATTTTTATTATACGGCACAAATGTGAAGAAATTATGGAGGGAGAGAAAACAAGTTGTTAGAGTGAAGTTGTTAGTTATTAGCTGTTAGTCGTTAGAAAGGGCACTTTCGCCCTCTCAGCCACCTTCGGTGACAGATTTCTCGCCTGCCGGCTCGGGGGGGGGAGCCAAGGAGTGGCTGTAAAACTGCGGACCGCAGAAAATCCCTTGCCTCTCCTTCTCGCCTTTTCCTCTTGCCTCTCCCTTTGGGAGAGGTGGCGCGGCATAGCCGCGACGGAGAGGGCACCTTTCAGCTGCTAGTTTCAGTTGTTAGTAGTTTAGAAAGGGCGCTTTCGCCCTCTCAGCCACCTTCGGTGACAGATTTCTCGCCTGCCGGCTCGGGCGGCGCTGGACGGTCGCCACTGGCGACCAGCGCCCCATAGGGAGAGCCAAGTCTTTTCTAACCACTAACGACTGAAAAGCAATAACTGATTCTTGCCCTCTCAGTCTCGCTGCGCTCGACAGCTCTCCCAAAGGGAGA
>CAZMFF010000061.1:0-10728 GCA_964565505.1 uncultured Acutalibacter sp. | reverse complement strand
CTGCTGAAGCTTTTTCTTTCCGGCGATAATATACATGGAAAGCTCTTTATGGTAATTTAAATTCATCTCATAGAGCTGGTCCAGCGTGACGATATCCTTCATCAGCTGCACCTGATGCCGCTCCAAGACCCCGGCGATCTTGTTCACATTGGTCTCGGCACTGTCGTATTTCGCCTTCATGGCTGAAATCTTATTGCCGGTGTTTTTAAAGAAGCCGAAAAAGCCCTTCTTCTCCTCCTCGTCGATGTCGAAGCCCTTGAGCTCTACCACCAGGTTGGTGATGTCGTCGCCCACCTCGCCCAGATCTCTGGTGCGCACCTTATCCAGTGCCGTATCGGAAAAATTGGCGATCTTCTTCTGGGCGGCGGCGCCGTACTGAAGCACCACTGCGCTGTTGCTGATATCGATCTTTTGGGCAAACTCGTCCACGACCTTCTGCTCTTCAGGGCTCAGAACCGTTTCATCCAGCACCACAGGCTTTACCTCGGGTACGGGCTCCTGCTGCTCTTCCGGTGTCAGGGTAAGGGCCGGAGGAGCCGCGCCCTCCAGCGTCAGGGCCGGCGCCGCAGGCTCTTCCTGCTCCAAAGACAGTTTGATTTCGTTTTCCATGTTCTATCCACGTTCCTTTCTCAAAATAAGCTCCCTGATCCCGGAGTTACCGCCGGGAAACTGCGCATTTGCTTCCTATCGTTTTCCCTTTTCGTTCTCCTCTACAAAGCCCTCCTGCTTTAAAAGCGTCTCAAACACGGTGATATCCGCGGAAATATCCATTGCCTCGTCGGAAAAGAGGGAATCCAGCTGCTTTTCAAAAGCGTCCGCCACGGTGTGCATCATCCCCGCGATATTGAACATGGTGGAGGTGATGGTCTCCCCCTTCACCTTCTGAGCCGCCAAACGCTGGTAGCTGTTTAAAAGCTTCAGGGTGGTGGGCAGGTAATAGCTCATGAATTTCCGGATCTGCGGGGCCTTGGCGGGATGCTCCGCGATATACTGGAAGATCCCGGCAGAGGCTTTTTCCATCCGCTCGATATCCTCTGACATGCTTTCATCCGGGATCGCGTCATTGGCCGCTCTCAGCTTTTTCAGGTACCCTTCGCCCTCTTCGATGATCTTATCCACCTCAGGGTCTCCTGTAGAGGGCCGCTTCTCCTCTTTTTTCTCTTCTCTTTTCTCCTCTTCCCGGGGCTTTTCCGCCGGCTTTTCTTCCTCTAAGGGCACAAACTGCTTCTTGCCCTTAAAAAGCACGCCCGAAAGGAGAAACACCAGAAAAAGCACCAGGGCAAACACGCCGTAATGCGCCGGACGGTAAAGGGGGAAAGACAGCGCGTATAGCAGCGCGAAAACGCCGGTGATATAATACTTTGCCACGCTGGGCCCCCTGACCACCTTCATTTTCGGCGGCGGGACGGGATTCACCTTGACAGGGCCCGTCTGGTTCCTGTAAAAGGGCGGAGCCTGATTGCCTCCCGGAGGCGGCGCGGAGGCCCTGTTCCTCACAGGCGGCGTCTGCCGCTGGGGGCCGGGATACCGGTAATAGCCGGAAGGGCCGGGAGAAGCCGGCCCGTTGGGCCGTGTGCTTTCCGTCCTTCCCGCGGAAGAGTCGTAGGAACGATAGGCTCTATTCCCGGAAGGCTTTTCCTTTCCGTCGCTGCCGGAAGCGATATGGCTGATGGCGGTATCGATCCCTTCAGCGGCCTTTCCCAGGCCCTGGGCAATTTTATCCGCTACAAAGCTTCCTGAGCCGGAGAGCGTCTGATATACCTGGGAGGCGCGGAACTCCTCTTCAAAGGGGCCCTTCTGTTGATTTTTCATGTTCTCAGCACCTTTCCCTTTCCGCTCAGGCAAAGCTTTTTCATGATCTTAGTGAAAAGAATTTTACCTTTCTATTGTACGGTTTCTTCTCTTCAGTGTCAACCGAAATCTCCGTTTTGAGCCCTTAGACCGGGTAGGGATTTCCCACCTTCGGATACAGCGCCTTCACCGCTTCTGCGGAAGCGATCCCCCGGGTAAAGGCCGTAGCCCCTCCGGCGCACACTCCCCAGCGCAGCCCCCCTTCCAGGGTACCGTGCAGGGAAAGGCCGTACAGGAAGCCCGCCACCAGAGAATCTCCCGCGCCCACGGTGGAAACGACCTCTCCTTTGGCCGAACGGCAGAAAAGGCTTTCACCGTTTTCTCCCACCAGCAGAGCGCCCCGGCCTCCCATAGACACCACCACATTCCGGGCGCCCAGGTCCAAAAGCCGCAGGGCGTATTCCTTGGCGCTGCCCACATCGTGGATCTCCACCCCGAACAGCTCTCCCAGCTCTTCCTCATTGGGCTTGACCAGGAAGGGGCGGTAAGAAAGCGCCGCTCGAAGGCTTTCGCCGGAGGCGTCCACCACGGCTTTTACTCCGGTGGGGGCAAGCTCTTTGAGAAGCTCCGCATACCCCGTCTTTCCCAGAGAGGAGGGCAAAGAGCCCGCAAGCACCAAAAGGTCTGCGTCTCTTAAGTCCCTGAGTTTATCGATCAAAAGGGAAAGCTCCCGGGAAGTGACTTTGGGGCCGTCGCCGTTAAAATCCGTCTCCTCGCCGTCCTTTGTGCGGATCTTTACATTGATGCGGGAAACGCCTGTTTCCAGCTTTACAAAATCCGTCTCGCACCCGGCGGCCTCCAGCTGCCTGAGGATCTCCTCTCCGGAGAAGCCGGCGCAAAGCCCCGTGGCTTTATTCCGCACTCCCAGAGAGCTCAGCAGCAACGATACATTGATCCCCTTGCCTCCTGCCAGAAAGCTGCCGCCCGCAAAGCGGTGGATGTCTCCCTTTTGAAAGCTTTCGGGGCAGATCAGATAGTCGATGGCCGGATTCAGTGTTACTGTATATACCATATGCTCACAACCTTAAATTTTCTTTAACGTATTCTAACATTTCAGAAAAAATTTTTCAATTCAAAGGGGCCGCGTATTTTTCAAAGCTTTCCGGCAAGGCTAAGTAACGATCATACCGGCCATGCCGGAAACACTGGAAAGGAAGCTTTTCTATGACGAGAAAAAAATTGATTTCCCTGACTCTTTGCGCAGTGCTGATCTGCCTAATGCTTGCCGGATGCACCCAAAAGGTAAAGGATGATGTTTCCGGCGCGGTTTCCCGGGTAAAGGACGACGTGTCCGCTGCAGTTTCCCGGACGGGCTCCGCCTTGGAATCCTTCTTTGACGACGGCAGCTCCGCTTTGAGCTCCGGCTTTTCTTCCGATCACAACTCCCTGGCAAGCGGCGAAAGCGGGCTTGACTCTGACGGCAGCCTTACAAGCTCGGAAGAAAGCCTGCTGGACCGCAGCACCCTCTCCAGCCGGTAAAAACAGAGAACCTTTGTCAGAAAAAGGGGAAGCAAATTTGCTTCCCCTTTTTTTTGCCTGAAAAGCTGAGCCTCACACAAAATCCTGAAAGCATGGAAAAACTTACTCTTTCTCTCTAGGAATTTCTTTGAAACCGTGTTATACTGAAAACAATTCCCAAACAACCGCGATATGCCTTGAAAGGGGGCTTCTGCTGTGAAAAAAGTCAGGATCGGCACGGTGGTGCCGGGGGAAAAGGCAGAAGAGCTGCTTCCGCAGTTTATGGAGATGGGGTTTGAGTGCTTTGCCTTAAATCACCATATGGTGTTCGGGGACAAAAGCCTTTCCGGCTTGCTGGAACGAGTGAAAAGGGCTTGCGGCGGAAAGCCTGTGGAGATCTCCTCCATCGGCTACTACTGCAATCCCCTTCAAAACGAGGAACAGCTCCACACTCTGGAGCATTTTATCGACAACGCCCATCTGTTCGGCACCGATCTGGTGACCACCTTCGCGGGGGCCCTGGAGGGCCGCCCGGTGGAGGAAGCGATCCCCGTTTACCAGAAGGTTTTCGGGGAGCTTTCGAAACGCGCCGAGGCAAACGGCGTGAGGCTGGCTATTGAAAACTGTCCCATGGGCGGCGTCTGGGACCGGGCCACCTGCAATATCGGCTTTCATCCAAAGGCCTGGGAGATGATGTTCTGCGCAGTAGACAGCCCCGCCATCGGCCTGGAATGGGAGCCCGCCCATCAGATGATCCAGCTCATCGACCCCATTCCCCAGCTGGAGCAGTGGATCGGCCGGATCTACCATCTCCATGGAAAGGACGCGAAGATAGACTGGAGGCGGGTCAGGGAATACGGCGTTTTGGGAGCGGAGGAATTTGTTCTGCCCCGCACGCCCGGATACGGCGATACGGACTGGCGGGACATCTTCCACATTCTGTATCTGTCCGGATTTGAGGGCGACCTTTGCGTAGAAGGGTATCACGACCCCGTCTTCCGGGACGAGTGGGAAATGACAGGCCAGCTTCAGGCCCTCAGATACCTGAAATGGTGCCGGGGGATCCCGGAAAAATAGCTTTAAAAAGGGGAAAACTGCGCTATTGAAATCTCAATTTCCTTATGCTATACTAATCAAACTGCATCTTAAACGGAATTCGCCCTTCTCTGACGCAGAGAGGGGCGGATTTGCTATGGAGGCTCTATGTACATCAAGTGCGCGATTTTTGACGCTGACGGCACTTTGCTGGATTCCATGCCCATGTGGCGGAATATCACCTACCAATATGCGAGAGACAAAGGACTCACCGTTCCGGAAAACCTCCACGAGACCCTGAACCGGCTGAGCATGGAGCAGTGCGCGGTGTGTTACCAGGAGCTGGGGGCCCCGGGCAGCGTGCATGAGATCGTGCAGGAGCTGATCGATTATGCCCATCGGGGCTATGAAGAACAGGTGCCTCCAAAGCCATGCGCCCCGGAGTTCCTGAAGCTTCTCCACGAAAACGGGGTCTGTGTCGCGGTGGCTACCGCCTCTCACGCGCACGCCGTGAAGGCTGCCTGTGTACGCTGCGGGATGGCCCCCTATATCGACCTTTTTCTCTCCTGCGCCCAGGTGGGAAAAAGCAAGGAGCATCCTGACATCTTCCTTCAGTGCGCGGAGTATTTTCACGCTTCTGCGAAGGAATCCGTAGTGTTCGAGGACTCGGCCTATGCCCTGCTTACCGCTAAAAAAGCGGGGTTTGCCACCGTGGCTGTGGAGGATGAGATCTCCCTTCACAGCGAGAGCGGGCCGGAGTCAAAGGAAGGGCTTCAAACGCTTTCCGACCGGTATATCACAAGCTTTCAGGAGCTGCTTTTTGAGCTTTCCTCCCTTGGGGAAGACGACCCGCTTTCCCGTATTTTAGGGGCCAAAGATCAGGCCCCCGCCCATTGCAAATGAACCGTTAGAGAAAGGAAAACCCCATGCTCAAAAAATTCATCGGCACCAAAGCCTTTTACCTCTCCGTCATCACCCTGATCATTCCCATGATCGTCCAGCAGGGCATCACCCAGTTTGTAAACCTTTTGGACAATGTGATGGTGGGGCGCCTGGGCACAGCCCCCATGTCCGGGGTGGCCATCGTGAACCAGGTGGTATTTATTTTTAATCTCGCGATCTTCGGGGGCCTTTCCGGCGCCTCTATTTTCGGCGCTCAGTTCTTTGGAAAAGGAGATCAGAAGGGCCTGAGAGACACCTTCCGCTTCCGCATTTTGTTTGGAACAGGAGTGCTTGTGATCGGTCTTCTAGTGTTTTTGCTTTTCGGGGATCCGCTGCTGCGCCTTTACCTCAATGAAGAGGCAAGCGACCCCGCTGAGATCGCCAGGACCCTTGCCCATGCCAAGGACTATATGGCCATCACCCTTTGGGGGCTTTTGCCCTTTGTGGCGGTACAGTGCTTTTCCAGCACCCTGAGAGATATGGGAGAGACCGTTTCTCCCATGGTGGCCAGCGTCATCGCCATTATGGTGAACCTGTGCTTAAACTATGTGCTGATTTTCGGCCACTTTGGCTTCCCGGAAATGGGCGTATCCGGCGCTGCCCTTGCCACCGTGATCGCCAGATGGCTGGAAATGCTGTATCTGGTGGGGCATACCTACCTGAAAAAAGAAAAATTCCAGTTCATCAAAGGGGCGTTTCGAAGCTTCCGGATCCCTTTGCCACTGGTGAAAAAGATTGCCATCACCGGCACGCCTCTTTTCCTCAACGAGCTTCTCTGGGCCGTTGGAAGCGCCATGGTGAATATGTGCTATGCCGCCCGCGGCCTGACCGCCGTGGCCGCCACCAATATCAACGGCACCGTCTGGAATCTGTTTTCCATTGTCATGATGGCCCTGGGAAACGCCATTGGGATCCTTTCCGGACAGCTGCTGGGGGCAAACGATATCGAGGGAGCAAAAGACACCGTGCGAAAGCTTTTGGCCTTCAATTTCGCGGTGAATCTCATCATGGGCGGGCTCATCGTGGCCTCTTCCCCCTTTATTCCCCATATTTACAAAACAGAGGAAGCCGTGCGGCAGACGGCCACCCATCTTTTGATGGTTTCCGGCTCTTTCCTGCCTTTGACCTCCTATGTGCACGGCACCTATTTCACCATCCGTTCCGGCGGAAAAACCATGGTCACCTTTCTGTTTGACTGTGTGTTCACCTGGGTGGTGTGCCTGCCTATCGCCTATTTGCTGTGCACCTTTACAGGGCTCTCTGTGGTGTGGATCTTCTTCTTCGTCCAGTGTGCAGACTTTATCAAAGCCGCCATCGGGACCATCATGATACGCTCAGGGATTTGGGCGAAAAATGTGGTGGGGACTCAGACTCCTGAAAGCATTTGAGGGGGCAAAGAGCACCCTCTCAGTCTCGCTGCGCTCGACAGCGTCTCACCTGCCGGTTCGGTCAGCGATGGGCGTGCCCCACCGGGGCACATCGCCCCATAGGGGGAGCCAAGTCTAACAACTAATATCTAACATCTGACAACTACCAAGAGGGAGCCAAGCCCTTAATCTAACAACTAATATCTAATATCTAACAACTACCAAGAGGGAGCCAAGCCCTTAATCTAACAACTAATATCTAACATCTGACAACTATCAAGAGGGAGCCAAGCCCTTAATCTAACAACTAATATCTAACATCTAACAACTATACAAAGGAGGACTTTTTATGAAGCGGGATACGACCGGATATGAGTTTCGTTATGAAATGCACTGCCACAACAACAAAGGCAGCGCCTGCGCAAAGAGCAGCCCCACAGAGATAGCCCGCGCCTATTTCGAGCGCGGCTATGCCGGGATCGTGGTGACTGACCATTTTCTGAAGGGAAACACGGCGGTGGACAGAAGCCTTCCCTGGGCGGAAAAAATGCAGGCCTACTATGACGCCTATCTGGAGGCCGCTCAGTTTGCCAAGGGAAAGGACTTTTCCGTACTGTTCGGGCTGGAGCACGCCTATGGCCACGGCAAGGAGGTTTTGACCTATGGCATCTCTTTGGAGTTTCTTCTTGCCCATCCGGATATCGAGCAGCTTTCTTTAAAGGACTATTCCGCCCTGGTGCATGAGGCGGGAGGATTCCTCTCCATGGCCCATCCCTTCCGCCACGCCCCCTATATCGACCCCGATGTGGGGCCGCAGCCGGAATACCTGGATGGGGCGGAAATTTTCAACGCCTTTAACCGGGACGATGAAAATGAGGAGGCGGCCCGCTTCGCGGAAAAATACCACCTTCTTCCCACCTCCGGCGGAGATGTCCACGAGTCCTACAGCCGCGGCATCGGCCTGGCCGGCATTGCCTCCAAAACGCGGATCTCCACCGGGGAGGAGCTGGTAAAGCTGCTTCGAAGCGGGGATTACCGGGTCATCGTCAACGGTGAGCTCACCTGATGTCTGCAAGGGGACGCTGCAAAATGCGGCAGTCCCCTTATTCATTTTTCCCTTCGGGAGAGGTCTTGCTCTTTTGACATGACCGGTTTCCGGGATGTCTTTTGTTCTTTCTTGATTTTTTCCCTCTCCCGTGGCAGAATAACATTGAGTTTTTCGTCATTACCGGGGTTTTCCCGTTTACAGGAGATCTTGCCATGGAATCCTTAAAGGAGCTTTACCGAATCGGGCGGGGGCCGTCCAGCTCTCACACAATGGGGCCCTCCCGCGCCGCCGCGGATTTCCGCCGCGCCTTTCCTCAGGCGGACAGCTTTCAGGCCACTTTATACGGCTCCCTGGCCAAAACCGGCCGGGGACATCTGACCGATACCGCCGTCAAAGACGCCTTTTCTCCCCTGCCCTGTACCGTGATTTTCAATACAGAAGAACAAAATCTTCACCATCCGAACACCATGGATCTGGAGGCATTTCAGGGTGGAAAGCTGCTGGGCTCCTCCAGAGTTTACAGCGTGGGCGGAGGGAAGATCGAGGTGGAGGGCCAGCCCTCCTGTGTCCCGCAGGATGTCTATCCCTTTCACTCTTTTTCCGAAATCAAGGCCTACTGCGAGGAGAAAGGGCTGCGCCTGTGGGAATTTGTGGAGGAGAATGAGGGCAGCGAGATTTGGGATCATCTTTTGAATGTGTGGAGGCAGATGCGCGCCGCCATTTCCTCCGGTCTGCTGGCCGAGGGCACCCTTCGGGGCGGGCTCAATGTCCAGCGCAAGGCGAAATTCCTTTTCCGGCAGCGCCATATCGACGAAAGCGCCGAAACCAGGGAAAACCGCATCGTATGCGCTTACGCCTTCGCAGTGGGAGAAGAAAACGCCTCAGGCGGCGTCATCGTCACCGCCCCCACCTGCGGGGCCTGCGGCGTACTGCCCGCCGTAATGGCCTACAAGCAGGAACAAAACGGGTTTACCGACCTGGAGATCATCCACGCTCTGGCAGCGGCGGGAGTGATCGGGGATCTGATCAAGACCAACGCCTCTATCAGCGGGGCCGAGTGCGGCTGTCAGGCGGAGATCGGCAGTGCCTGCTCTATGGCCGCCGCGGGTCTGGGAGAGCTTTTCTCCATGGATCTCGATCAGATCGAATACGCGGCAGAGGTGGCGATGGAGCACCATCTGGGACTCACCTGCGACCCTATCGGCGGCTTGGTGCAGATCCCCTGTATCGAGCGAAACGCCGTGGCCGCCATGCGGGCGATCAACGCCCTGAGTTTAGCAAACTTTTTGACCTATACCAGAAAGATCTCCTTTGACCTGGTGGTCAAAACCATGTACGAAACCGGCCGCGACCTTTTCAGCAAGTACCGGGAAACCAGCGAGGGCGGTCTTGCAAAGCTTTACCGGCAATAACTCAACATTGACACCGGAAAAGAAAATGCGCTATAATAGGCTGGGTCTCCTAAAGGGAGATCCTCCGGTATATCCGGGTGTTGCGCAGCTGGTAGCGCGCTTGCTTTGGGAGGATAGATGGCTTATCCTTGAGCTTCAAATCGAAACCTCGGAAGCTGTCTGGACAGTAGCGGACAGCCGAAACCTCAACTTCAAATTTCTTCTCCAAATTCCCCTTTGACCACATGGGTGACCACAGACAGATAAAATTCGCATTTTGTTCGTCAATCGAATATCCGGGCGTAGCCTATCGGTTAGGCACTTGGTTTGGGACCAAGCCCAGGCTGGTTCGACTCCAGTCGCTCGGACCAAAAGAGAAAGCGGCCATTATGAGCCGCTTTCTTTTTTGATATTTGTAGGGAAATAATCGTTGGCCCAGTCAACCTAATGTAAAGCTATTTCAATTTGGATATTATCACCTTTTCGCAAGATCCTTTATGCATGTTATAAGTAATAATATCTCTATTTACTTGCTCAGAAACTTCCAAGAACAGGATATATCTGTTGTCCTCTATTAAGAATAATCTCCATTTTTGCCTTTGGAAGACTTCCAAGAACTCGCTGCCCATGCATTATCTTATCCACTAACTGACTCCCTCCAGCATCACGGGCAAGGACAATAATATTACTAACTTTATAGCCAGGGTTTTCTGCCAAAAAAGTTGCAACTTCAGGTGCTTTAGCGAGAATCTCAACTGCCTTTTTATTGTATTCAATCATATCTTTGTTAAGTGCTTCAAATGCATCGCTTGTATATTTTTGTATGTAAATACTTGAATCGAGAGTTCTCTTCACCTCCTCATCAATTCCCTCATCACTCATTTTTTCCGAAAAATCACATTTCTCTGCATGTGCAAGCGAAACTGAAAAAATTTCAGAGCCCAATCGTGCATCAAATGGTTCTGCTTTCATAATTGTTCCTGCATCAAACATCTCATCTCTGTAATAAATGTTGAGTATATACAGTGCAGCCATTGCTCTAATAAGATTTCCAATACTTCCTGCCTTTATATCTTCCACACGATTATGCTTTACAGCCTGATATGCTTTTTTCCAGCGGCCTTCACTTTGCTTATTACAATTTTTCAGTGGCATCAATTTCAGATTTTCCTGCTTTTCAAAATAAAATATCGGAGAAACGACGTGAACTACTTTTTTTGTGATTTTCCAGTTTATATCAAGGTGCCGGATACAATCGGTATCAAAGTATAATGTCCGTTTCTCCCCTCTCACATCTACCGGGTTCATATTACCCCCTGAAATCTTATAGAGTTCTTTTGAAATTGCTTCAATTTCAACCGCTGTTCGAATAAGCAAATCACTAATATATAAGGAGTATACCAATTCTTGATCATCCGAAAAGTGTATCACTTCCGACAATTCAATTATCTTTTTTTCAAGATTTTTATATATTGGCCAGTACAGGTTCATGGATATATCCCCTCTCTTTTTGCTGATTTATTATTATAACAAACGGTCGCTCTGTTTTCAATCAACTAATTGCTAAAACTTACCTTTTTATTGTAGGACTACAATAGATATTGGACAAAGGAGAAAAGAAAAAGGGAAAAGGAAA
>CAZMFF010000060.1:0-11870 GCA_964565505.1 uncultured Acutalibacter sp. | reverse complement strand
TCCTATTGAATTCCTGGCCTCCTTCTCTGTCCAAGATCATTGACAAACTTACACTGCCGGAAAGGAAACACAGGCAGGGGCGGCAGGTTGGTTTTTTACCATTCTCTCCAGAAAATACCGGTGGACGGTAAGGCTTCCTCCCAGCTCCGGGTGAAAGGCGCAGGCCAGCTGGTTTTCCTTTTGCACGGCAACGGCAGTGCCGCCGAGAGAACACAGCACGGAAACATCTTCTTCCACCGTTTCAATTTTCGGAGCTCTGATAAAGGTCATGGGGATCAAAGCTCCTAAGAACTTTCCGGTGGTAAAGAAGCTGCCCAGCTGCCGGCCGTAGGCGTTTCGCGAAACTGTGACGGGAAGCGTCGCCAGGTGCGGGCTTTCCCCGGAGGAGAGCTTTCGGGCCAAAAGGATCAGGCCCGCGCAGGTGCCGAAAACCGGAAGACCGTTTCCGATGGCGCGGACAATGGGCGCAAAGAGCCCGGTCTCCCGCAGAAGCTTGCCCATGACGGTGCTTTCGCCTCCCGGAAGGATCAGCCCGTCAAGAGGCTTTTCAAGGTCCCGAAGGCTTCGGATCTCCCGCCAGGGCGCCTGCAGCCTGGAAAGGGCCTGTTCATGCTCTGAAAAGGCTCCTTGCAGCGCTAAAATACCGATCGGCTCCATCCGGATCTCCCCCTCTCACTTTCCCCGTTCCGCCATTAAAAGGGCAATTTCCTGCTCGTTGATCCCTACCATCGCTTCTCCCAGATCTTCCGAAAGCATGGCAAGCACAGCGGGGTCCTGATAATTGGTGACAGCCTTTACGATGGCGGCAGCCCTCTTTTCCGGGTTTCCCGATTTGAAGATCCCGGACCCTACAAATACCCCTTCGGCGCCCAGCTGCATCATCAGGGCGGCGTCGGCAGGAGTGGCGACGCCGCCGGCGGCGAAGTTGACTACAGGAAGCCTCCCCGTTTTCCACACCTGCCTGACAAGCGAGTAGGGCACGCACAGTGCTTTAGCGGCTTCAAAAAGCTCATCCTCCCGCAGAGAATGCAGGCGGCTGAGCTCACTTTGCATTTTCCGCATATGGCGCACAGCCTGTACGATGTCTCCGGTGCCGGGCTCGCCCTTGGTTCGGATCATGGAGGCGCCCTCCTGGATCCGTCTGAGAGCTTCTCCCAGGTCTTTGGCTCCGCACACAAAGGGGACCCGGAATTGCGTTTTGTCGATGTGATAGACATCATCGGCCGGTGAAAGCACCTCGCTTTCATCGATATAATCGATCTCGATGGCCTCCAGGATCTGCGCTTCGGCAAAGTGGCCGATCCGGCATTTTGCCATGACGGGAATGGATACCGCCTGCTGGATGCCCTTGATCATTTTAGGGTCGCTCATCCGGGAAACGCCCCCGGCAGCCCGGATATCCGCCGGGATCCGCTCTAAGGCCATTACAGCCGCGGCCCCTGCCGCCTCGGCGATTTTCGCCTGTTCCGGCGCAGTCACATCCATAATGACGCCGCCCTTGAGCATCTGGGCCAGGTTACGATTGAGCTCGCTTTGTTTTTGCTGCTGATCTGTCACAGAGATCATCCTCTTTCCCACAGTGGATTTTCCCGCTTGACAAGCGGGCCTTTTTCTATCATACTGAAAACTGGACTAATGGAAATATCCATTTTGCAAGAAAATAATCATACCAGATGGAGGAAAAGAGATGCTGACTTACCCCCTGGAAGATCGCAGCGGTCTTCCTCTTTACGAGTTTTTGTGCCGCTGTATCAGAACGGATATTGAAAAGGGGAAGCTTAAACCCGGGGAAAAGCTTCCTTCTAAAAGGGAGCTTGCCGGACATCTGGGGGTCAGCGTCGTCACGGTGGAAAACGCCTATGCGCAGCTGCTTCTGGAAGGATATCTGTATGCGAAAGAGCGCAGCGGATATTTTGTGGAGGCCCTTATTCTTCCTCCAAAAAGGAAGAGAGAAAAGCCCGTTTCTGATAAAGCTCCAAAGAGTGCGCCTCGCTGGTTTGCCGACTTTCGCACCAATCGGACGCCTCCCGAGCAGTTCCCTTTTTCTGTTTGGGCAAAGCTGATGCGGGAGGTGCTCACAGAGCGCAGCCCCGCGCTGCTGGAGCCGATGCCCGGCAGAGGGACCCTTGCGCTGAGGGAGGCGCTGTGCGGCTATTTAAGCCGGTACCGCGGGATCGAGGCACACCCGGAGGAGATCGTTGTAGGGGCGGGGACAGAATTCCTCTATGGGCTATTGGTACAGCTTTTGGGCAGAGACCGCCTCTTTGCCGTGGAAGACCCGGGCTACGGGCGCATCGCCCAGGCTTACCTGGCCGGCGGGGCGCAGGTCTGCCCGACTCCTTTAGATCATCAGGGCCTTTCGGTCAAGGCGCTTTTAGAAACCCAGGCAAGCGTGGTGCATCTGTCCCCTGCCCATCATTTTCCAACCGGGGGAGTCATGCCGGTGTCCCGAAGGCGGGAGCTCTCTCTTTGGGCGCAGGAGAAGCCCGGCCGGTTTTTGATCGAGGATGATTATGACAGTGAATTCCGCTTTACCGGCCGGCCGGCTCCCGCTTTAAAAAGCATTGAAGAGGAGCGGACCATCTATATCAACACCTTTTCCAAAAGCCTGACGCCAGCGATCCGGATCAGCTTTATGGTGCTGCCCTGGGAACTGAGCCGGCTTTACTCTCAAAAGCTTGGCTTCAGCTCCTGTACCGTGTCCAGCTTTGAGCAGCTTACGCTGGCAAAGTTTTTAAACAGCGGCCATTTTGAATCTCACCTAGCGCGAACCAGAAATTTTTACCGCCGGAAGCGGGACGCGCTGCTTGCCGCCATAGAAGAGAGCTCCTTAAAAGGAAAAAGCAGAGTTTTGGAGGAGAACGCAGGGCTCCATTTTCTCTTGCAGGTGGATACCGGGCTTTCCGATGAGGAGCTGGTGGGAAGAGCACAGGAGAAGGGAGTGGCCGTCTCCTGCCTTTCCCAGTATTATCACGAGCCGCTGAAAGCGCCGGAGCACTGCCTTGTGATCAACTATACCGGAGTGGAAAGCGAGCGAATGAGAGAGGCGGCAGATCTGCTGGGAAGCTGCCTTTAAGGATGAAAAAGAGGGCTGCCGTAAACGGCAGCCCCCCAGATGACGAGCGGCAGGTCCTCAGCGCAGGGAAAGCTTTTCCCACTCCTCCTTGGTATAGGGACGATTTTCTCCCAATACCTCGGGCTTTTTCGCCATGGAGTCTTCCTCGGAAAGCGTGCGGATCACCCTGCAGGGGTTTCCCGCGGCAAAGCTTTTCGGGGGGATATCCTTGACGACGATGCTGCCCGCTCCGATGACGCAGCCGTCTCCGATGGTCACCCCGGGGCATACCACCACATTGGCTCCGAACCAGCAGTCATTGCCGATGGTTACAGGCTTTGCATAGCATAGCCGCACAGGCTCTCCCTGAGGCCCTGCCATGCGAAAGCGCTCTTCCGGCAGCATAGGGTGTACCGGGGTAACGATCGTCACGTTAGGGCCAAAGTTACAGTCGTCCCCGATGGTCACCAGAGCGTCGTCCTGCACCAGAAGATTGAAGTTTCCGAAAAAGCGTTTTCCGATTTTGGTATGCACGCCGTAATGAAAATACATGGGGCCTTGGATGAAGGAGCCTTCTCCCAGCTCTCCCAGAATTTCCTTCAATAGCTGCGCTCTCTTTTCGGTTTCATCCTCCGTAGTGAGATTGTATTCGTGGCACAAATTGTGTGAGTGCAGCTTGATAGCCTTGAGCTGTGGGTCTCCCGGCGAAAAGAGGAGACCGGAAAAAATCTTTTCTTCTTCTTTGACAGGCATGTCATGTTCCATCCTTTCTTTTGCGAAAATCAGATCGTTTCCCTCATCTTACCATGAAAGCGCAGGCGTGGGAAACCCCTTTCGCAAAACTCTTATTTTTTTCTTGAGATTTCCGATCTCCAATGATATGATTTTTGGGGAAAGGCGGGAGACGCGATGCAGAATACGGTATTGGGCATACTGGCCCATGTGGACGCGGGAAAGACCACTCTTTCCGAGCAGATCCTCTATGAAACCGGCGCGCTGCGCACGCTTGGCAGGGTGGATTCCAGAACCTCGCTTCTGGACCACGAAGAGATCGAACGCCGCCGGGGGATCACGGTGTTTTCTGACGAAGCTCATTTTTCCATTGGAGAAAGACCCTTTTCGCTGATCGACACGCCGGGCCATGTGGATTTCTCAGGTGAGATGGAGCGCTCTTTAAGAGTGCTGGACTGCGGGATCCTGGTGATCAGCAGTGTGGAGGGAATACAGGCTCATACAGTGACCCTTTGGAGACTTTTGAAAAATCTTCAGATCCCCGTTTTCCTTTTTCTCAACAAGACGGACCGGCCCGGAGCGGATGTTCCCGCCTTACTTGAAAAGCTGCGGGAGCTTTTCGGTGAGGGATTCTTCCTCTTTGACGGTCATTTCTCCCCGGAGGAGGGATTTTCCCAGGAGGCCGCTGAATTTCTGGCAGAGCAGAAGGAGGAGCTTCTGGAGCAATACCTGGAGGGAAATGTCCGAAAGGAAGCCTGGCTTTGCGCCGCGAGAGAGCTGGTAAAAGAGCGAAAGCTTTTCCCCGTGTTTTCCGGCAGCGCGTTAAAGGGGGAAGGAGTCAAGGAGCTGCTTTGCGCGCTTTCCTGTTTTGCCCCTTCCTTTCGGGGAGATCAAAAGGCCCCTTTCTCCGCAAGGGTGTACCGGGTCCGCCATGACAAGAGCGGAAAAATCATATTTCTGAAGGTGGAGTCCGGCGTCCTGCATCCCAGAGATCAAATCGAGCTTCCCGGCGGCGAAATTGAAAAATGCAATGAGCTAAGGCGCTTTCAGGGTGGGAAATACCAGCTGTGCAAAGCGGCGGGGCCGGGGGAACTGTGCGCGGTGACCGGCGTGCAGAATGCCCTTGTGGGAGATACAATTGGAGAAAACGCGCAAAGCGGAGCGCCCTTTACCCTGGAGCCGCTTTTATCGGCCAAGGCGATCTTTGACCCTAAGATCCCTGCGCAGCAGATCTTTGCCCACTTCCAGGAGCTTACTCAAGAGGAGCCGCTGCTTTCGGCCCAATGGCAGAAGGAGACGGGGGAGATCTATCTCCGGGTGATGGGAAAGATCCAGCTGGAGGTGCTCAGCGAAGTGTTTCAGGAGCGATTTCAGACTGCGGTCTCCTTTGGGTCGAGCTCTGTGATCTATCGGGAGACTCTGGCGTCTCCTGTGATCGGTTGCGGCCATTTTGAGCCTTTGCGCCATTATGCCGAGGTGCATCTGAAGCTGTCTCCCGGGAAGAGGGGGAGCGGCATCCTGTTTGAAAGCGCCTGCCCTACCGACGAGCTTTCCTCCAGCTGGCAGAATCTCGTCAGGACTCATGTGCTGGAGAAGGCGCATAGGGGAGTGCTTACCGGCGCTCCTCTGACCGATGTGGTGGTGACGCTTCTGTCCGGAAGATCGCATTTAAAGCATACGGAGGGCGGAGATTTCAGAGAGGCCACCTATCGGGCCATCCGGCAGGGGCTGATGTACGGGGAAAGCATCCTGTTGGAACCTTATTACCGGTATGAGGCACAGGTGAGCACAGAGGATATGTCCCGCGTGCAGGGAGACCTTCTGAGGATGGAGGCAGTACAGGAGAAGATCAGCTGGGTTTCCGAAAACCTGCATATTCTGGAAGGAAAAGCCCCGGTTCGCTGTATGATGGATTATCCGGCGGAGTTTTCCGCTGTCACCCGGGGAAAGGGAAGGCTCTTTTTGGAGTTTTCAGGCTACGAGCCGTGTAAAGAGGCGCAGAAGATCATAGAGGAGAAGGGCTATGACCCGGAGCGCGACCTGGAGAATACGCCGGACTCTGTATTCTGTTCCCACGGCGCCGGGTTCCCGGTAAAATGGAAGGAAGCCTGTTCTCATATGCACCTTCCGGTGGAAAAGCTTTGAAGGGTGAAAATGGGAGCGCCGCATAGGGAGAAAAAGCTCTTTCTAGCTTCTAACGACTAAAAGCTGACAACTAACATTTTTCGCCCGCTTTATCCTCTCAGTCAGCCTATCGGCTGACAGCTCCCCTTGATGAAAACAAGGGGAGCCAAGCAGGGGGGCAGGGAGAGGCAAGACAAGCCGCAGCTTTCTGTTTCATAGGGAGCCAAGTCTTCTCTAACCACTAACGACTAAAAACTAACGACTAAAAACTAAAGACTAACAACTAACAACTAACAACTAACAACTACCTCCGTCACGGCTTCCCCATACCGCCGTCCATTTTTCGGGATCCCTTTTTCACCCTTTTTTCCGTTTGGCATAAGATAGAGCACGGAAAAGAACCGTGTATGGTTGGAGGTTTCATTATGGCAAATTGGAAGAAAGATTCGTGGCCCCCAAAGGGGTCAGACCGTATTTTTACTTATCAAAGCGACTCGAAACAGAAGCCGGGAGAGCTTCCGAAGGCTTTCCCCACCCTCACTCCGGCAGATTTCGGAGAATTTCCTTCTCAGCAGACTTCCTACAGCCCCAGAGAAAGCTTTCAAGCCTGTTCCTGCCATCCGCCGGCCCCGCCCTGCGGCTGTGCTCCGGCAGGTCCTGCAGGACCTGCCGGTCCTCAGGGACCTCAAGGAATGCAGGGCCCTCCGGGACCGGCCGGGTTAAATGGGCCGCGGGGGCTGGAAGGTCCCCAAGGGCCGCAGGGCCCCGCAGGAGTCACAGGTCCTCAGGGCCCTCAAGGACTGCAGGGGCCGATGGGTCCGCAGGGACTTCGGGGAGAAGCGGGTCCGCAAGGTCCTGAGGGACCTATGGGAGTTCCCGGCCCTACCGGACCGGAAGGGCCTCAAGGTCCGATCGGCCCGGCGGGGCCGGGGGGAGAGCAAGGCCCAGAGGGGCCTCAGGGGCCTGCAGGCCCTGCAGGAGAGCCGGGCTTGGATGTGGCCTGCGCCTGTTCAAGCCAGATGGAGAATGTACTCAGCCAGCTTCCTTCGCTTTATCCCGGCTATGGCCTGGAGATCACGCTGGAAGACGGCGCCCGGATCACAGGCCGTCCTGCGGCAGCTATCTTCCCGCCGGTTCCCGGCCTTTTTCTGCTGGAGGACGCTCAGGGTGCTGTTCAGGCGATCCCGGTATGCAGGATAGCCGCTGTGCAGGTGATAGGCGCGGTGTATAGCTCTTCTGTTTCCTATCTGCCTTCGCCCGCTTTGGCGTCTGAGAGCTGCGGCACTCGGTGCGAGGCGGCCGTGCGTTCGTTCCTTCCGGTGGGCAGTGCAGGCGTCTCTGTGGAGACGGGAGGACGAAGTACCGTACAGGGCACGGTTGTGGGAAACGAATTCGGGATCCTGGTGCTGGCTTCCCCCGAGGGCAGCGACCCTGTGTTCCTCTCCACCTGCAAAGCACAGCTGCTGGCAAAATAGAGAAGCCCGACAGCAAAAAGCGGAGAGCTCTTCTGAGCTCTCCGCTTTTTGCGGCGTGTTTACCGGGCTTTCAGCATAGCCAAGAAGCTTTCACGCACTCTTTGATATTCTCCGGCAATGTCCTCCAAGGCGTCGTCTGTCAGGCTTTTTTGACTCATATAGAGCAGGGCGAGAAGCTTCGCCTGTGCTTCCAAAGAGAGATCGAGCTGGTTATTTTCCATGGATTTACCTCCTGAAGGGATTTTCTCTTAGTATGGCAGATCTCATGGAGAAAATGCCGCTTTCTCATGAAAAAACGGCATGCGGGAAAACTTCCTTCGCATGCCGCCTTTTGTTTTCTGTAAAATCACTGGATGGAGCAGTCGAGATAATGCTCTAATTCCTCGTCATCCTTTTTTCGATCCAAATAGAGAAGAACGGCGGAAAGAGCCGCCACAACAGCCGCCACCGCAGCCACAACGCCGATGAAAACGGCCAGCTTGCTTCCTTTTTTCATAGAGACACCTCCGCTGTTGTTTGAAAGATAGGATCTATGGTTTATGATACCCAATTTTCGGGGAAAAGTCAACAGGGAAAAGCCGTTTTTACTTTTACTGCTTAAAAAGAAAAAAGCCGGAACAGGATGTGTTCCCGGCTTTTGCCTTTGTAAGCTATCAAGAAGTTATGCACCGGCATTGAGCTTCTTATCGAGGGCTGACTTCTTCCTGGCGGCAGTATTCTTGTGAAGGATCCCCTTGGCAACAGCCTGATCGATCTTCTTCACAGCAACGCGCACAGCGGCAGCTTTATCAGCAGAATTGCTCTCCAGGGCAGCGTTTGCCTTTTTGACTTCCGTCTTCAGCTGGGAATTGATGGCCTTGTTCTGCATGGTTTTCGTAGCGATGACCTTGACGCGTTTTTTCGCCGACTTGATATTTGGCATAGTCACACCTCCTTAAAATCCAATAACGCAAGAGTTATAATAGCATGAAGCTTTTGAAAAAGCAAGATATTTTTTGATTTTTCGATTTTGCCCGGGAGAAGATCAAAAGGAAACAGCCAATCGCGCAGTCGTACCGGCTTGCAGCCTTAAAACTGCAGGAGGCTTGCAAATCAAAGAAGGCTTTGGTAAAATCATTAGGGCGGAAGCGGATATTTTCAAAAAGGTTAAAGGCGGAATAATGCGCCGGGCGGAGATTAGCATGAAGCTGTTCCAGAGGATCAAAAAACACTGTTATGTCAGGGCTGCCAACTGGATCGGCGTTTTCCACCGCCGGAAAAACCGAAGGCGCCTGAAAAACCGCAGCGCGTCCGTTTTGTCTCAGAACTGTGTGGGATGCGTTATCAGCCATGATCTGGGATGCCGCTTCAATTCACCTACTGTGAACCTGTATTTGTCATGCGAAGACTTTCTCACGCTGGTGGAAGAGCTGGATTCCTTTGAGGGGAAAGAGATCGCGTTTCTCGAAACAGACGACCCCTTTCCGGTGGGCGTCATATCAGCGGGGCAGAAAAGCATTACAGTCTATTTTGTCCATTACCGCACCCGGGAGGAGGCGCGGGAAAAGTGGCATACCCGCTTTCAGCGGATCGACAGGGAAAATATTCGGGTCATTATGACAGACCGCGACGGCTTTAGTGAGGATACTCTGGAGCGGTTTCGGAAATTGCCGTACAAAAAATTGCTGTTTACAGCAAAGGAATTGAATATTCCGGAGGCTGTAACGGTGGATGCCTTTCGCGGTCAGGAGCAGGTGGGAGATCTGGTCGCGTTTCAGACGATCACGGGAAAGCGCTATTTTGAAGCGGCGGATATCGTGGAGTTTTTAAATGGGTGATGGGTTTCCCCTCTGCCTTTTTAAGCTTTAACTTTCAAATTGACAAACCCTTTGGAGTATTGTAAAATACTAACGCAAAGACCTGCCTCCATAGTTAAACGGATATAACAGCCCCCTCCTAAGGGGCAGTTATCGGTTCGATTCCGGTTGGGGGTGCCAGGCCTCGGGGACGGCTTTACGCGGCCCCGAGGCTTTTTCTATTTGCCGGAGCGGTCAAAAGGATTGCTTTTTCGAGAGATCCTTGTTATACTGTTAGCTGTAGAGAAGCTTTTCCGCGATCCGTTTAGAGCGGGAGCCGGGAAAGCCAGTATTTGAGAAGGAGTGGTTGAAAAATGGCAAAAATGAAAGCCGGCTTTATCGGCTTCATGGACCGAAACGCGGATCCGTGGGCCCAGCTGGAAGCGGCGGCGAAAATCGGATACCGCGGCTCTGAGAACGCTTCCGGAATCGCCCTGCAGGGCGATGTGAAGGAGAACAAGGCCCGCTTAAAGGACATGGGCATGGAGGCTCTTACCGTGAGCACCATGTCCGGGAAAACGCTGGAGGAGGACGGCGTAGAGCCCATGATCGAGAAGGCCCATATGCTGGACATCTCCCGGGCGGTCGTATTCCACGGCAAGGTTTATTTTACGAAAATGAATCAGCCTGCCAGCTACGATGAGGTGATGCACGAGATCGAGGTGCTGCAGAAGGCGGCCGAAAAGTGCAAGAGCGAAGGCATCAGGCTCGCCTACCATAACCACGACCCGGAATTTAAGATCAGCTTTAACGGCCTGACGGTATTCGATATGCTGCTGGCTTACGCGCCGGATCTGTGGATCGAGCTGGATGTGGGCTGGACCACCTACGCCGGGCTGGATCCGGTGAAGGTTTTGCACCGCGTTGCCCCCAGGCTGTCCGCCGTACATTTTAAAGATTTCCTGCCGGGGCCGGATGTACAGGTCCCCCTGTGGGGAAGCAAGGAAACCTACAGCATGCCCAATTTCTGCTCTTTGGGCAGCGGCGCGCTGAATGTGCACGGCTGCTTGAAGGCCTGCCACGAGATCGGCATCGAGTATGCCATTGTAGAGCAGGACTATATGCATGCTCTTTCCCAGCAGGAAGCGCTGCAGGTGGATTATCTCGTAATGAAGGAATCCGGAATTCTGTAAAACGGCCTCAAACACACCGCGGCGCGGCAACGCCTTTCACAGGCTTTGCCGCGCAGCTGTTTTTTCGGATACTCTTCGGGAAAGCCAGGGCGCGATGCCCAGGGCTTAAATTTGGACCTCGCCGGAGAGAATGGCCTTATAATCCTTGAGATTCTGCTTGAGCAGGGTGGGCGTATCCAGACCGTAGGGGCATTTCTTTTTACACTGTCCGCACTCCAGGCAGTCTTCGACCTTCATCATCATCTTCTGGCTTTCCTCGGTCAGCCAGTTGGCAGAGGGGCTGCGGCGGATCAGCTGTGACATGCGAGCGCACTGATTGATGACGATCCCTGCGGGGCAGGGCATACAGTAGCCGCAGGCCCGGCAGAAATTGCCGATCAGCTCTTTCCTGTCCTTTTCGATGAGCTCTTTGATCTCCCCGTCCATTTTCGGCGGGTGCTCCATATAGCTGATAAATTCGTCCAGCTCGCTTTCCCGCTGTACGCCCCAGATGGGCAGCGTGTTTTCAAATTCCGCCTGCCAGGCATAGGCCGCAGCGGAATTGGTGATGAGCCCGCCGGAAAGGCCCTTCATGGAGATGAAGCCCACATTCTTCTCCCTGCACAGGCTGACAAGGTCGATATCCTTTTGGGAGGCTAAGTAACAGAAAGGAAACTGCAAGGTGTCATACAGCCCGGAATTCACCGCTTCCTCCGCCACATGGAGGCGGTGGTTCGTAAGGCCGATAAAGCGGATCTTCCCCTGCTTTTTCGCCTCCTCCATGGCTTCATAGAGGCCGGTCCCGTCCCCGGGCTCGGGACAGAAGGAGGGGTTGTGGAATTGATAGATATCAATGTAATCGGTCTTCAAAAGGGAAAGGCTGGTTTCCAGATCCTTCCAGAAGCCCTCGACTGTAGTGGAAGGGGTTTTTGTCGCGATGGTGATATGCTTTCTCACATCGCTTAAGGCAAGCCCTATTTTCTCTTCGCTGTCGCTGTAGGAGCGGGCGGTGTCGAAAAAGGTGAAGCCGGCGTGATAGGCCTTTTTCAGCAGCATTCCCGCATACTGGGCGGAAACACGCTGAATGGGCAGCGCGCCGAAAGCGTTTTTCGGACTTTTGATTCCTGTTCTCCCCAGGGTGACCTGTGTCATAGAACCATTCCTTTCCGATTTTGCGGCAGACCTTCAAAGGCTGCCGTTATTTTGTGAGTATTATATATCTTAAAGTAAACTTTAGGGCAAGAGATTTTTGCGGGGAAGAAGAAGGAGACTTTCTTGGCCCCGCAAAATAGTTATTAGATTTTAGATATTAGTCGTTAGATAAGGTCAAGGGAAAGGGCACGCCCTTTCCCCTAGCTCTCCCTTGATAGTTGTCAGATATTAGATATTAGTTGTTAGACTTGGCTCTCCCTGTGGTAGTTGTTAGATGTTAGATATTTGTTGTTAGACTTGGCCCCTCTGACGAGGGGTGAGTACGCCCCAGTGGGGGGAAGATTGCCGGTGGCAATCGTTCTGACCCGCCCGAGCCGGCAGGCGA
>CAZMFF010000059.1:0-12666 GCA_964565505.1 uncultured Acutalibacter sp. | reverse complement strand
CAAAGGGCTTTGCCCGTCTATGAAAAACCCCCGGCTTCGCCGGGGGATATTTATTGTTGAAGCTTTCAATTAGAATTTTTCGGATATGGTGTCCACAAGCTCCTCGTTTCGCGTCATAGAGATATTGTTGAGGAAAAGAACGTCATTCACCTTTTTCTCTTGACAGAGGCTGCTGATATTTCCCTCATAGTAGCGGTAGTCCACCACATAAACATACTGATAATGATTGACGAGGAAAGGAACAAACGCATTTCCGAAGGACTCCTTGACCACTAAACAGGCGGACCCATCATTTAGGTCTTTATTCTCGATCTCCTCATAGGGTTGGTCCCCGCCGATATAGATGAGATATTTCATATCTGTGCCGTAAGTGCCGCCATCCGCGATCAATGGCCAGTCTTCCAGCACATTGCCGTCCTGCTCCGTAATGGTTAACGCAACATTGGCACGGGGCACATAGGCAATCAGCTGATCAGGTTCGTCTCCCAAAGCAGAGTCCTTAGCATAAAAGGTGCCCAGGTAATCGCCGTAATCCTTTCGATCGAACTGATCCAGAGCTACAGCTTCCACGCCCTTTGCCTTGCAGAATTCCGCATAGGCATAATAGGCGCCCAGTTGAGTCCAGTGATGGTCCGTGCGAAAATAAAGGTCCTCATTATTGTGCAGCTTCAGCGCGTCAAAGACGGGTACGGTCTTTACGGAGGGGTTGATTGCTCCAATGGAGCCATAAATATATTCAATGGCCTTTTTCTGGTCAGAGGTATTGATCCCTTTTAAAAACTTTTCCGGAAGAACAATATCCATGCTGGTGGGGATCACCATATTGTAGACGGTTGCGCTGCCTGCAAGGGATTCTCCGGCGCCGGTGATGGCGGTGATGTATTTTTTGGCGATCTCCTCATCGAAATTATAGTACTCATAACCGCTGTTTCCAACTCGGAGGATGGAGTCGATCTGCTCGGTCGCAAGGCCGTTTACATCTCTTTCCGGAGGAGGGGTAGCAGGAAGCTGGGAAGCAGGCTCAGAGGAGGAAAGCTGGCTGGAGGAATTCAGTGCGGAATTGCTTACCGGGGAAGGTAAAGAGGACGCGGGAGAAGACTCTCCCGGCTCCTTTCCGCCACCCAGCTTGACCACTAAAATCACGACCAGGATAATGATCGCTATTAGGATGATGCCGAGAAATAAAATAGGAGGAGGCCCGCTTTTTCGACGGACATTTCTTTTCCGGTAGGGAGAAGAACGAACCGGACGGCGGGCGGAAGAAGCCCTGTGGGAAACATATTCTCTTTCCATAAGCAGTAAACCTCATTTCCTATCAATATGAAAAGCGGAACAAGACCGCCTAAAAGCATGAATTCCAGCTGCCGTTACTCCCCGGTAAAAAAGTCATCAGGGATTTCGTTGGCAGGGGTGAACGAGCCGTGGATCTCTGTCTCTTTTAGACCATAGGCCTTTCGGACAAAGTCATTCACCTGAAAGAAAACGTCCCGAAAGGGAAAAGTGTCTGAAAACCAGGCGTCGATATCCTGAAAATAAGCTCCCGAAAGCAGCGTGGAATCGGAAGAAAGAATTTGAGAGGGGGAAAGCTCAGGGAATTTTTTGAGCTCACGCTTTTCTACCAAAGATTCCGTGGGACGAAAAGGAAGCAAAAGAGACAGCACCATCAAAAAAGCCAGAGCGGTAAAAAAGAAAATACTCTTCCCTTTTGCGCCCCGCTTAAATTCTTTTGCATGCTTCATGAAATAAAAGCCTCCTTTTGAAAGCCTGAATTTTTTGAAGGACCAGCTAAAATTGCAGGTAAAGGAAGGGATCATAAGCGTCCCCTACCAGAAAGCTTACAGAAAGAATCAGGGCCAGAACCGGCAGGAGCCATTCCATCACGGTTCCCAGTACAATGGTGCCCTTTTGGGTAGAGGAACAGATACGGTGGTAAAACAGGCGGGCAACCGGGGTACAGGCAAGGATCGCCACGAGCAGGAAAAAGCAGTAGTTCAAAACCATATTGCTGCCCTCAAAAGAGGTGAAGGAATTCCCATTCAGGCAGAAAAGCCCCTTTACTACAGCAAACGCCTGGGTAAAGTCCTCAAAATAGAAGAGGATCCAGCCGAAAAACACGACCACCAGCGTGTAAAGGTGAGCAAGGACCCGAGGAAGCTTCTGGAGACCCGGGATTAGGAATTTCTCCAGGAACAGGAAGAAAAAGTAATAGAGTCCCCACAGGATAAAATTCCAGCCGGCCCCGTGCCACATGCCGGTAAGCAGCCATACGAGAAACAGATTCAGCACTGTGCGAAGCGTTCCTTTTCGGTTGCCTCCCAGAGGGATATAGACGTAATCCCGGAAAAAACTGGACAGAGACATATGCCATCTGCGCCAGAAATCGGTAATGGACCGGGAAAGATAGGGATATCGGAAATTTTCTTTATAATGGAAGCCCACCATCAACCCCATGCCGATAGCCATGTCAGAGTAGGCGGAAAAATCCAGGTAAATTTGCAGCATATAACAGATCGTTCCCAGCCAGAGAAGCGAAGCGGGCGTCTTTTCCAAAGCGGCAAGATTGACGCCCCGGTTCTCTGTAAGTCCGTCTAAAACGGTAAGGCTGACAAGCTTTCCACAGACATTTGCCAAAAGCACTTTTTTGGCAAGGCCGCTTGCAAAGCGGTTAATTCCGGTGCGCAGGTCAGATTCTTCTACCCTGCGGGAAAGGATCTCCTCGGACACGTCCTGATAGCGAACAATAGGACCGGCAATGCATTGATGAAACAGGGAAACATATAAAAAGAGGCGGCGGAACCGCTTTTGGGCAGGCACCTGCTGCCGATATACATCCACCAGATAGGACACAAGCTGAAAGGTGTAGAAGGAGATACCGATGGGCAGGGCAATCTGCGGGATGGAAGCGGGAAATCCGGTAAACCGCTGTAGATTGGTACAGAAAAAGGTTCCGTATTTGAAAAAGGAGAGGAGCCCCAAGTCCACTACACACCCCAAGGCAAGAAAGGCCTTGCTCTTTTTTGTGCCCCGATACCGATAGATCCATTGAGAGATCAGCCAATCGGCGAAAGTCATCCCCAAAAGCAGCAGCACATAGAAAGGTTCCCCCCAGGCATAAAACACCAGAGAAAAAAGGATAAGCACGGTATTCTTTGCCTCAATGCTCCGCACGAGAGAGTAGAGGAGCATCTGCAAAGGAAAGAAAACACAGAGGAAAACAAGAGATGAAAAGACCACGGTCTGCTCCTTACCTTTCTTTTTTCTTGTCCCGATCCAGGGGATTCTCAGAGGGCTCTCAAGGGCAACTCCTTTTGCTTGAAAGAGCGACACGGAAAAGAAAAGCCCCGAAACTCTTTGGGAGTCCAGAGCCTTTCAGAAAATTTCTTATTGCTGCTGGTCACCGTTTACAGGCGGCGTGGGAGAAGCAGGGGGAGGGACAAAGGCAGAGCCTTCAGGCGGAGGGGGCGGCGCGCCGTAGGGCGCCTGATATCCCCCCGGCCCAGCGCCCGGATTTGCCTGCTGTACAGGATAGGGAGGGGGATACTGACCCTGCTGAGGGAAGGGAACCGGCCTGGGCTTCCTCTTCCCATAAGCTCGAAGCGCCAGATCTGAACACAGGGGAATGTTTCCCTCCTGTCCCTTCATCACCCGGAGAATCGCCAGAATACTGATAATGAGCGCCGCCAGATAATAGAGGGAGGAAATGACGGAAAAGGCTACGGAAAGGACTTCATCAAAGAAAAAGTAATGGGGGAAAAGTCCGGAAATCCAACTGAGAGCAGTGCTGACAAAGGAGACGCTGACAGAGAGGAAAAAAGCCTCCATCACCTGCCTGCACACCCATTCCTCTCGCTCCACAAATAAGACAAAAAACAGGAGCAACGCACAGAGAGCCGGCATTTTCAGGATAACAAAAACAAAAGCTAAAATGGCATAAAAGGAGAGCACAACGCCAAGTTTCCCTTTTTTCATAACAGCCTCCTTTTACAGGAACAGGTTTACAGAATTCTTTTCCTCTTAAGTTTAAGGCATAACCCTTTTTAAGTCAAGCGGTTTCCGGCAAAATAAAAGAAAAGAAAAAGGAGTTTTTTAAGATGGATCCAGACTTTTTTGGGGAAACGCAAAAAAACAGCCGCCCTATTGGGCGACTGCCTTTGTGTGTTGGCGAACACCTATTTTCCCGGGCCGTCACCAGCCAAGTATCTTCGGCACAGGCGAGCTTAACTTCCGTGTTCGGGATGGGAACGGGTGGACCCTCGCTGTAATCAACACCAACTTCTTACTGCCTTTCTGACAGCTTACTCATCTTATCACAGTTGTTTTCAAAATGCAAGCTTTTTTTAAAAAATTTTCAGAAGGCCCAGCAAATAATTCTTCCATTGCTTTTTTTTTGTGATTGTGCTAAAATATTCGCGAGTATATCTGGCATTTTCGGCTTTATCTCTTTTCCAAAGGCCAGCCGGTGAATGTATTTTGTTTTGGATAGTTGAAAAGAACCCTTGTCGTCTGAAAAAATGAAAGGGACGGGATGCCTTTATGAATCAAAAAAGGTTTTTGGGAATGATTCCGGTGCTTTTGAGCCTCCTGCTGCTGGCGATGCCCCTTTTTGCCGGTGCGACGGAAAATCAAGACAACGATCCCATTGATCCTATCGTTTCGTTTGCTCCAACGGAGGTGCCGCCCACTCCAACGCCGGATCCCACTCCGGTACCTACCCCGGAGCCTACTCCGGACATTTCCTCTTCTTCTCCTGATGTGACGGAAACTCCCGCTGTGACCGATACGCCCTCTGAAGAGCCTACCACCACCCCGGATGGGGGAGAGTCCTCTTCAGAGCTTGAGGGAAACGGAACGGGGATCATCATTGACACGACTCGCACCACACCGATCCCCACGCCGACCCCCAATTCAGCCGGACGGCCTATTTCCACGCCCAATCCTACTGTTACCCGGCCTCGGGTGGACATTCATCCGGGGACGGATCCTGTAGAAGAAGAGCCGATCGTCGGCACGAATTATGTGACCTTTGCCCGGCTCAATGTCAGAAACAATTCTTTGGCCTTTACCCTGTTTTACGGCGGTATCGGCTGTGTTGCCACCGGATCGGCCGGGCTTCTGGCGCTGTTGGTGCTTTTTATCCGGGGCAGAAGATATGCGGAAGATGAACGCAATGAGGTGCTGGAGCAAATCGAGGAGGCGGAACAGCGCAGCCGGCAAATGCGCGCCCGCTCTGCTTCTCAGGCAAATTATGAGACCCAATACCGGCGTTCACCCGCTGCGCCTGCTCCTTCGGTACCGAGAGAGCAGCGGCCTCTGAAGCCCTCGCCTTTGCTTCCTGTAGAGGCAGACCTTTATACGGAAGAATTTTCACTGGCTCCACAGCGTCCTGCGGCGAGGCAGGAGTCCAGTATTCCCGCTGTACAGCACAGACCTGCGGAAACCCGAGGAGCAATTCCTTCCGCCGCAAATTCTGCAAACCCCACAAGGCCGAGACAGGAGAAAGGCCATTCAGCGCCGCCCACGCAGCCGCAAGGCTCCGTTGCCCGCGCCCAGGCCGCCCCTCCGCAGATCGTGCAGCGGCCGATGACTGCATCCGGGAAACCCGCTTCAGCCAGCAGCAGACCGGCGGCTCCGGGAAAACAGGCGGCTTCAGCGGCAAGACCGGCCGCTCCGGCTCAAAAATCGGGCACAGCCGCAAAGCAGCCGCGTCCCGCCGGAAAGCCTCCTGCCAAGCGGCAGACCTCCGGTTCTGAACAGAGGCGGCTGCCCAAGGCAGAAAAAGAAGGCCAGCTTTCCTTTGATACAGATGAGATCCTAGATGAGATCCTTCATCGCAAAGACCGAGGCTGATCAAAACAAACAGCAAAAAAGGAGACGGCGCTCTTTTTAAAGAGCGCCGTCTGTTTTTCTGTTTCACGGTCAGTCATTTTGAAAGAAAAAAGTCTCCGGTTATGGGCCCGGAATAGGGGGCTCCTCTTTTGTTACGAGAGCCCACTTTCCATCGCAGGCTGCAAGCAGATCCTTGGGGGAAAGGGAAAACTGCAGGCCTATCCTGCCGCCGCTGACATAGATTTTTTCCTTGTCGCAGGCGCTTATGTCGATCACGGTGGGGAATTTCTTTTTCATCCCCACTGCAGTGCATCCGCCCCGCACATAGCCGGTCAGGGCGAAGAGCTCTTTGAGGGGAAGCAGCTCTATCGCTTTTTCTCCTACAAAGGCTGCCGACTTCTTTCGGTCAAGCTCTTTTGCCACCGGGATCACAAATACATAGTGCTGCCCGCTTTTTCCCACGGTGACCAGCGTTTTATAGACCTTCTCTGCGGGCAAACCCAGAAGAGAGGCTACGGCCAGACCGTCTGTAAACTCTTCACAGGGATAGGAAAAGGCCTCATAGGGGATCTTCATGCGCTCCAGGATACGAGCACAATTTGTCTTTTCTGTTTTCTCTTTCATGGTTTTAATTCTGTGTTTCACCCTTGTCTTCCAGAAGGGTGATCTTCACATCAAATTCCCTAGATAGGCCCGCTGCGCTTTGAGAGATGCGGTAAAGCGTGACGGTGACCTCATCTCCCGGAGAATATTTCAGCAGGAGATTGGCAATGTCGCTTAGGCCGGAGACCTCTTTGCCGTCAATAGCGGTTATAATATCCCCCTGCTGCGCCTGTGTTCCTGAGAAAGAGCTGTCTTCGTCAATTCCCATAATGAGGAAGCCCTTGGGCAGGCCGTACATGCTCTGCATGGCGCTGACATCCTGCCCCTGTATTCCCAGCCGGGTACGCCCTTTCACATAGCCTCCCGAGAGCAGCTCGTCAAGAATGTTCTTCGCTTTGCTTACAGGAATGGCAAAGCCCATGCCCTCATAGCCCTCCGTAATGATCTTTGAGGAGTTGATCCCCACCACCTGGCCATACATATTGAGCAGCGGCCCGCCGGAATTCCCCGGATTGATCGCCGCGTCCGTCTGGATATAGGTCATTCCGTTTTCGCTGTATTGTCCTACCGTCCGGTCCAGCCCGGAGATCACTCCCCGGGTAAGAGAGCTTGAAAACCGCTCGCCCCCTGGATTCCCAATGGCGATCACCCACTCGCCGATGTGAAGCTCACCCGCGTCTCCAAATTGGGCGGGGGTAAAATGGTAATCATTCGTTTTGATCACTGCCAGGTCCGTGGTGCGGTCTACTCCTACCACTACGGCGTCATATTCCTCCCCGTCAAAGGCGATGACCTTTACGGCGGTACTTTTGGAATTAAAGACCACATGGGAGTTTGTGATAATATACCCATCCTCTGTGGCAATGATCCCGGTACCGGTGCCGGTGGCCTCCTGTCCGTTTTTCGTGAGGGAGGCAGAAACTGTCACGGTGGACTTGGCCACCTTTTCATAGACGCCCTGAGCCGAAAGCTCTTCTCCTTCCGGCTTCTTTTCGATGGTGATCCCCGTCTCATTGGGGGTCAGGTCGATCTGCGGCCGGTCAGAATCGTCTTCTCTGTCCTCCGGGGGCGTTACGCCGTCGTCGTATTCAGGAGGGTCTTCTCTCTCCTCCGGCACTCCTTCGCTCGGCGCGGGGAGGGTATAGGGAGGAGTGTAATTGCTGGAAACGCCGCTGTAAATGAGAAAACCGGCAAAGCCCATAATGGCGCCTGCCGCCAGCGCGGAGGCGATCCATAAAAACACCTTTATGCCTCGGGACATTTTCTTTTTAGGCTGTACAGGAGGAGGGTAGACGCCCCAGGGCTGGGGCGAGGTGAAATAAGCAGGCGCGGCCGGATAACCCGTTGGGCTGTGCGGGTAGGGGGCAGGCTGACCCGGCGCATCATAGGGCGGCGGATAAAAGCCCATGGGAGCGTTTTTTTGCGGCGTCGGATCGCCGTATGCTCTGTTTCCCGCCGCAAAGGGGCCCGGCGCCGCTTCCGGAAAGGCAGCACCTGCAGGCGCTGCCTGCCGCGGGACCCCTTCCTGGCTTTGCCCGGAAAAATCATTTTGCGCAAATTGCCCACAGGCATGGTCCGGCGGTACGGCAGCGGCCTGATCTTCCCAGGCCGGCTCTCTTTGCTCAGGCTCTAAAGGCTGCACCTCGGTGTCCGGAGCAGGGGAACAATTCTCAAGAGGGTCTTCTCCGTCAAGAGGCATCCTCTCGGGTCCTTTTTCCGGCTGCTCCCAAGGTGTGTCTCCCGGGCTTTCAACAGGGTCCCTTCTGTTGTTTTCCTCTTCCATCATGGTTCATTCCTCTTTTCTTCTCCCTCTGAAGAGGGTCGTTCTTTTGTCTTTTCCCGTTCTTTCCCCCTGTTTTCCTTGAAGCGGATCCCGTTTTCCTTCAGCTTAGGCGCCTCCTGAGGCTTGGGGAGGAAAAATTCGAATCGGCTGTACTCATTTACCACTGAAGTGGCCCAGATATTTCCCTTGTGCAGCTTGATGATCGTGCGTACCAGATAGAGCCCCAAGCCCATGCCGTTTTTATCCTGGCTGCGGGATTTATCCGTCTTATAAAACCGGTCAAAAATCATGGGCAGCTCTTCCGGAGAAATACCGGCCCCGGTATTTTCGATGGCGATGCTGGTACGGTCGATCCCGTCAGAGATCTGGAAACGGATCGTGCCCTTGGGGTTGGTAAATTTCACCGCGTTTTCCACCAGATTATAGATCACCTGATGGATCAGATCCTGGTCTGCATAGATCATCAGGGGTCCGGACGTTTCCAGCCCCTCGATTTCCAGCTCCTTTTCCTCAATGCTCTGTTCGAAGGTAAGCAGAGTGTTGAAGATGGTGCCGGTGATATCAAAATAGGAGGGATGCAGCTTCATTTCCCCACTGTCGATCCGGGACAGGTCCAGCATGGACTTTACCAGCCGGGAAAGCCGTTTTACCTCATTGGAAACGATCCTAAGGTACTTTTCCCGGTCTGCCTCAGGGATCGTACCGTCTAAAATGCCGTCGATAAACCCAGCGATGGTGGTCATGGGAGTTTTCAACTCGTGAGAGACATTGGCAATGAAGCTTCTTCTCATACCCTCGCTGTTGGAGAGAGAATCCGCCATATTGTTGAAGGACTGCGCAAGCTGTCCGATCTCGTCTGAGCTGGTCACGGGGACCCTTACGGAAAAATTCCCCGCGCCGAAGCTTCTGGCAGCCGCCGACATCTGCCTTAACGGATTGACCAGCCGGAACGCGAAAAACCCCACCACACAAAAGGCCAGCAAAAGCGCCGTGACAGCGGCCAGTAAGAACATGCGCAGCGCCTCCTGCTGGAAGGCGTTTACCGTGGCCGCGCTGGTGGCGGCGAACACCGCCCCCACACACTCGTTTTCCCCGGTATTCATAGGCACTCCGATGATATAGAATTTTCCGGGGTATACTCCGCCCAGGTCTCCCACTCCTTCGTAGAGTCCCTTGGCCGCCAGCTGCACGATCTTGGGGGGCGCCTTTTCCAGAGTTTCCAGCTTACTGTTTGTGTAGTTGCCCAGCAAGATATTCCCGCTGAGGTCCGTAATAAAAATATCGGCGTCAGCACTGCCGGAAAAGGTTTTGATAAAGGATCTGAGCACCTCTGTTTCCAGAGTATAGTTCTCCTCGTCCTTCTTCGCAAGAAATCTGCTGGCCACCTCAGAGATGGATCTGGCGTTCTGGGTCAGCAGCTCCCGTTTTTCCCCCCTCCAGTAGCTTCCGAAAGAAATCATCATCACGCTTCCCAGTACGATAAAACTCAGTACGATGATCACCATGGTGATCCCCAGGTAGCGTTTAAAAATACTTTTTTGCATAGGACGCTCTCTTCCTCATTTTGCCCTTCCGATCGGTTCTCAGCTTTTTACCTCAAATTTGTATCCCACTCCCCACACCGTTTTCAGGCTCCACTGGTCGGAAACGCCCTCCAGCTTTTCTCTTAAGCGTTTGACATGAACGTCTACGGTGCGGCTGTCGCCGTAATAGTCAAAGCCCCACACTTCATCCAGCAGCTGATCTCTGGTGAAGACCCGGTTGGGATTGGAGGCCAGATGGTAGATCAGTTCCATTTCCTTAGGCGGCGTATCCACCACCACGCCCTTGACCTTCAGTTCATAATTTGTCAGGTTAATGGACAGGTTGTCGAAGGAGACCTCCTTCTTTTCCGGTTCCATCTCACTGCGCTTCCCGCTGCGGCGCAGTACGGCGCCGATACGGGCGATGACCTCTTTTGTCTCGAAGGGCTTTACCACATAGTCGTCCGCCCCAAGCTCCAGCCCCAGAACCTTGTCGAACACCTCGCCCTTGGCCGTGAGCATGATGATGGGCCGGTTGGATTTTTTCCGGATCTCTCTGCACACCTGCCAGCCGTCCAGCCCGGGGAGCATGATATCCAGCAGTACCAGATCCGGGTCCACCGTGTCAAAAATTTCCAGAGCGGTCTCTCCGTCGTAGGCGATTGAGGCCTCATACCCTTCTTTTTCAATATAGAGCCTTAAAAGCTCACAGATATTGTTGTCATCATCTACGATTAATATTTTTCCGGAAGCCATTGCTTTCCATCCTTTCCGAACCCTCTCTGTCTACAGCCTTCCCCAAAACAGACAGGATTTTCCAAGTGTAATTTTATTGTAACGGCTTTCTATGGCGAAAGCAAGAAAAACAGATGAACAAAATGTGAAAAAGACCTTGCCTTTCTTTTCGTTCCATGGTAAGATTTTATCGATTTAAACCATGTGCGATTTAAATCGATAAAGCAAAAGAAACGGAGTTTTGTCATATGGACAAGCAGCTGACCATTTGGGTCGTGATCGGGATCTATGCCGTTTTCATGCTGGCGGTAGGGATCCTCTATTCCCGCAGGGGCAGCGATATGCTGAGCTTTACCGTAGGCGGCCGCAGCGCCGGAGCCTGGATCTCCGCTTTTTCCTATGGCACTGCCTATTTTTCCGCCGTTATGTTTATCGGATACTCCGGCGGCTCCGGATGGAGCTATGGCCTGTGGAGCGTCCTGGTGGGCCTGGGGAATGCCGTATTCGGTTCTCTGCTTGCCTGGCTGGTCCTGGCAAACCGCACCCGGGAGATCACCAGAAGGCATCAGATCACCTCCATGCCGCAGCTGTTTGAAAAGCGCTTTCAAAGCTCCGGGATGAGAATTTTCTCCTGTGTTATTATTTTTATTTTTCTCATTCCCTATTCCGCCTCTGTCTATAAAGGGCTTACCAGCGTCTGCACAGTCATTTTGGGGATCGACGAGCGCGTGTGCATGATCATCATCGCCATCGCCTCCGCCCTTCTTCTGGTGCTGGGCGGATACCTTGCCACCTTAAAGGCAGATTTCGTCCAGGGCTTTGTGATGATCGTGGGCGTCGTCGCCCTCATTGTGCTGATCATACGCGCCCCCCAGGTGGGAGGCCTTCAAAACGGCCTTTCTCATATGGCGGAATATATGAGAAAGCATGAAATGGCGCCCCTTCCCGGAAAAGCCGCTCTGAGTCTCACCGCCACCTTGCTGATGACCAGCTTCGGCACCTGGGGCCTGCCCCAGATGGTGCATAAATATTACGGCATCCGGGATCAGAAGGAGGTCAAGAGAGGCATTATCATCTCTACCTTTTTCGCTTTGGTCGTGGCAGGCGGCGGATACTTTATCGGGTCGCTTTCCCACCTGTTTTTCGGCGACGCCATGCCCCAGGGCGGAAAGGATTTCCTTGTGCCGCTGATGCTGGATTCCGCCGGTCTGCCCAATATTCTGACCGGCGTCATTCTGGTGCTTCTGATCTCCGCCTCGGTTTCTACCCTGTCCAGTATCACGCTCACGGCCTGCTCCACGGTTTCCATGGATCTGGTAAAGTCGACCTTCCTGAAAAAAATGGAGGACAGAAACGTCTCTGTTCTCACCCGGCTTTTGTGCCTTGCCTTCGTTGTGATGAGCTACCTCATCGCCAACTACCCCACCCCCATTTTGGAGATGATGTCCTATTCCTGGGGCATTTTGTCCGGTGCGTTTCTCGCGCCCTATCTGCTTTCTCTTTACTGGAAGCGGCTGAACAGAGCCGGAGCCTGGGCCGGGATGCTGGGGGGATTCCTTACAGCCTTTCTTCCCGCCGCGCTTTCCGGATTCACCACGCCGGACGGCCCTATTTACGCCTGCCTTGCCATGGCGGTATCTTTCATCCTGTGCTTTCTGTTCACCGGGATCGCCCGGATCTTTCACTGGAAAAGCGGCGAAGAAAATCCCGCCTTTTATGAGAAAACACCGGCATAAGACTTCCTGTTTTGAAATTGTTTTCCGCTCTTCCATATAGGTAAGAAAACCGCGGCTGCCAGAAGCAGCCGCGGTTTTTTTATAAAGATATTAAAATAATTAAAAAAATAAGGTTTTATTATAACATGTGCTATGATACCGCCGTAAAAAGAAATTTGCAAAACGGAGGATAGAAAATGTTGTTTTACAAGATCACTGTTACTGTCGATGAAAATGAGGCTTTACCTCATAACAGAAATGATGCCGGATACGAATCGCTTGTCAATATTCTTAACATGAAAAGCGAGGATGACTATCAGCGATGCGGTCATGCACACTACTTTTTTGCAACAAGCATTTCTGATAAAGCAATCAACTTTGTTGCGATATTCAAAACAAAAGTGGATACAGTATCCGAATTTGAGAATTTTATCAGACAAACAGACCTGAAAATAAAGGACATATCGCTGGAGGAAACGCT
>CAZMFF010000058.1:0-12804 GCA_964565505.1 uncultured Acutalibacter sp. | reverse complement strand
TAGTGGTTAGTTTTTAGTCGTTAGTTGTTAGAGAAGTCCCCTGACCTTATCTAACGACTAATATCTAACAGCTAACAACTACCAAGGAGAAGGGCAAGGGCCTTTCCCTTGACCTTATCTAACGACTAATATCTAACATCTAACAACTAGCAAGGAGAAGGGCAAGGCATGCCCTCTCAGTCAGCTTCGCTGACAGCTCTCCCAGAGGGAGAGCCAAGTCTAACAACTAATATCTAACAACTAACAACTACCAAGGAGAAGGGCAAGGGCCCTTTCCCTTGACCTTATCTAACGACTAATATCTAACATCTAACGACTAAAAAGCGAAAGCTCTGCCCTATTTCTTCTTTCTGGAAAATGCTTCCAGAAGGAGTTTTTCCCCTTCGACGGCCACCAGCGGAAACAGCGAAAGCGCCCAGACGATCAGCCACTGGGTCAAGGAGAGGGCGGCCGTTTTAAAAACGACGTTCAAGGGCTCGAATAAAATCACGCTGGTCATGAGGAAGGAGCAAATCAAAAAGGCCCCCGTCAGCTTTCGGTTGGAAAGGATCCCCAGCTTGATGACGGAACGCTCAGAGCGCATATTGAAGCTGTGCACCAGCTGGGAAAGGCTCAGCACCGCGAAAGCCATTGTCCTGCCGATCACAGGGTCCGCGGGGTTGGGGTCAAACCAGATCCTCCCCACCGTATAGGCCAGAAGGGACAGCGCCCCCACAAGGCAGCCCTCCACTGCGATGGAAAATCCCATTCCTCCGGAGAAGATCCCCTCCTGTTTCCTGTGGGGCGGCTCCTCCATAATGTCCCGTCCGAAGGGGTCCGCTCCCAGCGCCAGCGCCGGCAGGGAGTCGGTGACCAGGTTCACCCACAGCAGATGGATGGCCAAAAGCGGCGTAGGCAGGCGGAGCAAAAAGGCCATCAAAACCACCAGCACTTCCCCGATATTGCAGGAAAGCAAAAAATGGATGGTCTTCCGGATATTTTTATAGATCCCTCTGCCTTCCCGCACCGCGCTGACAATGGTGGAAAAATCATCGTCCGTCAGCACCATATCTGCGGCAGATTTTGCCACCTCTGTGCCGTTTTTCCCCATTGCGCAGCCAATATCCGCGCTTTTGAGAGCCGGCGCGTCGTTTACCCCGTCTCCCGTCATGGCCACCACCATGCCCCGCTGCTGAAAGGCCCTGACGATCTTCACCTTATGCTCCGGGGAAACCCTGGCGAAAATCTGATAGTCAAAGATCTTCTCGCTAAGCTGCTTGAGGGAAAGCTTCTCCAGCTGCGCCCCGGTCATCACTTTCCCGTTTTCCCCGGTAATGCCGATGCGTTTTCCGATGGCCAGGGCTGTCGCGGCGTGATCTCCCGTGATCATCACGGGCAGAATGCCCGCCCGCCTGCATTCCAGTACCGCTTCCTTCACTCCCGGCCTGGGAGGGTCCTCCATGCCGATCAAACCGGCAAAAACCAGCTCGCTTTCTATTTTCCTGTCGTCCCCGGGAAGCTCGGAAACATCTCGATAGGCAACGCCCAGCACTCTGAGCGCCGAAGCTGCAAGCTTCTCGTTATCTGAGAGAAGCCTTGCCTTCATACCTCCGGTAAAGGGGACCTCTTCCTTTCCCCTTCTCAGCTTATTGCAGCGCGCGATCAGCACGTCTGGCGCCCCTTTGCTGATGATGCGGTATCCGTTTTCCAGGCGGTGGACCGTCGTCATCATTTTCCGCAAAGAGGAAAAGGGGATCTCCCCCACCCGCGGAAGAGCCTCTTCCAGCTGCATTTTCGTCTTCTTGCAGGCGGGCAGGAAAGCTGTTTCCGTGGGGTCGCCCAGCAGCGTGTTCCCCCGTATCTCTGAGTTGTTGCACAGCACGGAAAGCTCCAGGGCAAACTGCGCCTCGGAAGCCTCCAGGCTTTCCTCTCCATAGGCCCCGCAGAACGCAGTCACCGTCATTTGATTCTGCGTGAGCGTCCCCGTTTTGTCTGAGCAGATCACCTGGGTGCTTCCCAGGGTTTCCACTGCCGGCATATGGCGGACGATCGCCCGCTTCTGAGCCATCCGCTTCATGCCCATAGCCAAAACGATGGTCACCACCGCCGTAAGCCCTTCCGGGATGGCGGCCACTCCCAGGCTGATGGCGATCATAAACATTTCCAAAGGAGGGGTATGCTGTAAAAGCCCCAGCCCTAAAATGACAAGGCAAATCACCAGCACCCCCGCGCCCAGCACCTTTCCCGTCTCACTGAGCTTTTTCTGCAAGGGCGTTTCCGGCGTTTTTTCGTTTTCCAGCATTCTGGCAATATTGCCCATTGCCGTGTTCATCCCGGTGTGTGTAACGATACCCATGCCGGAGCCGGAGGCGATGCCGGTTCCGGCAAACACCATATTCTTCCGCTCCGCTAAGGGGGCCTGCCTGGGGCAAAGCATTTCCGCCGTCTTCTCCACCGGAAGGGATTCCCCCGTCAAGGCCGATTCCTCTGCCTTGAGCTCTACCGTTTTCAAGAGCCGGATATCGGCAGGCACCAGGTCTCCGGCCGTCAAAAACACCACATCTCCCGGCACCAGATTTGCGCTTTCCACCTCGCAGCGTTTCCCCTCCCTCAGCACGCAGGCATGGGGCGAAGACAGCTTTTTCAGGGCGTCGATGGCCCTATCCGCCCGTATTTCCTGGGTCATTCCGATCACGGCGTTGCACAGCACGATGGCCAAAATAATGATGGGATCCACATAATTCCCGTCGCCCTGAAGCCAGGATACCGCAAAGGATATTCCGGCCGCCGCCAGCAGGATCAGCACCATAAAATCTTTAAACTGGCTGAGAAACCGGAAGAGAAGATTCTTTTTTCGCCCCTCCCGGATCTCGTTTTTTCCAAAGCTCGCAAACCGTTTCTGGACCTGGGCGCGCTCAAGGCCCCGCCGGGGGTCTGCGCCCAGCTTTTCGGCTGTTTCCTGCCAGCTTACGCTGTGAAACTCCATCTGCAAAACCATGCCTTTCTTTCGAATTTCCGCAAGGCTCTGAGCCCTGTCCTCAAAAAACTATATTCGAAAGAGGCTTTCTTTATGAATCCTGCAAAAGAGCTGTTGCTCTTCTTTGAAATTTGATATAATGACAGAAACGAAGCATCTGCTTTTCAAAAAAGGCCCGAGCACAAGGCGTTTTCCCCGGTGAAAAAAAGGGGAAAACATGACATGACGCTGTCGCGCCGAAATGGTATGCTATCGATAGGGTTCCCTTCTGAGAGCGACGGGTCCTTGTGCCCATATCCCATGAAAAGCGGGCTTCCCACCAAAGGGGGATCATCACATGGGCAATAGCCTGTTTTCCGCCGTCAATTCCTTTGACGCCGCCGTTATGACATTTTTTCAAGAGCATCTTCACAATGCCGTTACAGACACCCTGTTTCCCGTTATCACCTATTTGGGCGAAGGGGGAGTTTTCTGGATCCTCTGCGCCGTGCTTCTCCTCTTTTTTCCAAAAAAACGGCGCACCGGCATTTTCATGCTGTGCGCTATGGGGGCCGGTTTTCTGCTGGGGGAGGTCCTGCTCAAAAATCTGGTATGCCGGCCCCGGCCCTTCCAGCAATTTCCGAATTACACGGTTCTTTTCATCTCCCCACCGTCAGGATACTCTTTTCCTTCCGGTCATACCTGCTCTTCGTTCGCTTCGGCCACGGTGCTCCTGTTTTCCGACAAAAGGCTGGGGATCCCGGCGCTCATTCTCGCTTTTCTCATCGCCTTTTCCCGCATTTTTCTCTTCGTTCACTGGCCTACCGACGTGCTTATGGGCGCGCTTCTTGGGGTCTTCTGCGCGGTGACGGCCGTGCTGATCTATGAAAAACACAGCGGGAAGGCCGCCTTGAAATGAGCTGTTTCCCAAACGCCAAAGAAAGGACTGCATCGAATGAAAATCGTCAGAGCCAAAGAACAGGATCTTCCTCTTGTCGCAAAAATGAAGCTTCGGATGTTTCAGGAAAACGGCGTATCGTTTCTGCTGCGGGAAAACGCCTCGGCACAAATTCTGGAAACCTATGCCTCCCTGTACCGCGAAGACAGCTGCTGCCACTTTTTAGTCTATGAAGAGGACGGCAAAGAAGCTTTCCCTGCGGCAGTCGCCGGTGCAGTGATCAAAAGCGGCGTACCCTTCTGTTTTTTCAAGAACCCCTGCTATGGGTATGTGATCGACGCCTACTGCGTTCCCGAAAAGAGACGGCAGGGATACGCGGGAAAGCTGATGGAGGCGGTACTCCGGTGGCTGAAAAGCAAAGGGATCGAGACCGTGAAATTGCAGCCCTCCGAAAAGGGGCGCAGGCTGTACGAAAAAATGGGATTTCACGATTCCGGGGAAATGGAGAAAAGGCTTTCCTAGGGCCTTTTCTCTTTTTTATTCGCAGAGAGCGTCAGCAGCCAAGGATGAACCGGTCGATCGCCTGGGCAAGGCCGTCCCGGTCATGGGGGCCCGTCTTGAATTTTGCCGCCTGCAGGGCCTCCTGCGACCCATCACCCATGGCGACGGAGCACCCGGCAAATTTCAGCATTGACAAGTCATTCCCGTTGTCGCCGATGGCCATAACCTCTTCCGGCGGGATCTTCAGTATATCGCACAGCGCCTTGAGGCCCGCGCCCTTATTGGCGTCTGCCGCGTTCACTTCGATATTGTCAGAGAAAGAGGAGCTCAGGCCAAGGCCCTCGATTTTTTTGAGCTTTTCCCAAAGCTGTGCGCGCAGCTCAGCGGTGGGCAGATAAAGAAGATTCACCTTCTCCGGGCAGATGCCGGTCTCTTCCAAGGTTTTTTCCATATCCTCCACGAAGATATAATCCTTGTGGAGGAATTTCCACTTGCTCTCCGGGATCCCCAGCTCTGTTCTGGAACGCTCAAAGGCGCGGCGTTCCACCATGGCTCTTCCCTCGTGGTAGAATTCCCGGTAAATATCATATTCCTTAATGACCCGATAGATTTTTTTCGCCGTTTCATTGGGGATCAGGCTTTTTTTCAGAGGTTTCCCGTCAGGCAGGGTGTAGACGGCGGCTCCGTTGGAGGTGATGACCCATTTAAGACCGGGAAGAGCCAGCACCTCTTTGGGCAGAAAGGTAAACAGTCTCCCGGAAGCCGGTACCAGCAGCACGCCCTTTTGATAGGCCCTAATCAAGGCCTCCCGGTTTTTTTCCGAAATATGTTCTGAGTCAGACAGGGTGGTACCGTCCAGGTCAAAAGCAAGCAGCTTTATGTTCACAGCGCAAACACTCCTCTTTTTACCTGCCTAAAAAGGAGACCTCGCCGTCCCCCTTTTGTCCTTTTTGCAATCATTTTACCATAAAGAATCCGCTTTGAAGAAGCCCGGTGCTTTTCCGAAAGGAAAAGAGAACTGCTTCGCAGGCTGGGGGCTTCTTCCAGAATAACAACAGCACAAGCTGCTGTTATTTAAAATAAGTAGCCCGCTTTGAAGAAGCCCGGTGCTTTTCCGAAAGGAAAAGAGAACTGCTTCGCAGTTCAGGGCTTCTTCCAGAATAACAGCAGCACAAGCTGCTGTTATTTAAATATAAGTAATCCGCTTTGAAGAAGCCCGGTGCTTTTCCGAAAGGAAAAGAGAACTGCTTCGCAGTTCAGGGGTTCTTCCAGAATGACTGGAAGAAATTCACAAATGACTGCTTGCAGTCATTTAGGACTTTCTTCCAGTCATTTTAACACAAAGCCCGCCAAAAAACCACCGGCTCTCCAAAAGTTTTCTGAACTTCCACAGAAATGGCAGGATCTTCTCCCGAAAGGACGGAGCTCTTTCCAAAAGAACAGGGCCCTGTCCGAATGGACAAGACCCTGTTCTTTTTTGCAGTCTCTCAATTACTTGTTCTGAAACGTGCAGCACTCCGTGCCGCTTTTGGAAGTGACGTCGCTGCAGCAGCAGCCTACGCAGACACGTTCCGCCTCGCATTTGCAGTCCTTATTATAGGCGCAATGCTGGGCCTGACACTCGATAGTAGAATTCAAAGAGGGGCTGCCGCCATGAGCAGAAAGATTTTCTCCTGTGCTGTGATGCTTTTCCTCAAAGGAAGCACAGCAGGTCTCGCCGCTCTCCCGGGCTGCCGGCCCATCCACGCTGATTCCGGGCAGACAGCACTGGTTATCGCAGTAATGCTGACAGGAAGTCACTTGGCATTGAAGCTGATTCATAAGGCACCTCGTAAAGAATTAGATTTATAAAGCCTTCCGCTTTACAAGGTTTATTCTCCCCGGCACCCTCTGCTTTTATTCTGCCGGAAACCGCTTTCCTCAGGCAGTCTCACGCAAAATGTACTTCCCGGCAAGGCGCATCAGCACCGCGCCTACCACGCAGGTGATCAGGATCTCCGGAATCATGTAGCTGCCGTTATAGATCAGGGAATAAACCACCGCAAGCGTTGTTCCCGTCATCTGGGAAGCTCCCGGGAGGAAGTTAGCAATCAGCCCCTGCATCTCCGTAACCTCCGTAAACTGACTCCACAACAGCCACCCTGACAGGAAAGAGCAGAAATACCGCAGAAGTCCGGCGACAAGGGTGCCCAGCGTGAAAGCCGCCGTGTCATTTTTGATTTTTCCGCGAAAGATCCCGGCGAGGCCCAAGACCGTAAAAGCCAGAAGATAGTCGAGAAAGACAGAGCCAATGACCATCAAAAGCGTGAGCCCTTTGAGTGCTTGCAGGCCAAACAACAGCTGCAGCACGCTGAACGCGCCGCCTGCGAACAGGCCCCATTTTGTACCGGAGCGATAGGCAAAAACCATAACCGGCAGCATGGAGCACAGCGTGATAGAGCCGCCGTAGGGCATGTCCAGCACCTTCAGGAAGGACAGCACGGTACCCATAGCGACTAAAATTCCGCCCAGCACCAGGTTCAGGGTGGTTTTTGAAAGACGAGTGTTCATTTTCATTCTTCCTTTCTGATAAAGAATTATGCTGAAAAATGAAAAGGCCATCCGGAAAAACTCCAAATGGCACAGAAAACACATTCCCAATCGAAAGGAAAACCCTTCTTATGATGAAATGCTCCCTACGTCGGTATTATCCGAATCAGGTTCCTGTCCCAACGGACAAAGGGTTTAAGCTCGAAGCTCCTCTCAGCCGCCTTTTCAGGCAAGCACCCCTTCTTTCATTTTTCGTCCTTCATTGTAGTGCTTTTTTTCCGATTTGTCAAATTTTTTGCTGCCGTAAAAAGCAAAAGGGCCTTTTGCAGGGATACTCCCCCCAAAAGGCCTTTCCGGTTTTCTGATTCAAGCGGTCTTTTCTCTCTTCCCTCTGTGAAAGGGCTTTTTCAGCAAGAGCCAAAGCTTCCTCCAGGGATTCTCCTCCAAAGGCAGAGGCTGGATATTCCGGGAAAGATAGCACAGATACGCCGCTGCCGCCGCCAGATAGATGGCCACATTAGGTCTTCGGAACACATAGCCGGAGATCTGCGCGGCAGCCAAGGCCAATACCACCGTCATCCCTACCGCCCCCGTCTCCACGGTAAGGTAGTGAAGGGGATCGCGCAAAAAGCCCTTAATTGCCGTGACGGCCACATACAAAAACAGGGAAAGATAGAGAAGAAGCCCTATTAGGCCGCAGTTATAATAAATAGACGGAAAATCGTTTTCCATATCATAGATCGTGCCGTTGTGGATCATTTCGCTGTATTCAAAGCCCAGCAGCTTCGTGGGGATATCACATTCCTGCCACATCAGCTTTGCGTAATTGGTCCTTCTCAGGCGCAGGTCGGAAAGCACCCCGGTATGGGCGGAATGGTGATAGGCCTCCATCACGTTGTAAAGTCCGAAGCGGTCATTGACATCCTTTAACAGCTCGCCGTAAAGCTCATCGGCGGTGTAGATCCCCGTCAGGCTCCTGCGCACCTTCAAAAGCTTTCGGGCCGCCTCAAAGTCCGTCTCCTCTTCCTGAAGGCCCTCCTCGATCGCTTTTCTCACCTCGTCATCGGCGCCGGCCTCCGAAAGGCTTTCCTCCACCAGGTCGCCCAGAAGCCCCTGGGAATAGGAGGACATACTTTCCCGGATCTGCATGGGCGCATAGTGGCGAAAGGCCACGGCCAGCGCCAGAACGGCCAAAAGGACCCCGGCAAACGGCAGCGCCTTCAGCCTGCCCGAATTCAGCAGGAAAAGGACGAAGAAGCCCATGGGGATCAGGAAAATAGAATAGTAAGTAAGCTTTGTCCCGGTGATAAACAGCATGAAAATGCTTACGAAGCAGGAAAGGGCAAAGAACCACAGCTTCTTCGTGCGGTAAGCGAGGAACATGGTAAGGGGCGAGAGCAGCACCAGAATACAGCTTTGCGCATTGGGAACGGCAAACCAGCCCATGAACCCCAGATACAGCTTGTCATAGGTATAGACCGGCTCCCCCAGCCCCAGGAAAGAAAGCCCCCAGGGCAAAGCGGTAAACAGCGCGGAAAGGCCCATGTTGATGGCAAAGCCGATCCCAATGACCTTTCTGATGTCCTCTCCTCTCTTCTGGAAAAAGGTGAGAAAGGTGAGCAGGAAGACCGGCATGGTGAGGATCCTCAGGTAATTGGCGGTGTCCTCATAAAAGGAGATATACCCGATCCGGAACCCATTTATCACATGCAGCGCCCAAAAGCCCGCCATCACCCCGTAGATGATGAGATAGCTTTTCTTTCTGTCTGTGACCAGAAACCCCAGAAGCCCCACCGCGGCCAGCATAAAAAAGCGGATCAGGGTGGAGAAAATAGTGGTCCCAAGCTTTGTCATCCCATAGGAAAGCACGTCCAAAAAGGGCTGTATCACCAGCAGGATCAGCACGATTTTCGGCAAACGCTGCGTCAGATATTCTTTGCACTTCTTAAAAAAACTCATGATAAAAAGGAAATCCTCCATTTTGTTTCCGGCCTTTGACCCGGCGAAGACAGCCGCGCAGATCATCTTCCCGTTTATGCCTGCAAAGCCATATGCAGGCCGATCATCTTAGGGCCCTTCTCAAAGGGGCCTTCGGCCCCTCTCTCTAATATGCGGCATCCGGCGGGTGATATACAGGAGGGCGGGCTTCCCTTCTGCTTTTCCCATCCCGGCATTTCTCGCAGTGCTCAAAGATCAGCGCCGCAGACAGAGAAAGGTAAACGCACACGCTGGGCTTGCGCAGAGCCTGCCCGGAAAACTGCGCCGCCCCCAGGCAGAGCGCAAACATCATCACAGCCGTGCCGAAGGGCAGCGACAGAAATCTTCTGGGATCTCGGAAAAAGCAGAAAACCGCCCAAAGCACCAGCCCCGCGGGAAGGGCAAGATAAAGGGCCGCGCCTAAAAAGCCGTAGTAATAGATCAGGGGCTGAAAATCATTTTCCGGGTCGTAAATATTGCCGCCCAGCTCACAGCTTGCATATTCAAAGCCCACCAGCTTTGCAAGCGGGTCCTGCTCCTGCCAAAGAAGCCGCAGGGCGGTAAGCTTTCGCAGCCGGGCGTTATAGAGCTCTCTCGGCGAAGCCGTATACTGATAGGCCTCCATCACCCGGTCAAGGCCGAACCGCTCGATCATATCGCCCAAAAGGGGCAGCCCGTAAGGGCCGGGGACTCCGTAGACCTCAGTGTAAAGAGATTCAAGCTTTCTAAGGGTCTCTTCCGGGATCTCCTCGCCCTTTTTATAGACAAAATCCCAGTCCTTTCCCAGGATCTCATCCGTCTTTTCCTGATACAGCGTGTTGGAGTCTTCCGAGCGGGCCTGCCTTGCCTGCATGGGCGAAACGCTTTTCAAGGCAAAAAGCAGGATCAAAACCGCCAAAAGAGGCAGGCAATACCGCAAAGGCTCCTTGTTCCAAAGCAGCAGGAAAAGAAAGCCCGCGGCGATCAAAAAGGCCGCAAAATAGGTAAGGCGGGTCCCTGTCAGGTATAAAAGCCCGAAGCCGATCAGACAGCAGAGGGAGAAAAGCCACAGCCGCTTTTTTTGGATCCCCCAAAGCAAAAAGGGAGAAACCAGAGCGGCCACCACCGCGCTTTGCGCGTTGGGAACGCCGAACCAGCCCAGCACGCCGATCTGCATCCCCCGCTCGGGATAATCGTAAGTGTAGACCGGATTTCCGGTCCCGAAGGAGAGAAGGATCACGAGAAGGATCAGGGCAAGGTCCGCCGCCAAGTAGCCGATCACAGCGCCGGAAAGCTCCGCTTTGCGGTGAAAGAGGGTGAGAAAAGCCAGCGTCCACAGGGGGAACTGAATGAGCTTTAAATACTCTGCCGCATCCCCCATCGGGTCCTGATAGCCGGTGCGAAAGCAGCTGAGCATATGCACAAGCCAGAAGCCTCCCAAGATCCCGTAAAGAGCCAAATGCCATCTCTTCTTTTCCGAGACCGCAAAGGCGTAAAGGCTCACCGTGAAGAGCAGAACCGTGCGCAGAGCCGTGGTAAAAACTGTGGCCTCCAGCTTTATCATAAAATAGGACAGCACATCCAAGAGAGGCTGCAAAAGCAGCAGGGCCGCCGTGAATTCCCTGATGTGGGGTCCGTTTCGTCTTTGTGAAAGCGTATTCATAAGAAATCCTTTATCCGGTTTATAATAGACGGGGCCCGCTTCCCTGCCTGAGTGCGGCCCCGCGCTCTGCCGTTGTAGCTATCTTATCACAAAATCCCTTTCGGCACAACCGGAAATTGCGGTGGGGCGCCCGCTTGATAGATGTTAGATGTTAGATGTTAGTTGTTAGATGTTAGATATTAGATATTAGATGTTAGTTGTTAGATAAGGTCAAGGGAAAGGCCCTTCCTTGGCTCTCCCCGTGGTAGTTGTTAGATATTAGATATTAGTCGTTGGCCTTGACTCTCCCCGTGGTAGTTGTTAGATATTAGTCGTTGGCCTTGACTCCCTCGTCAGAGGGAGTCAAGACCTTCTCTAACCACTAACGACTGAAAACTAACAACTACTATGGCACGACCTCTCAGTCAGCTTCGCTGACAGCTCTCCTTACGCAGGAGAGCCAAGTAGGAGAAGCAGCGAGAGGCAAGGAAGCGAGTTGGGGCCCGTGTCTAGTATCCAGTATCTAGAATCCAAAATCTAACAACTAAAAACTAAAAACTAAAAAGCGGAGCGCCTGTAAAACAGTTCGTTTTGCAGGCGCTCCGCTTTCTCTGCTTATGGTAAGCTTTTTTAAAATTCCACCGCTCCGGGAGTTCTGGGGAACAGGGCCACATCCCGAATATTTTCGATGCCGGTGAGATACATGACCAGCCGCTCAAAGCCGATGCCGAAGCCGGAATGCTTGGTGCCGCCATACTTCCTCAGCTCCAGATACCACCAGTAATCTTCCTCCTTCATGCCCAGCTCGTGAATACGGTCCAGCAGCACATCATACCGCTCTTCCCGCTGGCTGGCTCCCACAAGCTCTCCGATGCCCGGCACCAGCAGATCGGTGGCGGCCACCGTTTTCCCATCGTCATTGAGACGCATATAGAAGGACTTGATCTCCTTGGGATAGTCCGTAACGAACACCGGCTTTCCGAAATGCTTTTCCGTGAGATACCGTTCATGCTCTGTGGCAATGTCGGCGCCCCAGGAGACCTTGTATTCAAACTGGTCGTTGTGCTGCTCCAGAATTTGAATGGCGTCGGTGTAGGAGACCCGCACAAAGTCAGACTCCACCACATGGGAAAGCCGCTCGATCAGGCCCTTATCCACGAAGGTATTGCAGAACTCCATATCCTGGGGGCAGGTTTCCATCACATAGCGGATCACATACTTGATGGCCGCCTCGATCACATCCATATCGTCATTGAGATCCGCAAAGGCGATCTCCGGCTCGATCTGCCAGAACTCCGCCGCGTGCCGGGTGGTGTTGGAATTCTCCGCGCGGAAGGTGGGACCGAAGGTATAGACCCTGCCAAAGGCCTGGGCCATGCACTCCACCTCCAGCTGGCCGGAAACCGTCAGGGAGGTGTGCTTCCCGAAAAAGTCCTGCTTGTAGTCCACCCCGCCGTCTTCCGTTTTCGGCAGGTCATCCAGGTCCAGCGTGGTGATCTGGAACATCTCCCCCGCGCCCTCGCAGTCGCTGGCGGTGATGATCGGCGTGTGGCAGTAGACAAAGCCGTTCTCCTGGAAAAACTTGTGTACCCCCATGGCGGCGGCAGAACGGATGCGGAAAGCCGCGCTGTAAAGGTTCGTCCTGGGGCGCAGGTGGGCGATGGTGCGCAGATATTCCACCGAGTGGCGCTTTTTCTGCAGCGGATACTCCGGCGCGGAAGGGCCCTCTACCGCGATCTCCTGCGCGTGGATCTCGAAGGGCTGCTTCGCCTCAGGCGTGGCGAGAAGCGTCCCCGTCACCCGAAGAGCCGCCCCTACATTCTGGGAGGCGATCTCCTTGAAATTCTCGATCTTTCCATCCTCAAAGACGACCTGCACGCCCTTAAAGGAGGTGCCGTCGTTCAAATCGATAAAGCCCAGCGTCTTGGAATCCCGGATAGACCTTGCCCAGCCGCAGACCGTCACCGTCTTTCCCGCATAGGCGGAAAGGTCTTTATAAAATGCCGCTACATCCTGATGTTTCATCGCTTTTGCCCCCTGCTTTCCCATGGTGATAATAGAGAAGGAACGCCGGAAATGTTCCGGCGCTCCCTTGCGTGGCGGAGAGGATGCGACTCGAACGCACAATGCCTTGCGGCACACCACATTTCCAATGTGGCTCCTTACCAATTAGAATACCTCTCCGTATCTCGGCTAAGCTATTATATCCGATAAAGAGAAAAAAATCAATAGGAAAATGGAAATTAATTTTCAGAAAAAGGCCGGAAAAATCGAGAAAAAGGCAGATCCTGTAAGTTTGTCAATGATCTTGGACAGAGAAGGAGGCCAGGAATTCAATAGGAG
>CAZMFF010000057.1:0-13165 GCA_964565505.1 uncultured Acutalibacter sp. | reverse complement strand
TTCCTTTTCCCTTTTTCTTTTCTCCTTTGTCCAATATCTATTGTAGTCCTACAGTATAGATTGTAAACAAAGCCCCCAATTCCTTGCAATCCGGGAGAAAAACGAGTATAATAAAAACTATCAATGCGATCAGTTTTTCGATGGGGCGCGAGGCGCCTTTGATTCCGGAAGGGAAAGAGAAGGTTTAAAAATATGGCAAGCAATATCTTGGCGAAATTTTTCGGAAACTACAGTAAGCGGGAGCTCAAACGGATCCAGCGGCAGGTGGACGCCGTTTTGGATCTGGAAGACAAGTATAAGGCCATGAGCGATGAAGAGCTGAAGGCGCAGACGCCTTTGCTCAAGGAGCGCCTCAAGGGGGGAAGCACCCTGGACGACATTCTGCCGGAGGCCTTTGCCGCCTGCCGGGAAGCCATGGACCGCGTGCTTTCCATCCGGCTGTTCCCCGTGCAGGTGCAGGGCGGGATCATCCTGCATCAGGGCCGCATCGCAGAGATGAAGACCGGTGAAGGCAAAACCTTTACCCTGGCGCAGCCCGTCTATCTCAACGCCTTGACGGAAAAGGGCGTCCATGTGGTGACGGTGAACGAATACCTGGCCAAATATCAGGGCGAGATGATGGCCCGCGTCTTCAATTTCCTGGGGATGACGGTGGGGCTTGCCCTCACCGGGATGGATTCCACGGAAAAGAAGAAGGCCTATGACTGCGACATCACCTATGGCACCAACAACGAGATGGGCTTTGACTATCTTCGTGACAATATGGTGATCTACAAGGAGAATAAGGTCCAGAGAGGCCATCACTACGCTGTGGTGGACGAGGTGGACTCTATTTTGATCGACGAGGCAAGAACGCCTCTGATCATTTCCGGCCAGGGAGACAAATCCTCCGACCTGTACGCGAGGGCCAATTCCTTTGCCCGCTCTTTGAAGCCTGTGAAGGTGAAGGAGACGGACGAAAAGCAGGATAACGACGAGCTGTATCAGGAATACGACTACATCATCAACGAGAAGCTGAAAACCTGCTCTCTCACCCGCCGGGGCGTAAAGAAGGCGGAGGAGTTTTTCGGGGTCGAAAACCTGACGGACGCGGACAATATCACCATCCAGCACCATGTGAATCAGGCCATCCGCGCCTGGGGCATCATGCACCGGGACCAGGACTATGTGGTCAAGGACGGCGAAGTGATCATCGTAGACGAGTTCACAGGCCGCCTGATGTACGGCCGGCGCTATAACGAGGGGCTGCATCAGGCCATCGAGGCCAAGGAGGGCGTGGAGGTCGCAAGGGAGAGCAAAACCCTTGCCACCATCACCTTCCAGAACTATTTCCGCCTTTACGAAAAGCTCTCCGGCATGACGGGCACCGCCATGACGGAGGAGGAGGAGTTTTCCGAGATCTACCGGCTGGATGTGGTGGAGATCCCCACCAACCGGCCCATGATCCGGGAGGACTGCCCCGATGTGGTCTATAAGACCCAGGCGGCGAAATACAAGGCCGTCATCGACGATATCGTGGAGCACCACGCCAAGGGGCAGCCGGTGCTGGTGGGCACCATCACCATCGAGAAGTCTGAGCTTTTGAGCAAGCTTTTGAAGCAGCGGGGCGTGGAGCATCAGGTCCTGAACGCCAAGTTCCACGAGAAGGAAGCCCAGATCGTGGCCCAGGCCGGCCGGAAGGGCGCCGTCACCATCGCCACCAATATGGCCGGGCGCGGCACGGATATCCTCTTAGGCGGCAACGCCGAGTTCATGGCGAAGGCCGAAATGCGCAAAATGGGCTTTTCCGAAGAGCTTCTGGTAGAGGCCACCGCCTACAGCCATACGGAGGATGAGGAGATCCTGAAGGCCAGAGAGACCTTTTCTGAGCTCAACCGCAAATATAAGGAAGAGATCGCGCCGGAGGCCCAGGAGGTCAAGGACCTGGGCGGGCTTTATATCATCGGCACCGAGCGCCACGAGTCCCGCCGGATCGACAATCAGCTTCGGGGCCGTGCCGGCCGCCAGGGAGACCCGGGCAAAAGCCGGTTCTACATCTCCCTGGAGGACGACCTGATGCGCCTGTTCGGCGGAGAGCGGATCCAGGCCCTGATGGACCGGATGAGGATCGCGGACGACGTGCCCATTGAGGCGGGCATGGTGTCCAGCTCCATCGAAAACGCTCAGCGCAAGGTGGAGAGCAGAAACTTCGGCATCCGGAAAAACGTGCTGCAATACGATGATGTGATGAACCTGCAGCGGGAGAAGATCTACAGCCAGCGCGACGAGGTGCTGGGCGGCGCGAACATGAAGGAGCAGATCATGAAGATGATCGAGGGCACCATCCAGTCCAGCGTCTCCCTGTTTTTGCCCAAGGACGCCCCTCATGACGACTGGGATTTAAACGGCTTGAGAGAGCAGTATATGGGCTGGCTGATCAATGAAAACGACTTCCAGTTTACCCGGGCTGAAATAGAGGATCTGGAACCGGAATATATGGTGGAAAAGCTCACGGAAAAAGCCGCCGCCCTCTATGAGAGCCGGGAAGAGGAGTTCACCTCTCCCATTATGCGGGAGGTGGAACGGGTGGTGCTGCTGCGCAATGTGGACCAGGAATGGATGGATCACATCGACGCCATGGAGCAGCTTCAGGACGGCATCCGCCTGAGAGCCTATGCCCAGCAGGACCCGGTGGTGGCCTACCGGATGGAGGGCTCGGATATGTTTGACGCCATGATCGATTCCATTCGGGAAAAGACGGCGAAGATGGTGCTTACCGTGCGCCTGCGTACCAAGGAGGCTCCCAAACGGGAAAAGGTGGCCAAAGAGACCTCCGCCGGAATGGCCGGAGACGGCACGGTGAAGAAGCAGCCCGTGCAGAAGGCGAAGAAGCCGGGGAGAAACGACCCGTGTCCCTGCGGCAGCGGCCTCAAGTATAAAAAATGCTGCGGAAGAAACGAATAGGAAACGAACCAAAGGTTTTGAAAATGAGCGAAGCAGGAGTGATGATGCACATGACTTGGAGAAAAAAGCTGTCAGCCGCAGTCCTTTCCGCCCTTCTGGCAGGGTCCCTGTGTGCCTGTAATATCCCTACTCCCGGTTTTTCCGATTACGATGTGTCAAGCTATGTGCAGGCCTTGCTGGACAGCAGCTATCTTCAGGAGAACGATGACTTTATGGCGATCACCGCCTCTACCGAGGAGCGCGCGAAGCAGAACAATGTGGACGCGGTGGAGAATGCCGCGGTGCTGTTCTGCAATGCCTACGGCATCTCTCCCACAGACGCTCAGCTGGTGGAGCTGCAGAAGGTCATGCGGCAGGCCTATCAGCTGGCAAAATACACGGTGAAGGAAGAGCAGAAAACCGACAGCGGGTATTATCTGGAGGTTGAGGTGACGCCCATCACCAATTTCCGGGGGCGCACGGCAGATCTGGAAAAGCTGAAGGTGGAGGCCCAGAACGAGGCCACCGCCATGAACGAGCCGTCTTCCGTGCCGGAAAGCTCGGATGAGGACGATTGGGGCGACGACACCGGCGATGACTGGGAGGAAAGCAGTGAGGAAAGCAGCGAGATAAGCTCCTCCCCCGAACCCCAGAAGACCGTCAGCGCCAACGAGCTTTTTGTGGATAAGGTCATTGAGTTTTGCAAAAACGAGCTCAAGAGCCTGAGCTTTGATACGCCCGTCACCATTTCCATGGATATCCTTCAGACGAAGGACGGCGAGCTTCAGCTGGATATGAATCAGGTCAGCGTCATTGACCGCACTGTGATATACCTGGCAAAATAATCCGTTGTCCGGGCGGGATCGTTCCGCCCGGATTTTCATAACGGTACAGAAGGTTTTTTTGAGAAGAGGAGTGAATGCTTTGGAAGAGCAGCTTTATACCGCGAATTTGTTTGATTTATCCCATACCCGGGCGAAAGAGCTTCTGGAAAAGACAAAATATCCCTGGGAGGCCCTCCCGAAAATCGGCGAGCTGGTGCTCGCCCTGGGAAGCGCGCTTCCCAAAGAGGAGTATGAACAGAGAGAGGAGAGCGTCTGGATCCACAAAACGGCAAAGGTCTATCCCAATAACTTCTTTGCGGGGCCCTGTATCATCGGCCCGGAAACCGAGGTGCGCCCCGGCGCGTTTATCCGGGGCAAGGTGCTGGTGGGAAAGGGCTGCGTGGTGGGAAACTCCACGGAGCTAAAAAATGTGATCCTGTTCGACGACGTTCAGGTCCCCCATTACAATTATGTGGGAGACTCCATTTTGGGCTTTCACTCCCATATGGGCGCGGGGGCGGTGACCTCCAATGTGAAGCAGGACAAATCTCTCGTCACCGTTCGGGTGGGAGACGGCCGCCTGGAGACGGGCCTTAAAAAATTCGGCGCCATTTTAGGAGACGGGGTGGAGATCGGCTGCAACAGCGTACTGAATCCCGGCACTGTCATCGGAAATGGCTCCAGAGTGTATCCCCTCTCCATGGTGCGGGGCTTTCTGCCGGCAGGAAAGATTTTCAAGCGCGGGGAGATCATAGAGCTGCGGCGCTGAAAAGAGGGGGCTGAAACTGTTTTGGAAATGATTCAGGAATTTTTGCAGTCCGGCCTTTTGCCCGCCGTATTGCTGATTTTGCGGGCCGTCGTTCCGGTCCTTGCGCTGTATGTGGTGTGGAGAAGCTACACCTCCTTTCAAAAAGGACAGCGCAGAAGAGACCCGGTGGTGGTCCTGTGGGACGAGGGCTCCAACGCGCGGCTTCCGGTGCTCTACTGGGAGAACTCCATCGGGCGCAGCAAAAGCTGCGACATCTACCTGCCGGACGCCTCCGTTTCCAGAGATCACGCGGTGCTCATGCGCCGGGACGAGGGATGGGTCATCTGCGATACCGGCTCCAAATCCGGAGTTTTTGTCAACGGAAAAAAGGTACAGGATAAGAAGCTTTTAAAGATCGGGGACAAGATCACCCTGGGCGCCGCCACCCTGTCCCTTTGGAATTCTGACGTTCAGCCTCAGCGCAGCAGGAAGGCGTTCACCGGCTTTTCCAAGAACGCCGCCTCTCCCTTTAAGCTGATGTTCGCGGCTTCTCTCGTTCACTTTCTCATGGCGGTGCAAAGCTGCTTTCAAAACGGAGGCTTCGCGCCGGACAAATTGATCCCCTTCCTTGCGGTGCTTCTCATGGGCTGGGGGCTGTATGTGATCTCCATGACCATACAGAAGCGGGTCAGCTTTGAGATCGAGACTATCGCCTACCTCCTTTCCGGCATCGGCGTCAACCTTTTGGCGGCCGAGGATCCGGATGCGGCAAAGACGCAGATCGTCGCCATGTTCATGGGGATCTGCCTGTTTTCCTTTTTGATCTGGTTTATGAACGATATGGAGCGGGTGGCGAAGCTTCGTTTGTGGATCGGCCTGGGGGCCTTGGGGCTGCTGATGCTCACGCTGGTGATCGGCACCGAGGTCTACGGCGCGAAGGGCTGGATCTTCCTGGGCCCCTTGAGCGTTCAGCCCTCGGAATTTGTAAAGATCGCTTTCATTTTTGTGGGCACCTCTACCCTCGACAGGCTCCAGACAAGGAAGAATATCTGGGAATTTCTGATTTTTACCGGCGCCTGTATGGGGTGCCTTGCGCTGATGAACGATTTCGGAACGGCGCTGATCTTCTTTGCCTGCTTTTTGATCATCGCCTTTATGCGCTCCGGCAGCGTGCGCACCATCGCTCTGGTGCTGGTGGGCGCGGCGCTGTGCGTCTTTCTCATCCTGAAGTTCAAGCCCCATGTGATCGCCCGGTTTGCCGTGTGGGGCAACGCCTGGAGCGACGCCTACGGCGACGGATTCCAGCAGACCAGGACCCTGACCTATATCGCCAGCGGCGGAATGTTCGGCATGGGGCTGGGGCAGGGGTACCTGTGCAATATGTTTGCTTCCGACAGCGACCTGGTTTTCGGGATGCTCTGCGAAGAGCAGGGCCTTGCCCTGGGAATGGTGGTGCTGCTCGCTTTGGGAATGCTGATCTTATACGCCCGCAGCGATGTGACCCGCAGCCGCTCCACCTTCTTCTCCATTGCCTCCTGCGCGGCGGCGGGGATGCTGGTATTCCAGGCCTGTCTCAATGTGTTCGGCCCTACGGATATCCTGCCCTTCACCGGCGTGACGCTGCCCTTTCTCAGCGCGGGAGGCTCCAGCATGATGGGCGTGTGGGGCTTAATGGCCTTTTTGAAGGCCTCTGACGAGCGCACCTATGCGGCCCGCCGGGCGTCCCGTCACGGCGCTCCCTCCAACCGGAAAACGCCGGATCCGGCACGAAAGGGAAGCGCAGGCCGCAGAGGAGCGGCACACTCCGGTTCAATGGAGGATATTTACTCATGAAAACAGTAGGATTTCGATCTGTTGTGCTGTATCTGCTGCTGGCGGTTCTGGTGGGCGGCGCGGGCTATCTGGTGGTGAACCTGTTCCTGCACGGAAGCCAGTGGGCCATGCAGCCCTATAACGGTCATATCTACGCCGAAGACGCCACGGTAAAGCTGGGAAAGATTGAAGACCGGGACAAAGTGCTGCTGGCGGCCACCGGAGAAGCGGGCCGGTATTATAACGACAGCGAAACGGTGCGCAAAGCGGTGCTGCATACCATTGGCGATCCTTACGGGATGATCAGCACCAGTGTAGAGCACACCATGAGCAGCCGGCTGTCCGGCTACAATTTCTTCACGGGGCTCAACGATACGGTTTTCAGCAAAATGGGCAGGGATGTGACCCTTTCCCTGGACGCGGGGGCCTGCGCGGCGGCCTATGAGGCGATGGACGGGCACAACGGCGCGGTATTCGTCTACAATTACAACACCGGAGAGGTTTTGTGCAAGCTCAGCGCCCCCACCTATGACCCGGAAAATGTGCCGGAGGATATCGAGGAAAACGACGCTTACCGCGGCGCTTACCTGGATAATTCCCTTTCCGCCTCCTTCACGCCGGGTTCCATTATGAAGGTGGTCACGGCTGCGGCCGCCATGGAGAAGTGGCCGGATTCCTGGGAGGAGCGCGTCTATTCCTGTTCCGGCGCGGAAGACATCGGCGGAGACGATATCACCTGCCTGCACAGCGAGGCTCACGCAGAGCAAGATCTCAGCAGCGCATTGGGCAACTCCTGCAATATCTATTTTGCAAAGCTTGCAAACGATATCGGCGCCGAGGCCCTCCAGAAAAAAGCGGAGGAAATGGGCTTTAACGCCCAGCTTCATATGGGGCCGATCCCCATCGCAAAAAGCGAGATCGACCTTTCCGCCTGCAACAAGAACCAGCTGGGCTGGGCGGGAGTAGGGCAGTACACCGTTCTCGCAAACCCCTATCACATGGCTGTTTTGATGGGGGCTATCGCCCGTGACGGGGAATTTATCGAGCCTGTATTGACAGAAGACCGAGAGCTTTTCGGCGCTTTGACAGGCGGGAAAAGCCGGCGCCTGTGCACCCCGCGGGAGGCCTCCAACCTGAAATCTCTCCTTCGAAGCAATGTGGAGAACTATTACGGGGACTGGATGTTTCCGGAGGGCATGAGCGTCTGTGCGAAAACCGGCACGGGAGAAGTGGGGGAGGGTAAGGCCCCCAACTGCTGGATGGTGGGCTTCTGCGATTCAGAGGAGTATCCCTATGCCTTTGCCGTCCTGGTGGAGGAGGGCGCGGGCGGAGCGGAAAGCGCCGGAACGGTGGCGGCCGCCGCGCTGGGGGCGCTGCAATAAAATGAATAAAAGAGAAAATCCCCCTTTCGGGGCGGTGAACGATCAGAGGAGGAATCGGATATGAAAATCGAAAAGCTCACTCCCGCTTTTAAGGATTATCTCTGGGGCGGAGTAAAGCTCAGGGAGATCTACGGGAAAAACTGCGATTTTGACAAGGTGGCGGAAAGCTGGGAGCTTTCCACCCATCCCGCGGGAGAAAGCAGGATCCTGGGGGGAGAGTATGACGGGCTCACCTTAGGCGAGTATTTCCTGAAAGCGGGTAAAGAGGCTCTGGGCAAACACTGCGAGGCCTTTGAAAGCTTCCCGGTGCTCATCAAGCTCATCGACGCCAAGGAACCCCTTTCCATCCAGGTGCATCCCAGCGACGAGTACGCCCTGAAACACGAGGGGGAGTACGGGAAGACGGAGATGTGGTATGTGATGGACTGCGAAGAGGGGGCTTCCCTCTACTTCGGGGTGAACCGCCGGGTCACCCGGGAGGAGTTTCAAAAGCGCATCGAGGACAATACGCTTTTAGAGGTCTTGAACAAGGTGGGCGTGCATCCGGGAGACGTGTTTTTCATCAAATCCGGCACCATCCACGCCATTGGAGCGGGGATCCTCATCTGCGAGATCCAGCAGAACTCCAACTGCACCTACCGGGTGTATGACTACGGCCGCCGTGGGGCGGACGGGAAGCTCAGGGAGCTTCATGTGGAGAAGGCGCTGGAGGTGTCCGATTTCACTCCCTCCGATACCGCGGGGCCTCAGAAAGCGGCGGAAAAAATTCCGGGAGGCACGAAAAAAAGCCTTGCCTCCTGCAAGTATTTTACCACGGAAAAATATGAGGTCAGCTCCGCTGTGGAACTGGAGGCGGGGGAGGATTCCTTCCTGTCCCTGATGATCCTCACGGGAGAGGGAACCGTTTCCGGGAAGGAAAACGAGGTCTCCTTCCGGGCGGGCGACAGCCTGTTTGTCCCGGCAAATTCCGGTACGGTAAAGCTGAGCGGGACATGCAGCTTTATTAAAACGACGGTGTAAAAGGGAGGAGCATACCGTGAAAATCATTTTGATGGGAGAGCCCATGGGGCTTTTTATGGCAGAGGAGGCGGGAGCGCTCAGCGAGGTGAATACCTTTCGCGCTTCCATTGCCGGGGCGGAATACAATGTGGCGGTGGGCCTTGCCCGGCTGGGCCACACCCCGGCCTACTGCACCCGCCTGGGGTTTGACCCGATGGGGGAGAAGATCTTAAACGGGATGAGAAAAAACGGGATCTCTACCGACCTGGTGTCCCAGGCCGAGGGGGAGCTGACTGGGTTTATGATGAAGAGCTCCACGGAAAAGGGAGACCCGGATATCTATTACTACCGGAAGAATTCCGCCGCGTCCCGGATCTCCCCTCAGGAGATCGACCGCCTGGATCTTTTCGGCTGCGGGTGGCTTCATGTGACCGGCATTTTCCCGGCGGTGTCTGAAAATGCTCTGGCGGCTACTAAGAGACTGATCGCCCGGGCCAAGGCGCTGGAATTGCCCATCTCCTTTGACCCCAACCTGCGCCCGCAGTTGTGGAAAGACGAAAAAACCATGGTCTCCACCTTGAATTTCCTTGCCCAGGACGCTTCCACGGTGCTGCCGGGCATCGGAGAGGGCAAGCTTCTCACCGGCAGGGACACGCCGGAGGAGATCGCTGAGTTTTACCATGAGATGGGCGTGGAAAGCGTGGTGGTAAAGCTGGGGGCGAAAGGCGCCTATTTCTCCCAAAAGGGAGGAAAAAGCGGGGTGTCGCCCGCTTTCCCGGCACGGAAAAAGGTGGACACGGTAGGCGCGGGAGACGGCTTCGCCGCCGGTGTGATCAGCGCTCTGTGCGAGGGAGAAGACCTGGAGAAGGCCGCTTTTCGCGGCAATGTGCTGGGAGCCATCCAGATCACCCACAAAAGCGATAACGAGGGGCTTCCCACCAGGGAAGAGCTTTCCAAGATCATTCTGGCAGGAACGGCCTGAGGGAATTTAGTGGTTAGTTGTTAGATGTTAGTAGTTAGACTTGGCTCCCTATGGTAGTTGTTAGATTTTAGATATTAGTTGTTAGATAAGGGCTTGCCTCTCCCTCTGGGGCGATGTGCCCCGGTGGGGCACGCCCATCGCTGACCGAACCGGCAGGTGAGACGGTGGCATGGCGAAGCCATGACGGAGAGGGCAAGAATCAGTTGTTGTTTTCAGTCGTTAGTGGTTAGAGAAGGGCAAGGGCAGGCAAAAGAAAAAGCCTCCCCTTTTTAAGAGGAGGCTTCTCTAACGACTAATTACTGATTACTAACTGCTAACTGCGAAAAGGCCGCGCCTCAGCCGTGCTCCGGGCCGGTGGCCGGTTCCGGGTAGACCTCGCCGAAGGTCTCCACTGTCACCCGCTCCATGATCTGATCTTCATGAGGCCTGTCTGCCCTGTCGCGGGGAGAGGAAACGATGGCCTGGGCCACCTCCATGCCCTCTGTCACCTTGCCGAAGGCCGCGTATTGGCCGTCCAGATAGGGAGCGTCGTCTACCATGATAAAAAACTGAGAGCCGGCGCTGTCCGGCCGCTGAGAACGAGCCATGGAGATGACGCCAGTGGTATGTTTCAAGTCATTTTTGAAGCCGTTTGAGGAGAATTCTCCCTGAATGCCGTAGCCGGGGCCTCCCATGCCGGTGCCTTCCGGATCGCCGCCCTGGATCATAAAGCCGGGAATGACGCGGTGGAAAATGGTGCCGTCATAAAAGCCCTTCTCCACAAGAGAGATGAAATTGTTTACGGTGTTGGGAGCCACCTCGGGAAAAAGCTCTACTTTCATGACGCCTTTGGTGGTTTCAATGGTGACGATAGGGTTCTGCATCTGTTACCTCCAATTTTGAGTTTCATTTTTTACAGAGACCGGACAGATCCGGCCCGCCTTCCTCGCAGCGTGATCTGCTGGGAAAACAAAGGCTTATTTCCGCCTGTCTCTAGTATACCATTTTTCTCTCTTCTTTTCCTTTCTTTTCCATAAATTCAAAAAATATTCACAAAAAGGGGATGCTTCGATGAAGCTGGTGTCCTGGAATGTCAACGGACTTCGGGCCTGCATGGAGAAGGGGTTCTCCCGGTTCCTGGAAGAAGAGGCTCCGGATGTGATCTGCCTGCAGGAGACAAAAATGCAAAGAGAGCAGGCAGATTTTTCTTTTCCCGGGTATTTGGAATTTTGGAACTCCTGCACGGTGAAAAAGGGCTATTCCGGCACGGCGCTGTTTTCCAAAGCAGAGCCGCTTTCTGTGACCTATGGGATCGGCAGAGAGGAGTTTGACTGTGAAGGGCGGGTGATCGCCGCCGAGTTTTCAGATTTCATTCTGGTAACGGTATATACCCCCAATGCCCAGCGGGACCTTGTCCGCATTGATTTCAGGATGGAGTTTGAAGACGCTTTTCGGGAGTATCTTGCCGGGCTCAGGGCAAAAAAGCCGGTGATCGTCTGCGGGGATATGAACGTGGCCCACCGGCCCATCGACCTGAAAAATCCCAAAAGCAATGTGGGAAACGCGGGCTTCTCCTATGAAGAACGGGGAAAATTCAGCGAGCTTTTGGCAAGCGGCTTTCTGGATACTTTTCGGTATTTCTATCCGGAAGAGGAAAACGCCTATTCCTGGTGGAGCTACCGCTTCAATTGCCGGGAGCAGAATGTCGGGTGGCGTATCGATTACTTCCTAGCGGATGAGAGGCTTCAAAGCAGGCTTTCAGACAGCCGTATCCTCTCCCATGTGACGGGCAGCGACCACTGTCCTGTGGAGCTGATCGTGAAGGGCTCAGGCTCCTTTTGAACAGAACACGAAAACAGCGGCGCATTTGTCGAAGGAGGAAAAAGAATGGAGAAGCTGGAACAGCTCAGAAAATGGGTAAAGGAAAGCGAAAGCACCGTTTTTATGGGCGGCGCCGGAGTGTCTACCATGAGCGGGATCCCGGATTTTCGCAGTGCTTACGGGCTTTATCGGGAAAGGCAGCAGGGCATTTCCTATGAGCAGATGCTTTCCCACTCCTACTTTGTCCGCCATACAGAGGAATTTTATGATTTCTTCCGGCGGGTTATGCTTTATCCCGAGGCTAAACCCAACGACGCCCATTTCGCCTTAGCAAGGCTGGAGGCCGCCGGGAAGCTTAGGGCAGTGGTGACCCAGAATATCGACGGGCTCCACCAAAAGGCTGGCAGCAAAAAGGTCATCGAGCTTCACGGCAATGCGGGCCGTTATTTTTGCATTTCCTGCGGAAAAGGCTTTTCCATGGAGACAATTACCCAGTCTGACGGCGTGCCCAGATGCTCCTGCGGAGGGCTGATCCGTCCGGATGTGGTGCTCTATGAGGAATCTTTGAAGGAGAGCGACCTGGAGGAGGCCTCCCGCCTGATCTCAAAAGCGCAGCTGCTTTTGGTGGGCGGGACCTCGCTGGTGGTGTACCCCGCCGCGGGATTGATCCGTTATCTGGGCCCTGAAGCGCGGCTGGTGATCTTAAATCAGGATGAAACGCCCTTTGACAGTGAGGCGGATCTGGTGTTCCATGAAGACCTGTGCGGGGTGCTCAAAGCCCTGTGCGGGGCTTAGTTGTTAGATGTTAGATATTAGTCGTTAGACTTGGCTCTCCCTCTGGGAGAGCTGTCAGCGAAGCTGACTGAGAGGGCATGCCTTGCCCTTCTCCTTGCTAGTTGTTAGATGTTAGATATTAGTTGTTAGGCTTGGCTCTCCCACTGAAGCAGAAAGCTGCGGCTTGCCTTGCCTCCCTCTGACGAGAGATGAAGAGGGAGAGATCTCTAAAAGTTTTGTTTTTTTGCAAGGCCTTTGAAAAAGGAATGAGTTTCGTTATCTCTCCCTCAGTCTCGCTACGCTCGACAGCTCCCTCGTCAGAGGGAGCCAAAGGGAAAGCCCCTTGCCCTTCTCCTTGGTAGTTGTTAGCTGTTAGATATTAGTTGTTAGGCTTGGCTCCCTCTTGGTAGTTGTTAGATTTTAGATATCAGTTGTTAGATAAGGGCTTGGCTCTCCCACTGAAGCAGAAAGCTGCGGCTTGCCTTGCCTCCCTCTGACGAGAGATGAAGAGGGAGAGATCTCTAAAAGTTTTGTTTTTTTGCAAGGCCTTTGAAAAAGGAATGAGTTTCGTTATCTCTCCCTCAGTCTCGCTACGCTCGACAGCTCCCTCGTCAGAGGGAGCCAAAGGGAAAGGCCCTTGCCCTTCTCCTTGGTAGTTGTTAGATGTTAGATATTAGTCGTTAGATAAGGTCAAGGGACTTCTCTAAAAACTAACGACTAAAAACTAACCACTAAATACCCAGCGCTCGTTTTCCAGCCAATGGGCGGGGGCGGGAATATAGCGCCCGTTCTCCACCTTCCACTTCTCCCAGCTTTTGGATTCCTCCAGCCCTTTCAAGATCTTTTCCGTAAGCTCTTCATCCGGCCTCAGCCTCAGCCACGCTTCCCTGGCCTTTGCCTTGGAGGTTTTTTTCGGATAAGC
>CAZMFF010000056.1:0-13625 GCA_964565505.1 uncultured Acutalibacter sp. | reverse complement strand
TCTGGCCCACCACCTGAGAGACCCGGGCGGCCATGGGAACGGCGGAAACACCGGCAGAACCGATCAGGGGATTGACCTTTTCCTTGCTGAACACATTCATCAGCTTGGCAAGCAATACGCCGCCGGCAGTACCGAAGCCAAAGGCCACAACGCCCATCACCAGGATCCCAAGGGTCTCAAGGTTCAGGAAGTTGGCGGCAGTGGCGGTAGCGCCCACGGAAACACCTAGGAAAATGGTGACGATATTCATCAGCTCGTTCTGCACCGTCTTGTTCAGGCGGTCCACAACGCCGCATTCTCTCATTAAGTTGCCCAGCATCAGGCAGCCTACCAGAGGAGCCGCAGAGGGCAGCATAAAGGAGACAAAGATCGTAACGATGATGGGGAACAGGATCTTCTCCGTCTTGGAAACGGGGCGCAGCTGGCGCATCTTGATCCTTCTCTCCTCCTTGGTGGTGAGAAGCTTCATGATGGGCGGCTGGATCACCGGCACCAAAGCCATATAAGAATAGGCGGCAACGGCGATAGGCCCTAACAGATGCGGGGCAAGCTTTGCGGTAGTGTAAATGGCGGTAGGTCCGTCGGCTCCGCCGATGATGCCGATGGCGCCGGCCTCAGCGGGCGTGAAGCTCAGCAGCTGAGCGCCCACAAAAGTGATGAAAATACCCAGCTGAGCGGCAGCTCCCAGAAGCAGAGTCTTGGGGTTGGCGATCAGGGGAGCAAAGTCCGTCCCGGCGCCCACGCCGATAAAGATCAGGCAGGGATAAATTCCCAGTTTAACGCCCAAATAAAGGACATCTAAAAGGCCCACAGACTCCGTCACAAGCTTTCCGGCGGCGTCCAGGACCGGTTCGCCCTCTGCTGTCAGCAGGGGGATCCCCTCTGCAAACATCTCCCAATGCACATGGCCGCCTTCATAAAGCGCCGCATGATACATGCCCGCGCCGGGCAGGTTCGTCAGCAGCATACCGAAAGCGATGGGAAGAAGCAGCAGAGGCTCAAATTTCTTGACAATAGCAAGATACAGCAATACGCAGGAAATGGCCAGCATCACCAGAGAAAGGGGATTCTGAGCCAGCTGCGCAAAGCCTGTGCTCTGCAAAAAGGTCATAATCGCGTCCATGAATCAGTTACACTCCTTTTGTTTATTCTGTGGGAAAAGCTTACGCAATGGTGCAAAGGAGTGTGCCGCTTTCCACAGCCGCGCCCTTCGATACGGAAACAGCGGTAACAGTGCCGTCCTTGGGAGCCATGATCTCATTCTCCATCTTCATAGCTTCCAGGATCATCAGCACATCGCCGGACTTTACAGCCTGGCCGGCCGAAACCTTCACATCCAGAATGGTGCCGGGCATGGGGGCGGTGATCTGCTCGCCTGCGCCGGCAGGAGCCGCAGCGGGAGCAGCGACAGGGGCAGGAGCCGGGGCGGGTGCGGGAGCAGCGACAGGGGCAGGAGCAGCTCCTGCTTTTACTTCTTCTACAGTGACTTCATAAGCGGTGCCGTTTACATTGACATTGTACTTTCTCATAACGAAATCCCTCTTTCCAGATGTTAGACAATCAGATATTCATGTTCTACCCGGACCGGTCCGGATTTGCCGGACGTCCGATTTTCAAGCCCTTACAGCCTGCGGATGGAATGGATCTTCAAATGGCCGACCTCGCAGCCCATATCCTCCGCAATGGCCGCTGAAATGGCCGCTACCAGCTGCTGGCGGCTGGGTCCGGCCGCTTGAGGAGCAGGAGCCGAAGCAGGCGCGGCAGACGCTTCGGGTTTCTTTACTGCCTTTGCCATGATCATACCCATCACTTTGATGATGGCGATCAGACAGACCAACACCACGAAGACCGTAATGAGTCCCATCAGCACCACCTGAAGCATAGAAGGTCCGTTTACAGCAGTTTCGATCGCTTTACTGGGCATTTGAAATTACCTCCCTTCCCTAATGGGGTTTTATAGAAAATAGAATCAAACAGAACGATAGATGGAACCCTGATCCTGAAAAAACACCATTCTCCCGCATTTTATCAAAATCAGGAATATCATACCACGAAAGGCGTCTTTTGACAATGCCCTCACCATGTTTTGGGCAAAAAAATTTTCAAAAAAGAACAGGCGGCCGCCTCCGAAGCTTTCCGGAGGCGGCCGCCCAAGAGGGCCGAACTCAACATACTCAAATATTATTCCCGAATCAGCTTTGCCGCCTTTTCTCTCGCGGCCTCGTAATCGATATTTTCGATCAGGTAGGGCTTTACCGGCAGCTTTGCGTCCGGATCCCCAGGCGTGAGAGAAAAGCTCAGGCACAGAAGCTCCTCGTCCCTTTCCGGCTCTCTGCAAAACCCCATGGCCTCAAAAAAGCGAAGCGCCTCGCTGTTTTCCGGATGGACATAGGAAAACACCCTTTTCCGGTTTCCCAGCTCCATCATCTCCCGCATCAGCTCCCACAAGGCGCGCCCTACCCGGCGGCGTTTGAACTCTTCCTTTACATACAGCTCAAGCTCTGTGGAAAACAGGTCCTGCGGGGCCTTTCTCCATTCTCTCAAATGGCAGAAGCCTGCCGGGGTGGAATCGATCTCGCAGAGGATCCACCCTAAGCCGTAGGTATATCGATCGATCCTCGCAATATAGCTTTGAAGCTCCGGGGCCGTCTGCTCCGGGGCGTGACAGGTCCCCGTATAGGGCGAATAAATTTTCAGCATGGAAGGGCCGTCCCATTCATTGACCCGCCTGACTGCTGCCTTGTGCATGATCTATCCCTCCTGTCATCTCCAAAGCATCCACGCCAAGGAAAAAAGCTTCCCGCCGTTTTCTATCGTCGAAAATATTGTTGTACTGCAAAACTTCATATTCCAGCAGCTCTTTCGTATAAGGGCTTTTCTCCCCTGTCTGATACCAGACTCCATCCTCCCCCTGAAAACCCAGCGCATTGATAACCGGAACGCTTTCCCGCAGCCGCTCTAAAAAGCGCTGATAGCCGGTAAGCTCAAGCCCTGCCGCCCGGGAGAGGTAATTTGACAGATAATTAAGTCCGATCGCCTGTGTCTGCTGCCCCTTCAGAGGGTAATTTGCCCAGATGACAAAGGGCACCTCATACATGCGCTGAGTACTCTCCAGAGAAAGGTTTTCCACATTCTCCCCCAAAAGCTCTGTATAGAAGCGGTCTTCCAAACGAGGCCAATGGTCGCCGAACATCAAGATCACCACCGGTCTCGACTCTCCGGAAAAATAGTCGATCAGCTCTCCGAAATCCCGATCGGAATCCTTCAGCAGGGAAAGGTATTGCTCTGCCGTAGGATACCGGCCCGCCGCATTGGTGAGCTTGATCGTACTTTCGTAGTTGGGCGTTGCGTAACCGCCGTGATTGGCTATGGTAACGTTGAACAGGAACAGGCTTTTCTCCCGGTCACGATGCTCGTATTCATAGATCACCTGATCGTAATTGGTGCGGTCTGTGGTAAAGCCCCGCACATATTCCTGCTCCACCTCAAAGGAGGCTCCGTCTATGAACCGCTCGAACCCCAGGTTCGGGTAGGCTCTGTCCCGCTGCCAGGCGTTTCTCTCTCCGGGGTGGACCGCCACCGTTTCGTAGCCCCGCTGAGACAGGACCCGTGCGAGAGAAGGCTGAAGGGAGGTTACATATTGCTGATAGGGCCTGGCGCCCACCGGTAAAAAGGCCGTCGTATTCCCCGTTAAAAACTCGTACTCGCTGTTACAGGTTCCTCCCCCGTAAATCGAAGCATAGGCATTCCCCCAAATGACCTCGCCGGAAGCCTCCAGCCGATGAAGCACCGGCAAGGGGTCTTCAGAATAGGTAAGATCCCCGATCCGGGTAAAATCGGCCAGCGATTCGTTCATGATCACGATGATATCGGGAGCCTCGCTGGGATATCCCAGCATTTCCGCCCCGGGAAGCGCCAGAGATCCCTTTTCCAGCTCTTCCAGTCTCTGAGAAGAATAGGTTTCCGGCTTGTCCACTATCAGGTAATTACAGTTGGCAAAGAAACCGCCCATCACCCCGCTGACCCGCATACCGCTCGCCTGCCGCCATGGATACACCGTAATGGTCATATGGGAAAGCAGATTACAGGGAAGCAGCAAAAACAGGAGCAGACCAGACGAAAGGACAGAAACGCCTCTTTCTCCCCATCTCCAGCGCCGGCCGGCCGGCAGAGGCCTTGCCCCGCAGACGGAAAAAACCAGGCAGAGAAATGTCATCAGCAGGAGCAAAAGGAAAAGCATACGAAAGGTCATCCTCAGCTCATATCCGCGGATCACATCGGCAGCCGTCCCCACCGCGGTAAGATCCCAGGGCAAAATGGGGTTGCCTCGAAAGGCAACCGTAAAATAATTGGCAGCGCCGAACAGGAAAAAGGCCGCTTCGCCTGTCAGGCAGGCAAAAAACACGCTGCGAAACAGACCATACAGCAGCAAGAACAAAAACAGATAGCAAAGATAATTGCCCAAAACCTTTCTGGGGCGCAGCGTAGCAAGCTGAAACCATTTCGGGAAATTGGTTTCGTTTATTAAATCCACTGTCAGAAAGGCCAAAAAGGGCGCAATGAATAAAAACACATAGGAAAACGCCCTGCGCGTCCGGCCGGACAGCCGGATGCGCAGGAACATAAAAAACTCGGAAAAGAGAACCAGAAGAAAAACCTTCCAGACGCGTCCCATGAAAAGCGGAACTCTTCCCTGCGGCGGGTCCTCTATAAACAGATAGGAAGCGACCAGGCAAAGCAGCAAGGCCCCCAAAAGGAAGGCGCCCGCTGCCCAGAAATTTTTCGGCTTCAGAGAAAATGTGACCCAGCGCCGCAGTTTTCCTCGCTTGCGTTCTTTCATGGTAAGAAAATCTCTTCCCTTTTCTCGATTTTTCCAAAGGCGTTATTGTACTGCAGGATCGCGTAGTCATTTAAGATACTGCTGTAGGGAGTTTTTTCTCCCGTCTCATAGAGAACGCCGTCTTTGTCGATCATACCGTTGGCAGTGATGACCGGAAAGGTCTCCCGCACATACTCTAAGAATTTCACATAATCCGTATCCTTGAGGCCGGCGGCCCGCAAAAGCAGCCCGGAAAGATAGTTTAGGCTGATTTTTTCGATCTTCTCAGCCTTTAACGGGTAATTTGCCCAAAGGAAGAAGGGCACCTCATGCTCCCGCATAATGTCCTCCAGAGCAAGGCTTTCCGCGTCCTTGCCCAAAAGCTTGGAGATAAATCCCGTTTCCAGATTGGGCCAATGGTCTCCGAAAAACAGGATCACCACCGGATCCGGCTGCTCTGAAAAATAGGTGATCAGCTTCTCAAGCGCTTCGTCTGATTTTTTGACGAGGCTCAGATACTGCTCTGCCTCCGGAAATTCTCCGGGGGCGTCCTTCACTCTGATCGTGGTGGGAAAATCCTCATCCTCATAGCCGCCATGGTTCTGAATGGTGACATTAAAGAGGAACAGCGGGTCATTCCCTCTGTTTTCATACTCATAAATGACCTGATCGTAGCAGGACATATCGCTGGTAAGGTTATGTTCCAAAGTGCGCTTCACATCAAAGGAGGTCACGTCCAGAAACTCGTCAAACCGGAAAAAGGGATACGCCGTGTTTCTGTGCCAGGCGGTGCGCTGGCCCGGATGAATGGCGATACACCGGTAGCCCTGGCTTTTCAAAGTGCTCACCAGAGAGGTCTGATAATCATCCACATACTGCTGGTAGGGCTTGCTGCCTGTGGGCAGGAAGGAAAGGGTGTTCCCCGTTAAAAATTCATATTCGCTGTTGCAGGTATTTCCCCCGTAAACGGAAGAACAGGCCGTGCCCCAAATCAGCTTTCCGGAATCCTGAAGAGAATGGAGAAAGGGCTGATTGTCAGGCTCCAGGGCAAGCTCGGGATCCACCGCGGCAAAGTCTGTCATGGATTCATTCATCACCGCGATCACCGTAGGCGCCTTGGAGGGCGACCCAAGCGCCTCCAGCTCGGGGAGGGCTTCAATATCCTCCTGCAGCTTTTTCACCTTCTGGGAAGAATATCCCGAGGGCTTATCCACCATCAGATATTGGATATTGGCAAAGAACCCGGCGGTGACCCCCGTAAGCTTGGAGCTGGTCTTCTGGTTCCAGGCCCAGACCGAGATCCCCAGATCCGAAAGGATATTGGCCGGAAAGATCATCAGAAAAAGAACAGCGGAAATAGCGAAGGCCCCCGCCCTTTGCACCATACGAAACCGGAGGCTGGTGTGCTCCTTTCCCCGCGGGCAGACCTGAAAGCAGAGCAGGCAGATCAGGATATAAAGCAGCAGAGAGACCGCGATCGGCTTCGTCATCTCGTAGCGATAGCCCCCCGCTACAGAAAACGCCGTGCTCACCGTCTGAATATCCCAGGGCAGAATAGGAGCTCCCCGAAACTCTGCCGTAAAATAGTTGACGATCCCGAAAAAGAGGAAAATTCCTCCTCCCGCGGCCGCTGTGACCCACACCCGGCGGCACAGGGCAAATATCAGAGAAAAGACCATCAGGTAGCCGATGTAATTGGCCAAAGAGGTCGAAAAGCTGAAGCTTGCGATCCTGGTATCGTTGATGCTGTCCACAGCCACAAACGCGAGCACCGGCAAAACAGGAAGCATGACCCAGCCGATCATAGCCCTGACATAATAGGGCAGCTTCACCTCTAAAAAGCACAAAAGGCAGGAAGAGGCCAAAAGCAGCGCGTAACACAGCGTATCGATAAGCTGAAAGGACGGCTCCTCCTCTTCGGGTCCTCCAAAAAATAAATGGGAATTAAAAATGAAAAACAGCAGGGCCGCCAGGACCAAAACAGCACTGAAAATGATCCGCCTTCTGGTGACTCGAAATTTGATCCCGAAGCTTTGCTTCGGACTGTTTGTCAGAATTTCTTCCATCGTTCCTCGTTCCTTCTCATTTTTGGTTCTCATACCACCGGAGGATGGCATCCGCGATCCGGGCGCTGGAGCGCCCGTCTCCGTAAGGGTTCTGCGCATGGCTCATCCTGTGGTATTCCTTTTCGTCGGTCAGAAGCTCCTTCACCATGGAATAGATCACGCCCTCTTCCGTCCCGGCCAGCTTCAAGGTCCCTGCCGAAAGGCCTTCCGGACGCTCTGTGGTATCCCGCAGCACGATCACCGGCTTGCCCAGGGAAGGCGCCTCCTCCTGGATCCCGCCGCTGTCGGTGAGGATCAGATAGGACCGGGCCAGAAGATTGTGAAACTCAATGACCTCCAGCGGCTCTATCAGCCGTATGCGCTCATCGCCGCCCAGCTCTTCCTGAGCCGCCTGCTGCACAAGGGGGTTGAGATGCACGGGATAAACCATCTTCACATCGGGGAATTCCTCCACGATCCGCCGGATCGCCCGGAACATCCTGTGCATAGGCTCTCCCAGGTTTTCTCTGCGGTGAGCGGTGAGCACCAGAAGCCTTGAGCCCTTCGCCCAGCGAAGCAGCTCATCTTCATAGTCCTCCCGCACCGTGGTCTTCAGCGCATCGATCCCCGTGTTTCCGGTGATCACAATGGTCTCGTCCTTTTTTCCCTCCCGCAGAAGATTCTCCCGGCTGAGCTCTGTAGGGGCAAAGTGAAGGTCAGCCATGCATCCCACAAACTGCCGGTTCATCTCCTCCGGGTACGGAGAATATTTGTCATAGGTGCGCAGCCCTGCCTCCACATGGCCTACCGCCACCTGGGCATAATAGGCAGCCAAAGCCCCCGCAAAGGTGGTAGTGGTGTCGCCGTGCACTAAAATCATATGCGGCCGCACCTCTTTAATAACCTCTTCCAGGCCTTTTAATACCCGGCAGGTGATGTCGGAAAGAGTTTGGCCGGGGCGCATGATATCCAGATCGTAATCCGGAACGATCTGGAACGCTTCCAATACCTGATCCAGCATTTCACGGTGCTGGGCAGTTACGCACACCACGCTTTCAAATTCCTTCCGCCTGCGCAGTTCTTTCACAAGCGGCGCCATTTTAATGGTTTCCGGCCGGGTGCCGAATACAGACAGCACTTTCACTTTTTCCATGGCATGGTCTCCTTTTTCCGTTCTCTATCATAGAGAGCATCTTTCAAATTATCATCAACAAGTTTCTTACAATTTTCTGAAGCTTCCGAAGGGAAATGCGGTCTTCCCCTGAAAGACCGGCGTTTTTCCCTTTGAAAAACGCCGGTCTGCATTTACTTTTCCTTCCGCGTTTCCTTTGGGACACGCTTCACTTCTCTCAAAAATTTCACGTTGTTCCGATAGAACCTTTCCAGGCGGGACGGCTCCCGCAGGATCCTGTACAGCCACTCGGTATTGGTTTTAACAAAAATTTTCGGCGCCCGCCGCTTTAAGCCGCTGAGCACATCGAAGGAACCGCCTACGCCGATCAGGACGCCCTTTTGCAGCTCCTTTAAATGCCGAAAGATCAAAAGCTCCTGATTGGGCGCTCCCAAGGCGACCAAAAAGAGATCCGGCTCATGGGCAGAAAGGCTGCCAAAATCCTCGTCTTTATCAGCTCCATAGCCGTTCTTCGCGTAGATCTGCGCCTGGGGATACTGCTTTTGAAGCTTTTGCGCCAGGGTGGAGACCACCTCTTCCTTTGCCCCCAGCAGACAGATGCGCTTTCCCGCTTCACCCGCCGCCTTCAACAGCCTCTGGGCAAGGTCTACCCCGGTGATCCTCTCCCTTGACTCCAGCCCGCAGCGCCGCATGGCCTTTACCACGCTGATGCCGTCCGGCACGATCACCGTCTCTTCGGAAAGCAGCAGCTCTTCCACTTGAGGGTTTCTTTGGGCATTCATCAGAATTTCCGGGTTCGCCGTCACAACAAAAAGCTTTTTTTCCCCCTGCATGGCGCTTTGAGCCAAGGAGAAAAATTCCTCTCCCGTGCCGGAAAATACCCGTTTCAGATAATCCCGAATGGCCGTCATTGGTCTTCCCCATCCTTTTTTCCTTGCTGTTTGACCCGTTCCTGATGTCTTTTCTCCCGATCCTCGTCAAAATCGTAAAGCTCCTCCACCCCAAAGGCCTCTGTGCTTTCAGAGGCTTTCAAAAACACCGTGAAGGTCTGGAAAATCAGCTTCAGGTCCTGCCAGATGCTGTAATTTTCAATATACAGCAGATCCATCACCAGCTTGTCCTTGGGCGAGGTGTTATATTTTCCGCCGATCTGCGCAAGTCCTGTAAGCCCTGCCTTCATTCGCAGCCGATAGGAAAACTCCGGCAGCTCTTTTGTATATTTTTCCACATTTTCCAGCATCTCCGGCCGGGGGCCTACCACCGTCATATCCCCCTTCAGGATATTGAGCATCTGGGGCAGCTCGTCAATGCGGAATTTTCTCAGCCATTTTCCCACTCTGGTAATGCGGTCGTCGTCCGCCGTCACCGATTTATGAATGGAGTTTTCCTCCTTCATAGTGCGGAACTTATACACCTCAAACACCCGGCCGTATTTGGTCAGGCGCTTCTGCTTATAAAATACCTTGCCTCCGTCTTCCGCCTTAATGGCAATGGCACAGCAAAGCATAATGGGGCTTGTGAGGATCAATGCCACCAGAGAGATAAAAATATCCATCAGCCGTTTGACCACTCTCTGCTCGAAGGTAAGGTCCTTAGCCGTATACATCACAAGGGATTTGTCATCCAGAGTGATCGTGCCCGCTCCCTGAGACACCACATCCCGCATTTCAAAGTTGTAGTAAATATTCTTCTGTCTCTGATAGCAGAAATCGATCAGCCGGTTCCTCGCCTCGTCCGGCACGTCATAGAGAAAAACCGTATCATTGCGCTCAATGACATCCAGCACATCCTCCGCGTCAAAGCGCACGATCTCATCCACCTCATACTGCTTGCGGAACCGCAGGATCTTTGGGATGATCTGCCCCAGGCTTTCCCGGGAGGAGGAGAGGATACAGCAATGCTCCGGAGGTTCTATGGAAAAATACACATAATTTCCGAAATAGGCAAAAAAGATGATGACCACGATCTGAAGCACCATCACAAGCAGCAGCAGGTGGGGCGTTTCATAAACAAAATGGTCATTGTTCTTTTCGCTGGTGTTCATGATAGACAGCTGCAGGTGCGTCACCAGATCGGTGATCACCGTAGCCAGCGCCATAGAGTGAACGATCGGCTTGCTTTTCTGGGTGCCGATGGCATACCCGCCGTACACAGACATCAGGGCGATGCCCAATACCACGAATGTGACCATGGTAACGCCTGTGGTTCTGGAAAAATTGAAAAGCCAGGGGTTCCGGATCCCGAAGATCCCGAAAAAGATCCCGAAAAGAGAGGAAAAAAGAGCTATTTTCAGTATAAATACAATCGTCCTCTTCAGCTTTTTGATCATATGCACAGAGAACTCACCTCAGTGTAAACCATGATAAGAGCCGCAGAATACGGCCCGTTTCCCTGAGAAACGGGAAAAACTTTCCGGCCGCGGCGCTCTCCTTCGGCACTTCCCGGACACAACGGCAAAACCGGCGCTTTGATCAGCTAAATCCGGCCAAAACGGCCCCGGCGGAAAGCATTTGTGAGGCCATTATAGCACAGGCTTCCAAAAAATGCAAAACTCCTTTGATCTCCCGTATTTAGGCCTCTTTTCAGTCTCCCCCAAAAGCCGAAAGCATATCCCTTTTCCGCGCATTCGAAAGCTTCCTGAAAAATCATATTTTCCTCTCACGGTATCATAAAAGCACAACGGTCAAACCGTTTCATTTATGCTCACAAAAAATGCCCTTTGGGAAACAACCGTTTCCCAAAGGACATTTTTTTACTCTGTTTTCTGTTCTTCATTCACCGGGATATTTTCCGGGCCCAGCTTACTCCAGCGCCTGAGCCGCCTTCTTCAGCGTCTCGATAATTTCGATATGCTGCGGGCAATGGGCCTCGCAGGACCCGCACTGGATACAGTCAGAGGCCTTTCCGCCCTCTTTTACGGAATTTTCATAAGAACGCTTGGCGCCCGCCTCGTTGTTATAGAGCGTAAGGGTATTCATCGCCGCAAAAATTCCGGGAATATTGATCTTCTGGGGGCATCCGTCCACGCAGTATTTGCACTTTGTGCAGGGGATCGTGGGGATGGTGCGCAGAATATCCACCACCTGAGAGATCGTCCCCCGCTCTTTGTCAGACAAAGGCTGGAAATTCTCCATATAAGACACGTTGTCGTTGAGCTGCTCTTCGTTGGACATACCGGAAAGCACGGTGATCACGCCCTCCAGAGAAGCGGCATACCGCACTGCCCAGGAGGGCACGGATGCGTTGGGATCCGCCTTCTGGAACACCTGTTGTACCTGAGGAGGCATTGTAGCCAGAGAGCCGCCCTTCACAGGCTCCATGATAATGACCGGCTTCTGATGCTTGCGGGCCACCTCATAGCACTTGCGGGACTGGACATTCTCGTCCTCCCAGTCCGCATAGTTGATCTGCAGCTGCACAAATTCCATTTCCGGATGGGCGGTGAGGATCTCATCCAGCACATCCGCCGAATCATGGAAGGAGAAGCCGATATGCTTGACTCTTCCCTCTGCCTTAATGCGCTTCATGAAGCCCCAGGCATCCAAAGCGTCCGCTTTTTTCACCTTCTCGTGGTCCATGGCGTGCAGAAGGTAAAAATCGTAATAGGTGAGCCCTGCTCTTGTAAGGGACTCCTCAAACACCTTCTCCATCTCAGCGGGCTCTTTGAAATCCCACATGGGCAGCTTGGTCGCGCACTGGAAGCTCTCTCTGGGATAACGGTCTACCACCGCTTCCTTCAGGGCCACCTCGCTTTTTCCTCCGATGTACACATAGGCCGTATCAAAATAAGTAAAGCCCTTGGCCATGAAGGTATCCGCCATTCTCTTCGTCTGCTCGATGTCGATCTCCTCACCCTTCATCGGCAGGCGCATCAGGCCGAAGCCCAGCTTTTTAATGTTCTCTCCCAAATAGTTTTCCGCCATTTTACATTCTCCTTTCTCCTGCTGCAAAGCTTTTGCGCCCTTTCTGGACCCGGAGGCAAAACCGGAAGCGGGGCGCTTCCTCCCGTCAGCTTGCAGATACAAATTCATTATAATTGTTAAAGCGCCCTTTAAGTCAACCTCTTTTTCGGAAGATTTTCCGTAAGAAGTTTTTAAGAGACCTTTCTCTGTTCTTTCCCCTTCGAGCGTGATATACTTAATCTTATCAAAACACGTAGAGAAGTAAGGGGCGGGCACACTTCATGAAAAAACGGATCTTCCTGGTCTTTGGAATCATTTTAGTGATGGCGATCGCAGGGCCCGTCTTGATCTTTGTGGTGCAGCCCGCCTGCCTGATCCTGCGCTGCACCGGTTTCTACTGCGCAGGCTGCGGAGGGCAGCGGATGTTTCTCTCCCTTTTTGAGGGAGATCTCGCGGGTGCTTTCCACCACAATCCCTTTCTCTTCCTATTGCTGCCGCCCCTGTTGGGATACGCGGCGTGGGAGGCGGTGCGCTTCATAAGAGAAGAGCGTCTGCTCTGTCAAAGCAGGCGCTTTCTCTGGATCTTTATAGGAGTTCTGCTCCTGGGCATTGTGTTTACCGTTATGAGAAACCTTCCCGGTATTTCCTTCTTAGGGCCCTGAGGCTTACAGCTCAAAGGCCTCTCCCGCTGCCTGAGGCTCTACCTTCATGCACACGATCGCCAAAGAACCCGCTCCGATATGGCAGCTGATGCTCAGCGCCAATGGGTCTAAAGAGATCTTATGCTTCGGGAAATAGGAGGAGATCTCCTTTTTCCACTGAGAGGCTGTCTTTTCATCGCAGGTGTGAGCCCCTTTGATCAGCACCTCACAGCCCGCAAAGCGAGTCTTCATATCCTCTTCCACTGCGGAAAGCATTTTGCTCTGCGCCAGCTTCATGCCCCTCACCTTTGCATAGGCGTCCAGCTTCTCCCCCTGGATCTGCAAAACAGGCTTGATATTCAAAATCGTTCCCAAGGCGGCTCCGGAGGCTGTGACCCGGCCGCCCTTTTTCAGGTATTTTAAGGTATCCACCGCAATATAAATGCTGGCGTCCAGCGCGTGCTCCATCAAAAAGTTTTTGATGGAGGCGGCGTCCATGCCGGCTTTCGCCAGGCGCACAGCCTGGAGGACAGACTGCTTCTGCGAGCAGGAGATCCTGTGGTTATCCACTACCTGCACCCTGCCGCCATAGCTTTCCGAAAGCGCCAGCGCCGTCTGGACAGAATTGCTCAGCCCGCCGGACATGGGGATATAGACCACCTCCCGGTACTCCTCCAAAAGCCGGTCCCATAAGGCGGTAACTGATTCCGGGCTGGGCTGCGAGGTCTGCACATCGGCGCCCTCCTCCAGCTTTTGAAAAAACTCCTCCCGGGTGATGGAGACGTCCTCAAAATATTCTTTCCCGTCAATGAGGAACGGCATGGGAATCACGCCGATACCGTGCTTTGATCCCTGAGCCTGAGTAATTCCGCTGTTGCTGTCCGTAGCCACAGCCACGGTGGGTTTATTCTGCACTGCCATAAGGTCGATCCTCTTCCTTTCCGCATATTGCCGTTTGATATTGATCCGGTTTTTCAGTATAACACCAAACAAAAAATCGGTCAATTCCCTTTCCTATTCACCGGGCTTTCGGGTGTAGGACTACAATAGATATTGGACAAAGGAGAAAAGAAAAAGGGAAAAGGA
>CAZMFF010000055.1:0-14766 GCA_964565505.1 uncultured Acutalibacter sp. | reverse complement strand
AAGAAAAGAACCACACCCTTTGGGTATGGCTCTTTTCTTTGGTTGCGGGGAGAGGATTTGACCGCTTGCTGCGCAAGCTGACAGCTCACCGCACCCCGCCTTCGGCGCGGTACCGGGTTCGCCGCTCTGCGCTGAAAGCGCCCCGCCGGGGCGCTTTCTCACGCGCAGACCTTCTCAGGTTCAAATCCTGTATCGACATAAAAGAAAAGAACCACACCTTTTGGGTGTGGCTCTTTTCTTTGGTTGCGGGGAGAGGATTTGAACCTCTGACCTTCGGGTTATGAGCCCGACGAGCTACCGAACTGCTCCACCCCGCGATATTTATCCGCCTTCCAGAAGAAAGCTTACTCATTATAATATGAAATTTCAAAAAAATCAAGAGGTAAAGTAAAAAAAATTAGAGCTATTTTTTTCATGAAGGAAAGATCGGCGCTTTCTTTTTTTTTCAATTTCGGCTATAATGAAGAAAAACCTCTCTTCGAAGAAAGAGGAGAAGGATATATGGCGCGGTCCGGTCTCAATTCAGTGGAAAAGGATGGTGCGAATATGACGGAAGAATATCATATCCCCCTTTCAAAGGTGATGGAAGAGCTGAGTCTTACAGAGCTTTATCTGCCCCGCCGGCCGGAGGAGATACTGATTAAATCCCGGGATGTGAACAGGCCCGGGGTGGAACTCAACGGTTACAGCGACTATTTCGACCCGAACCGTATCACGATCCTGGGGCGTTCGGAGATCGAGATGCTGAAAAGCTTTGGGCCTGAAAAAATGGCGATGGCAATCGACCAATTTTTTGCCCTGCACCCGCCCACTGTCATTGTGGCGAGAAATATCGATCCGGGGGAAGTGGTGCTCAGCGCGGCTAAAAGGCACGGGATCCCGCTGCTTTCCGCAAAAGACTCCACCTCAAACCTGGTGGCGAGTCTGGTTGCTTTTCTCAATGTGGAGCTGGCTCCCAGGATCACCCGTCACGGCGTGCTGGTTGAAGTTTACGGCGAAGGCATTTTGCTGGTAGGAGACAGCGGAGTGGGAAAAAGTGAGACGGCTATTGAACTGATCAAGCGGGGGCACCGGTTGATTGCGGACGACGCGGTGGAGATCCGCCGGGTGTCCAGCAAGTCGCTGGTGGGACAGGCTCCGGAAAATATCCGGCATTTTATTGAACTTCGGGGTATCGGAATCATCAATGCCCGGCGTATTTTCGGCATGGGCGCGGTGAAGCTCTCTGAAAAAATCGATATGTGTATCAATATGGAGATCTGGGACGCCACCAAGGTCTATGACAGAATGGGGATCGACAGCGAATTTACAGAGATTTTAGGGATCCGAATCCCTGTGATGACCATTCCGGTAAAGCCTGGCAGAAACCTGGCGATCATTATTGAGGTCGCGGCCATGAATAACCGCCAGAAAAAAATGGGGTACAATGCCGCCCAAGAGCTGCTTTCCAGCTTGGGTATGGACATTGCCGACCTGCAGGGCGGAGACATCAAGCGGGATCTGGATATTTGACCGAAGAGAAATCAGAAAGGAAGCGTTTTTATGGGGTATCCTATCATTGCGGATCTGCACACACACACAATTTCTTCCACCCATGCGCACAGCACCATTACGGAGATGGTTTGCGCGGCGGCGCAAAAAGGGCTGTCTGCTATTGCGATCACAGACCACGCAAAGACCATGCCCGGATCTCCCCGTACCTGGTACTTTACCAGTCTCAGAGAGCTGCCCCTCTACTACCGGGGCGTGATGCTGATTGCGGGCGCGGAGGGAAATATTCTGAATTTTGACGGAGAGATCGATCTGGACGAGGATGAGCTTTCCAAGCTGGATTGGATCGTGGCGTCTATCCACAATCTGGGGCTGGAGGGCCTCAAGGATCCGGATGTGGAAAAGTGTACCCATCTTTGGCTTCAGGTGGCGAAAAATCCTAAGGTGAATATCATCGCCCACAGCGGCGACCCGGACTTTGCCTATGATTACGACAAGGTGATTCCGGAATTCGGAGCCAATCACAAGCTGGTGGAGATCAATAACCACACCTTTGAGGTGCGAAAGAAGAATGTAGAAAACTGCAAAAAGATAGCGCTGGCCTGCAAAAAGTACGGCGTGCCTATCGTTGTGGATTCTGACGCGCATTTTGAGACGCAGGTAGGGGAATTCCCCTATGCGCTGAAAATGCTGGAGGAGATCGATTTTCCGGAGGAGCTGATCCTGAATGCTTCCGAAAAGCGGCTGCGGGATTATCTTGAGGCCCATACGAATATATTTGAAAACAGATTGAACTGAAAAGAAAGCGACGACAGCAGGAGGGTTCCCTTTTGAAGCTGAATTTTACTTTGCCGGATCGGGCGGCAGCCGCTGCGGGCTGCGAAATCAGAATGGATGAGCCGATGAAAAGGCATACCACCTTTCAGATCGGCGGCCCTGCAGACCGTTTGTACCTTGCGGGAAACGAGCGCCAGCTTTCAGCGGTGATCTGTGCTTTGCGGGAGGGAGAGATCCCCTTTTTCCTCTTGGGAAACGGCTCCGATCTGCTGGTGTCCGACGATGGATTTCGAGGGGCTGCGGTGGCGCTTTCCGGAGATTTCGCAAAGGCGGAGATCCTTCCGGGAAATATTTTGCGCTGCGGAGCAGGCGTTCCCCTTGCACGTGCCTGTTCTCTGGCCAGAGAGAAGAGCCTTTCCGGCTTGGAGTTTGCCTGGGGGATCCCCGGCTCTGTGGGGGGCGCTGTATATATGAATGCCGGCGCCTACGGCGGAGAGATGAAAGGCGTGGTTTCCCGGGCGTTTCATATGACGCCGGAAGGGAATATGGGGGAAGCGGCGGGAGAGGCGCTGGCCTTTTCTTATCGGAAAAGCTGCTATACCGGAAAAAAAGAGGTTATCACCTGTGCGGAATTTCAGCTTTTCCCCGGAAGCGGCGCGGAGATCTCGGCTAAGATGGATGAGCTGATGCGGCGTCGGAAAGAAAAACAGCCCTATGATATGCCCAGCGCGGGAAGTGTGTTCAAACGGCCTCAGGGCGGATTTGCCGCGGCGCTGATCGAGGAGTGCGGCCTGAAGGGAATTTCCCGGGGCGGGGCTCAGGTGAGCCCCAAACATGCGGGATTTATCGTGAATACCGGAAATGCCTCCTTTGCCGATGTGATGGGCCTTATCGAGATGATTCGGGAAACTGTTCTGCGGGAGAAGGGGATCGAGCTGGAGTGTGAAGTGCAGGTGATCGAATAGCCGGGCAGAGCGCTTTTTGCCGTGAGGACTTAGGGAAGCTTTTGGATACAGGAAGGGGAAAAAGATGGAATTTGTGGTGGTGACCGGCCTTTCAGGGGCGGGAAAAACCAGGGCAATGCACGCGATGGAGGATATCGGTTTCTTTTGTGTGGACAACCTTCCGCCTGCATTGATCCCGGTGTTTTATGACCTGTGCGTCAAGTCGGAAGGGCTGATGGGAAGGGTGGCTGTGGTTACAGATACCAGAGGAGGAGAGCTGTTTAAATCCTTTTTCACAGCAATGGAGACATTAAAGAGGGAAAAGAGGAGCTATCATATCCTGTTTTTAGACGCTTCTGACTCTGTGCTTGTAACGCGATTCAAGGAGACCAGGCGCAAGCATCCTCTTTCGGAGGACTTGAACGGATCTCTGGAACAGGCGGTAAAGCTGGAAAGGGAAATGCTCAAGCCTGTCAGAGAATGCTCTGACTATGTGATCAATACTACCGGCGTTTCCCCCGCTCAGCTCAAGGCGAGGATCTCCGAGTTGTTTTTGAGCAGCGCGGAAGATTCCCTTTCTGTACACTGTATCAGCTTCGGATTTAAATTCGGCGTTCCGATGGAATCAGACCTGGTATTCGATGTGCGCTGTCTGCCGAACCCCTTTTATGTGGACGAGCTGCGCCCTCAGACCGGCCTGGACGCCGCCGTGCGGGATTATGTGATGGAAAAGGAAGAGACCAAGGGCTTCGTTTCCCGGTTTACGGACCTGGTGGACTATCTGCTGCCTCTTTACAGCAAGGAGGGGAAAAGTCAGCTGGTGATCGCCGTGGGCTGCACCGGCGGGCACCACCGCTCAGTGGCTTTGGCTCAGTATATGTGCGATCACCTGGGGGCAAAGGGGGTACGCACCAGCATTACCCATCGGGATATTCAAAAGTTTTAAGGAGGCTGCACTATGCGGTGCGTGCTGATCGCCGGGATCCCGGCTTCCGGGAAAACCAGTTTGGGGAGGTATCTTTCCGAAAACCTAGGACTTCCCATGATCGGGAAGGATGAGGTCAAGGAGATCCTGTTTGATACGATCGGGTTTTCCTCCCGAAAAGAAAAGGTGGCTCTGGGAGAGGGAGCCATGCAGCTGTGCTGTTATTTTGCAGAGCAGCTGATGAAGCGGGAAATCCCCTTTTTGCTGGAGAATAATTTTGAGGAGTCTTCAAAGCCGGGAATAAAGGCTTTGCTGGAGCGTTATCACTGCCGCCCTGTCACCCTGATCTTGACCGGGGACAAGCAGGCGATCTACCGGCGCTTTTTGGAGCGTGAGCATTCGCCTGACCGGCACAGAGGGCATGTAGTAAACACCTGCTATCCGGAGCCGGAAGGGGCGAAAACATCAAAACCTCCTCTCAGCTTTGAACAATTTGTTTCCGGAATTGAGAGCAGGGGAATGGAAAACTTTGATGTGGGAGAGGACCGGATCATAATCGATACGACGGATTTTTCCAAGGTGGACAGAGAAGAGATCGCCCGGCAGGTGAAGGCGCTGATGGGATCTAATCACTGACGTGGGAAATCAGTTTGGAAAATGACCGGGAATGGGAAACACAATGTCTTTTTCACGGGAGATCAAATCTGAGTTATGTAAACTTGAAAATAAGCAGCTTTGCTGTTTGCGGGCAGAATGCTATGGGATCTGGCTCTTTTCAAAATGCTTTTCTCTGAGAGAGGCAGTCTATGTGACGGAAAACGGGAGCGTGGCCCGGCGGATGCTGGAACTGGCTGCCGCGGCTGCCGGAGCGGGGGGAGAGCTTACTTACGGTGTGAGCAGGCGGAGAAATCCGGCTTATCGGGTCTCTTTGCCGGACGAGGGCTCCCGGCGGGCGCTGCTTTCCGCTTTCGGCCATACAGGCCGGGAAGTGAGCCTGCTTGTTAACCGCGCAGTGCTTGAGCACGACTGCTGCCAAAGCGCTTTCCTGAGAGGAGCTTTTCTCGCCTGCGGCACGGCGACTGACCCCAATAAGGAGTATCACCTGGAATTTGCTGTTTCTTATCAAAATCTTGGCGCAAGTCTCTGCAGGCTTCTGGAAGAAACGGAGGCCTGTTCCCTGACGCCCTCGCTTACACGGCGTAAGGGAAGCTATATCGTCTATCTGAAGGACAGCGAACAGATCGAAAATCTTTTGACCTATCTGGGCGCTCCGGCGGCCTCTATGGAATTGATGCAGGTCAAAATGTACAAGGAAGCGAAAAATGATATTAACCGCCGCTCCAACTTTGAAACGGCGAATATGGATAAGACCTACTCGGCATCTGCCAGGCAGACGGCGGCGATCGCCCTGATCAACGACACGGTGGGGCTGGGCTCGCTGCCCAAAGAGCTGGAGGAGCTTGCCAGGCTGCGCCTGGAAAACTCGGAGATGACGCTGAGACAGCTGGGAGAGGCTTTGGGGATCAGCCGCAGCGGCGTCAACCACCGGATGCAAAAGCTTCTGCAGCTGGGAGAAAAGCTCAGCAAGGAAAAGGGAATGGAGACGTTTATGGAGGGCTGAGGCTCCTCCTTTGGGGGGAAACGGAGAAATGAAACGAAAGCTTTTGGACCTGTTTCTGGCAGCGGGAGTGCTGCTTTTGATCCTGAGCGTGCTGTATCTTCTTTTAGGACAGATCGGAAACGGACCGCCTCAGGTGGGAAAAACCATTGTCAGCAGTGCCGGTACATCTCTTGAGCCGCTTTCCCATGAGTGCTTCATCACGCAGGACGGAAAGCGAAAGGAGAAAAAGCGGCTGCTGCCTCAAGAAGCGGGAAAAGAGGCCCCGACCCTTTTGTACGACAGGGATTTTTCCGTTCGCTATGAGGGCGGTTCGGAAAACGGCGGCTTCTACTTCACGGTGTATGACGAAAATTTTGAGATAGCACAGGAAAGAAGGACCTGGTTCCCCGAGGTGAAGGACCCGGGGAAGTACCTGATCTGCCTGGAGTGTTACTGGGGAAAAGAGAAGGAAAATATCGGTATGGAATACTACTTTTGGTTTCAGGTAAAGTAGAAAAAGGGAGATTCCAAATGGGCTTTGTACATCTTCATCTGCACACGGAATACAGCCTCCTGGACGGAGCCTGCCGGATCGAAAGGCTGCTGGACCGGGCGAAGGAGCTGGGGCAAACCGCAATGGCCATTACTGACCACGGCAATATGTATGGCGTGGTGGATTTTTACAAAGCTGCAAAGAAGAGGGGCATCAAGCCGATCATCGGCTGTGAGGTCTATGTGGCGAAGCGCTCCAGGCACGATAAGGTCCATGAGCTGGACGGAGAAAACCGGCATCTGGTTTTGCTGTGTGAGAATGAGACCGGCTACAAAAACCTGATCGCCATGGTATCTCAGGGATTTATCGAAGGGTTTTATAATCGTCCGCGGGTGGATCTGGAGCTTTTGCGGGAGCGGCACGAGGGCCTGATCGCCCTTTCCGCCTGTCTTGCCGGGGAAATTCCCCGCGCCCTTGCACAGAACAATTATCCCCTGGCGAAAGAGGCCGCCCTTCGCTATCAGGAGATCTTCGGCAAGGAGAATTTCTTTCTGGAGCTTCAGGATCACGGTTTAGAGGCTCAGAGTTATGTAAATCAAAATCTGCTGCGCCTTTCCCGGGAAACGGGGATCCCGCTGGTGCTTACCAACGACTGCCACTATATCCTGCCTGAGGACAGCAAAATGCACCGGGTGCTTATCTGCATTCAGACGGGAAAAACTGTGGAGGACGAGAGCGCGCTGGAGTTCGGTTCGGAGGAATTCTATGTAAAATCAGAAGAGGAGATGCGGGCGCTGTTTCCTGATTTTCCGGAAGCGGCGGACAACACGGAGAAAATCGCCCGGCGCTGCCAGGTGGATTTTGAATTCAGAAAAACCAAGCTCCCTCGTTTTGATATTCCCGGCGGGGTCAAAAACCGGGATTTCTTTGTACAGCTGTGCGAGGAGGGCTTGAAAGCCCGTTATGAAGATAAGGTCAGCGAAAGCCTGAAACAAAGGCTTGACTATGAGATCCGTGTGATCGATGAAATGGGTTATGTAAACTACTATCTGATCGTTTGGGACTTCGTCCGCTACGCGCGCAGCGTAGGGATCCCGGTGGGCCCCGGCCGGGGCTCCGGCGTGGGAAGCTTAGCCGCGTATTGCCTGGGCATCACCAATGTGGATCCCATTCGGTACGGACTGATTTTCGAGCGTTTTTTAAATCCGGAGCGGGTAAGCATGCCGGATTTTGACATCGACTTCAGCGACGAGCGCCGGGATGAGATGATAGATTATGTGATGGAAAAATATGGAAGCGATCATGTGGCGCAGATCGTCACCTTCGGCACCATGGCGGCCAGAGGGTCGATCCGTGACGTGGCAAGGGCTTTGGCGGTGCCCTATCAAAAAGCAGATCAGGTTGCGAAGCTGGTGCCTATGGAGCTGGGGATGACCTTGGAAAAGGCGCTTTCCTCCTCACGGGAATTTCGGGAGAAATATGAAAGCGACAGTCAAGTACGGGAGCTGGTGGACATGGCCAGAAAAATCGAGGGTATGCCCCGGCACACCTCTACCCATGCGGCGGGGGTGGTGATCACCGACAGGCCGGTGATGGAATATGTGCCTTTAGCGCGCAATGACGACTGCACCGTCACCCAGTTTACCATGACGACCATCGAAGAGCTGGGGCTTTTGAAAATGGATTTTCTGGGCCTTCGCAACCTCTCTGTCATCGATCACGCTGTAGAGATGATCCGCCGTAGAGATCCCGGATTTTCTATGGAGACTATTCCGGAGGATGACCCCAAGGTGTTTCAAACGCTTTCTACCGGAGCTTCTCAAGGCGTCTTTCAATTTGAATCCGGCGGAATGAAGCGCCTGCTCACCCAGGCGCTTCCCCAGAGTATTGAAGATCTGACGGCTATTATCTCTCTGTACCGCCCGGGTCCCATGCAGTTTATTCCCGCCTATCTGGAAAACCGAAAAAATCCCGGAGCGATCACTTACCGTCATGAGCGGCTGAAAAAAATCCTCCAGGTGACCTTTGGCTGTATTATCTATCAGGAGCAGGTAATGGAAATCTTCCGGGAGCTGGCTGGATATTCTTTAGGCAGGGCAGATATTGTCCGCAGAGCGATGAGCAAAAAAAAGCACGATGTTTTGGAGCGGGAAAAAGAGGTTTTCATCTACGGCCAGAAGCGGGAGGACGGAAGCTATGAAGTGGAAGGCTGCGTCAATCGGGGAGTGGATGAAAAAACGGCAACGGAGCTTTTCGGCGAGATCCAAAACTTTGCCTCCTATGCCTTCAACAAATCTCATGCCGCCGCCTATGCGGTGGTAGCTTACCAGACGGCCTATCTGAAAGTTCATTATCCCTGTGAATATATGGCGGCGCTGCTTTCCAGTGTGCTGGGATGGGCAGGGAAGGTGGCAGAGTATATCGAAGAGTGCTCCCGCCTGGGAATTTCTGTTTTGCCTCCTCATGTGAATTTCAGCGAAAACGGATTTGTGGTAGTGGGGAAAAGCATTCGCTTCGGCCTGCTTGCTGTGAAAAATCTGGGCAAAGGCGTCATCCTCCGTATGCTTGCCGAACGGGAGACCGGCGGTCCCTTTTCCTCCTTTCCGGATTTTTGCCGGAGAATGTCCGGGAAGGATTTGAACCGCCGGGCAGTAGAAAGCCTGATCAAATGCGGGGCGCTGGACGGTCTGGGCAACAACCGCAGGGAAATGCTTTTGGCGGTAGGACCGGTAATGGATGGGCTGGAGGAGGAGAAACGGAAGAATCTGGAGGGTCAGCTGGGCTTTTTTGATACTCCTGAAGCCGGTGAGAACCGGGGGATAGAGCTGGAGAGTGCTCCCGACTTCTCTGAGGCCGATAAGCTCGCCATGGAAAAAGAAGTGACGGGAATGTATCTTTCCGGCCATCCTATGGGAGCCTACGGAGCGCTTTACGGTCAGGGAGCTTACGGGAGAACAGATGAGATCTTTCAAAGTGCGGCTGGAGAATCGTCTCTCTATCAGGATGGTCAGAAAGTGAACCTTTTGGCCATGGTCACAGGGCTGAAACGCAAGACCACAAAAACCGGGGCCGATATGGCCTTTCTGACGCTGGAGGATATGTATGGCTCCATAGAAGCGCTGGTGTTTCCCAAAATTTTGGAACAATACGGGAATCTTGCTTTCGAGGGCGCAGTGGTAACGGCAGTTGGCAGGCTCAGCTTTACAGAGGAAAAGGAGCCGAAGCTTCTGTGTGATTCTCTGGAGCCCGCTCCCGTTTTGGATCAGGGAGAGAGCCCGCAGGGCGCTTCTCAGAAGCCAATGCGGGAAGGACTCTATCTTCGAGTGCCCGGAAAAGAGGATCCCCGTTGTATTAAGGCGCTGCAATATATCGAAATTTTCGAAGGCCCCAGCGATGTTTATCTGGTGCTGGAAAACACCCAAAAGACGGTAAAGGCGCCTGCAAAATATCGGGTATCGGTAAATCAGCCGCTGCTTTCAGCCCTGGAAAAGCTTCTGGGGGAAGAAAACGTGGCGTTCAGGGGGCAGCGTGGAAAGCTCTGAGAAAATCTGTATTCAAAATCATAGGAAACCACTTGATAAATTTTTGACATTTGCTATAATATTTCCAGTATCTTTTTTGATAAAGCAGATTTTTTGCAGGAAATAGCTGGAGGAAGAAACTATGGGTGCAAAATGTATCGCAGTATTGACCAGCGGGGGAGACGCTCCCGGTATGAACGCGGCGGTTCGGGCCGTTGTGCGTTCTGCATTGTCTTTCGGTATGAAGGTGTATGGGGTGAAGCGTGGCTATAACGGCCTGCTCCACGGAGACCTTCAGGAGATGAACATGCGCAGTGTTTCCGATATTATGCAGCATGGCGGTACTGCATTGTTCACGGCCCGCAGTCCGGAGTTCAACACGCCGGAAGGAGTTCAGAAGGCGGCGGATATGTGCAGGGCCAAAGGGATCGACGGCGTTGTGGTGATTGGAGGAGACGGCTCTTTTCGCGGAGCGAGAGACCTTACCGGGGCCGGGGTAAAGTGCATTGGTGTGCCGGGCACCATCGACAATGATATTGCCTGCACGGATTATACCATTGGTTATGATACGGCTCTGAACACGGCGATGGAGATGATCGACCGCATTCGGGATACCACCGAGTCTCATGACCGCTGCAGCGTGGTGGAGGTCATGGGCCGCCGCTGTGGGGATATCGCCCTGCATACCGGCATCGCAACCGGCGCCATCGCTACGCTGGTACCGGAGGTGCCCTTTGATTTTGAAACGGATATTGCCGCCAGGATGAGGGCCGCGCAGGCCACCGGAAAGAAGCATTTTATCGTGGTGGTGGCCGAGGGCGTGGGTCACACTCAGGAGCTGACCGAGCGCATTCAGAAGGAGACGGGCATTGAAAGCCGCGCCACCATTTTAGGGCATGTTCAGCGGGGAGGTTCCCCCACTCTGCGGGACAGGGTGGTAGCCAGCCGGATGGGATATCATGCCGTCCAGCTGCTTCATGAGGGAATGGGGAACCGGGTCGTTGCCTTGAAGGGCGAGGATATTGTGGATTTTGATATCACAGAAGCCTTAAATATGCCCCGCGTCTTTGACGAAGAGCTATATCGGATCTCCGCACGGCTTTCCATCTGATCAGCAGTTTGTTTTGGGTCTTATTTTGAGCAAGCCTCCGCCGTTTTACGCGGCAGAGGCTTGTTTTGCAGGGAGGAAGAAAATGGCTTTAGCGCTTTACTCATTAAGTGAAGATCTGCAGAAGAGGATCCGGGAGGATCGGGCGGCCCATTGGGAGAACCCCCGGCGCTTTTGCGAAGAGGGAGTATCAAGGCGGGAAGACCGCCCGGGGGATATCGCCAGCCTTTGGCGCCCTGCCTTTGTGCGGGACATCGAAAAAATCATGCACCTGCCCCTTTATAACCGATATGCGGATAAAACGCAGGTGTTCTCCTTCTACGAAAATGATGATATTACCCGCAGGGCGCTGCATGTTCAGCTGGTTTCCCGAATTGCGAGAAATATCGGCGCTGTTTTAGGGCTGAATCTGGATCTGATCGAGGCAATTTCCCTGGGGCACGATATTGGACATACTCCTTTCGGCCATGCGGGAGAACGGTTTCTGGACGAGCTGCTTTGCGAGCATACCGGACGGCATTTTTGTCACAATGTACACAGCGTACGGGTGTTGGACAGCCTTTTTCGCCGGAACCTGAGCCTGCAGACCCTGGATGGGATTTTGTGCCATAACGGCGAATTCGAGCAGCAGTGTTACCGGCCTGCACCTCTCTCCGGCTTTGAGGAGTTTGACAGCAGGGTCGAGGCCTGCTATCGGGAAGGGGAGACGGCTGTTCAGAGGCTGATCCCCTCTACTTTGGAGGGCTGTGTTGTGCGTCTGTGCGATATGATCGCCTACCTGGGCAAGGACAGGCAGGACGCCAGAAGGGCGCGTATGATCGATTCGGATACCGAGTTTTCCACGCAGGAGATCGGAACGGAGAATGCGGCGATCATCAACAATATGACGGTGGATATTTTGGAAAACAGCTATGGGAAGGATCATATCAGCCTGAGCCCGGGAACTTATGAGGATCTGAAGACGGCGAAGAGGGAAAACAACGAGAAAATTTACGCAGACCGGAAAGTGAAACAAACCTATGAAGACGATATTCGCCCTATGTTCCGGGAACTTTATGAGAAGCTTTTGAAGGATCTTTCCGAAGGGAAAAAGGCGTCTCCCGTTTACTGCCACCATATCAGCGAGGTCCGCGGCCAACTGCAATACTACAAAGATTATGATTATCTCAGCGAGAGTCACAATCAGATCGTTGTGGATTATATCGCCAGCATGACAGACGACTACTTTATCTCGCTGCACCGCTTCCTGTTTCCGAAAAGCCGATATCGCGTTCGATACCATTCCTATTTTGAGGACCTGAAGGCATAGCGAAACAGGGAGCTGCACAAGATATCGAGTGAGTTGACAAAAGAGCGCCTTTTGTGTGATAGGATAGAGAAAAATTTTTGTAAGGGCGGAAAATACCATGGCAGAATATGAACAGCAGCTGATCCGGCGTCTTTCCCGGGAATTTGAAGTAAAGGACGAGCATGCCGCGGCAGTGGTGGCGCTTCTTGACGAGGGGAACACTGTGCCCTTTATTGCCCGTTATCGCAAAGAGCGTCACGGCGCAATGGACGACCAGACCATCCGCAGGCTTTCTGAGCGGCTTTCCTATCTCAGAAATCTCAATGCCAGAAAAGAAGAGGTAAAGCTTGCGATCGACGAACAGGGAAAGCTGGAAGAAAAGCTTTCTCTGGATATTGACGCCGCGGACACTCTTGCACAGGTAGAAGATCTTTACCGGCCTTATCGGCCTAAGCGCCGCACCCGGGCCAGCGTGGCGAGAGAGAAGGGATTGGAACCTCTTGCAATGTGTCTGCTCTCCGGAAAGGGGGAGGGGAAAGAGCCGTTTTTTCTGGCGCAAGGCTATGTGGATCCTGAAAAAGGCGTCCAGACGAAAGAGGAGGCCCTGCAGGGGGCAAAGGATATCATCGCAGAAATCTTTTCCGATGACGCCGGGCTTCGCGGAAGGCTGCGGGAGCAGCTGCAGCGCGCCTGTTCTCTTCGCTGTGAAGCGAGCACGAAGGAAGACACGGTATACCGGCTTTACTATGAGTTTGAAGAACCGGTCAGAAAGCTGCAAAGCCACCAGATTTTAGCCATCAACCGCGGGGAAAAGGAGGGAGTCCTGAAGGTCTCCCTTTGCGCGCAGGAAGGTCAGGCGGTCCAGAAGATCTTTGAAAACGCCAAAGGACCGGGCCATCCCTATCAGGAGCTTCTCAAAGAGGTGTCTGAGGATGCCTGGGGCAGATTGATTTTTCCCTCTCTGGAGCGTGAGATCAGAAGCGGGCTGACAGAAAAGGCCAACGCGCAGGCCATCCACACCTTCGCTTTGAATCTCAGACCTTTGTTGATGCAGCCGCCGGTGAAAAATCAGGTGATTTTAGGTTTTGACCCGGCTTATCGTACCGGATGTAAATTAGCGGTGGTAGACAGTACCGGCCGGGTGCTGGAAACGGCGGTCATCTATCCCACAAAGCCCCACAATAAAGTGGAAGAATCCAGGAAGAAGCTTCATCAGCTGTGTGAAAAGCATGGAGTGACCTGTATCGCCATTGGAAACGGGACGGCTTCCCGGGAATCAGAGATCTTTGTGGCGGATTTCATCAAAGAGTACGGGCATCCGCTTTCCTATATGGTGGTCAGCGAGGCGGGCGCCTCTGTCTACTCCGCTTCCCAACTGGGTGCTCAGGAGTTTCCGGATTATGATGTTTCTCTGCGCTCAGCTGTGTCCATTGCAAGGCGTTTACAGGACCCTTTGGCGGAGCTTGTGAAGATCGACCCGCGCTCTATCGGCGTTGGACAGTACCAGCATGATATGCCTCAAGCCAAGCTTTCAGAAGCTCTGGATGGGGTAGTGGAGGACTGCGTCAATGCGGTGGGAGTAGATTTGAATACCGCGTCGCCCTCCCTTTTGTGCCGGGTGGCGGGAATCACCCCTGCAGTAGCTCAGAATGTGGCAGCCTACCGAGAGGCGCAGGGCGCCTTTTCTTCCCGCAAAGAGCTTTTGAAGGTATCAAAGCTGGGCCCGAAAGCCTTCGAGCAATGCGCGGGATTTTTGCGGGTGCCGGAAAGCAAAAATATGCTGGATCATACGGCGGTGCATCCGGAATCCTATCCGGCGGCGGAAAAGCTGCTGGTCCTTTGCGGGTTTGCGCTGTCACAAATTGGGAAAATCAGGGATTTGGAAAATAAGCTGAGAGAGTATGGGGAAGAAAAAGCGGCAAGGGAATGCGGCATAGGTCTTCCCACTCTCAGAGATATCGTGTCCGAGCTGCAAAAGCCGGGCCGAGACCCCAGAGAAGAGCTGCCCCCGCCGCTGCTTCGCACCGATGTGCTGGAGCTCAAGGACCTGAAGCCGGGGATGAAGCTCAAGGGCACGGTACGCAATGTGGTGGATTTCGGCGCGTTCGTGGATATCGGCGTCCATCAGGACGGACTGGTACATATTTCCCGGATCTGCGATAAGTTTATCCGGCATCCCTCTGAGGCGCTTACGGTGGGAGATGTGGTGGAGGTCTCCGTCCTGGAGGTGGATGAGGGGAAAAAAAGGATCTCTCTCTCCATGAAGGATTAGAAAACCCGCTTTTTTTCGTTTCAAAACTTGACATCCCTATCAGAAAATGATAAGATAATCAGGCAATAAATTTCAGATAGGGGTATAGCTCAGCTGGTAGAGCAGCGGTCTCCAAAACCGCGTGCCGAGGGTTCGAATCCTTCTGCCCCTGCCAAAACAAGAGAGACAAGCCTTGTGCTTGTCTCTCTTGTTTTCGTGTGTAAAAAGCTCGAAAACTGGCACGCGGAGCGTGCTGAGGGGCGCTGGTCGCCGGTGGCGACCGTTCAGCGCTGACCGAGCCGGCAGGCGAGAGGAATCCTTCTGCCCCTGCCAAAACAAGAGAGACAAGCCTTGTGCTTGTCTCTCTT
>CAZMFF010000054.1:0-15785 GCA_964565505.1 uncultured Acutalibacter sp. | reverse complement strand
TACTGGCTGCGCTCCACCTGGCAGGACACCACGATCCCCGTGGGGATATGGATCAGCCGCACCGCGGAGGAGGTCTTATTGACCTTCTGTCCGCCCGCGCCGCTGGCACGGTACACTTCCATCTTGATATCGTCCGGATTGATTTCCACGGAATTGTCTTCATCGATCTCCGGCATGACCTCCAAAGAGGAAAAGGAGGTATGCCTGCGTCCGGCAGCGTCGAAGGGAGAGACCCGCACCAATCTGTGAACGCCCGCCTCGCTTTTGAGAAAGCCGTAAGCGTTCTCCCCCTCCACCAGGATAGAGGCGCTTTTCAGGCCCGCCTCGTCTCCATCCAGATAATCTAAGGTAGAGACCTTGAAGCCGTGGCGCTCGCCCCAGCGGTTGTACATGCGAAACAGCATTTCCGCCCAGTCCTGGGCCTCTGTGCCGCCCGACCCGGCATGGAAAGTCAAAATGGCGTTTTTAGCGTCATATTCCCCGGTAAGCAGCGTGGCAAGCCGCATGGTCTCAATTTCATTTTGAATGGCGGCAAGCTCTCCCTCCACCTCCGGGATCAGGGAAAGGTCCTCCGCCTCGTCCCCCATTTCGATCAAAGCCAGGGCGTCTTCAGCTCTTGCGGAAAGCTTTCGGTAGCTTTCTTCCTTCCCCTTGAGGGCCGCCATGCGCTGAGTGACCTTCTGGGCCGTCTCCATATTGTCCCAAAACCCCGGCTCAGAGGCTTTATGCTCCAGCATTTCCACCTCTTCCCGAAGCTTCTCAAGGCCCAAAGCGCTTTGAAGCTCTTTTAAGGCCCGTTCCTTTTCTTCCAGCTCATGCTTGAGCTCTTCAAATTGCAGCATAGGATTATCCTCTCATCACCATAATTTCCGGTTGACCTGACGGTCCCCTTTCAAGGCGCTTGTGATCCGGCTCATATTATACCGAAAACGGTGAAAAAAGTAAACCGCTTCCCGGAAAATACTCTTCTGACCTTTCAAGGCCCGAAAAGATGAGAAAAGGCTTCCCCTTCGGGAAGCCTTTTCTCATCTCCGGCAAACTGCAGCTCTGATCTACAGCACGAGCATCAGATTATTGTAGTTCTTCTCTCTGGCCTTTTTCTGGACTGTAAACCAGTCAATGATCGCAAGGATCCCGCAAAGTCCGGCTGTCAAAAGCTTCAGGATCCCCATTCCGGTATCCCCCAGCATAAAGCGGTCGATCCCCAGGCCCCCCAGAAAAAGAGACACCAGCAAAATAGTGGTGGGGTCTTTGAACTCCACGGCGGAAGCCATTTGGAACTTGGACTCATCGGCACTCAAAAGCTTCTCCTTCAAGAAAACGATTTTTTCTGCCGGCAGATACTTTTGATTTGTCATCACGAACATATCGACCTTATCCTGTGTCGTGCTCTTCTCTCCTCTTTATTTTATTGACCGGGAATATGCAGTCGCCACACATACCAGCCCATCAGCGCAAAGGCATACCCCAAAAGGACCCAATTAAATCATTTCCCTTTTGGCATAAAGCGAAGCTCTCTGTGTGCAAACGCCCAGCAGAACAAGGGCGTTGGGAGAAAAAGCAGATGGTGCCGGATCGCCTGCTGCCAATCTCCGCGCAAAAAACAGAGCCAAGCCCGCGTCAATCCACATCCGGGACACGGAATATGAAAGAGCCGGTAAAACGAACGCCCACATACGCAGACAACTGTCAAAAGACAGAAAGCAAAAAGGTGTATCGCCAGAAGCCGGCGCCACAGTCTGCGAGCTGCTGCGTTGATATGCATCTCCCCCTTTGGTAGTACAATATTACAAAACTATAGTATTTGTGATATGTCAAGAATAATAATACAATAGTATTGCTTTTTATTCTGTGAGGTCATGCTTATGTTAAGTCAACGAATCCGCCAGCTGCGCACGGCGCAGAACATCAGTCAAGTGGAGCTCGCAAAACGGCTGGGCGTATCGAAACAGAGCGTTTCCAACTGGGAAAACGACAATATCCTGCCCTCCATAGAAATGCTGCTGAAGCTTTCAGATGTCTTTCACACATCCACCGATGATCTGCTGGGCCGCAGCCACGGCCGTCATTTGGATATCACGGGTCTCACCGACAGCGCAGCTGCCCATCTGCAGCTGCTTGTGGACGACCTTCGCAAAGGCGGCAAGCCGGATAAAGACTCCTGACAAGGTACGCTCTTTTTTGTTCCGCCCTGCTTTGGTTTCAAAAGGCGTAAAACACTTTTTCGGTGTTTTACGCCTTTTTTCTTTGCGTACCGGGCATTTTTGGAAAATAAGATAAAATATTAACAGAGTGAAAATAAACTTCGTTTTCGTTGCGCTTTAGGAAAAAATCGTGTAGAATAAGAGCTGTAAAACCCTCCTTCCCCAGGAATGTGGGCTGTGCTTTCAAGAAAGGAATGGCTGACGTTATGCTCGACTATATTGGGATCAAATGTCCTGTTTGCGGCGTGCCCTTTCAGGCAGAGGACGATATTGTGGTCTGCCCGGAATGCGGCGCGCCTTATCACAGGGTCTGTTTTGAAAAAGAGGGAGCCTGTAAATTTACCGAAGAGCTTCACAAGGAGGGGAAGTCCTGGATGCCTCCGGCTCCTGAAAAAAGCTCCGACCCCCGGGCAGAAATCAAAGATCAGGAATGTCCCGCCTGCGGCCTGCTCAATTCCCACAGTGCGCTGTTCTGCAATCGCTGCGGGGCTTCTCTTTCCGGAGAGCCGCAGACCCATCGAAACGATGCTCAGAGCATCCCCCATGAACAGGGCAAAACGCCTCCGCCCTTTTACAGCGCGCCCTTCTCCCCCTCCCCGGGCGCCTTCGGAGGGATGCCCTATTCCACAGACCCCATGGGCGGGGTCAGCCCTACAGAGTTTCTGGAAACAGACGTCACCTTTGGAGACGTGTCGAAGCTGGTCAAGCAGAATACCGCGTATTATATGCCGGTGTTTCGGTATATGCGCCAGCGGAAGAGAAACAAGTTCAACTTCTGCGCCTTTTTGTTCTCCGGCGCCTGGATGCTTTACCGCAAGCAGTATAAGTACGGGATCATCCTGACCGCGCTGATTTTCGCTTTATATATCGGGTATCTCTGCCTGTACCTCTTCTTAGCAGTTCCCACGCTGCTGGAGCTTGCGAATCAGCTTGGGATCGAGCTTACCGCTCTGCAAAGCCCCACCAGCCAGCAGATGGCCAGTATCATGGCGTATATCGCCGATCACCCTTCCCTGTACTTCCAAATTGCTTCTCCCTTTCTCTGCCTGATCGGGATGCTTGCGGTGATGATCTTTACCGGCGTGCGCGGCAACAAGATGTATATGAAGCACTGTATCCGCACCGTCCAAAATGTGAAATCCACCGCCGGGCGCACCGGGGAAGCAGCAGGCGCCATGCTGGCGGAAAAAGGCGGCGTCAATGTGCCGGTGGCCGTCTGTCTGTTTATCTGTTACCTGATCGTAGTCAATATTCCCCTATTGCTTTGAGCGTTTTCGGAAAGCGGCGCCCCCGGCGCCTTTTCCGTCTGAAACACTGGAATTTTGCGAGGAAAGAAAAACATGAAAAAGATAAGAAAAGCGGTGATCCCCGCCGCAGGTCTCGGCACCCGAGTCCTTCCCGCCACCAAGGCCATGCCCAAAGAAATGCTGCCCATTGTGGATAAGCCCGCCATCCAATATATTGTAGAAGAGGCCGCCGCCTCAGGAATTGAAGAGATCCTGATCATTACCAACCGGGGCAAGGGCCTTTTGGAAGACCATTTTGACAGGGCGCCGGAGCTGGAAGAGCGCCTGAGAAAAAGCCCGGAGAAGGCGTCTGTTCTGGAGGAGATCGTAAAGATTTCCAAGCTTGCGGACATCTTCTATGTGCGCCAGAAGGAGACGAAAGGGCTGGGCCATGCCATCAGCTGTGCCAAAGCCTTTGTGGGCGGCGAGCCATTTGCCGTGCTTTACGGCGACGACGTGATCCTAGGGGAAGACCCGGTATGCGGTCAGCTGATCCGCGCCTATGAGGAATTCGGCCTGGGCACAGTGGGCGTCAAAGAGGTGTCCAGGGAGGCGATCCGCAAGTATTCCTCGCTGAAGCTCGAGCCTTTAAGAGACAATCTTTTCCGTTGCACGGATATGATCGAAAAGCCCGGAAAGGGGCAGGAGTTTTCCCTGTATTCCATTTTGGGCCGCTGTATTTTACCCGCGGAAATTTTCGATATCTTGGAAGTGACTCCCCCCGGAGCGGGAGGAGAGATCCAGCTGACAGACGCCATGCGCGCCCTGGCTCTTCAAAAGGGAATGATCGCCGTGGATTTCTTCGGAAAGCGCTATGACATGGGAAACAAGCTGGGGATCATGCAGGCAAGCGTGGAAACCGCTTTGCGCCATCCGGAGATCGGGGAGGATTTTCGCGCCTACCTGAAGGAGCTGAGCAAAAACCTTTAAGCCGCCGCATTTTTCCGTTTTTTCCTTGACTTTTCGGGAATATATGGTATATAATGAAAAACGCTGACCTCTTCCGCTTTTGGAGAGGTACAGTTTGTTTGAAGCCTGGGACTTTCGCTTTCGGGATACAAAAAGCTTTCCGCTTTTCTGTTTCCTGATCCCGTAAGATCTCGGCAGCTTCAAGCTTTCCTTGCTCCGTGATAAACCAAAATGCGCGGGGCCAAAAGACCAGAAGGAGGTGCAATACAAATGGCAGATGGAAAGAACCTCTACGAGACCGTTATCATCACTTCCGCCAAGATGGGCGAAGAGAGCAGCGAGGCTCTCGTAGGCAAGTTCAAGGCTCTTATCGAAGAGCACGGTACTGTTACGAGTGTTGATGATTGGGGGAAGCGGCGTTTCGCCTATCCCATCCAGAAGCAGACCGAGGGCTATTACACCCTGATCAGCTTTGAAAGCACGCCGGACTTTACCGCAGAGCTGGACAGACGTTACCAGATCACTGACGGGATCCTGCGCACGATCATCGTCAAGCGCGACCCCCGTCATGTGAATGCACAGAAGGCTCAGAAGCCCCAGAAAGCTGAAGAGAACAACATTGATGTGGAAGCGATCGCAGCAGACACGGTGGATGGCTCCGCTCCGGAAGCTCCCGCCGCGCAGTCCGTTGCCCCGGAAAGCGAAAGTGCAGAGTAATCTGCCAACCATGAAAGAGAGTGCCAGATCATGCTGAATATTGCCGCTATTATGGGCAGGCTTACCGCCGACCCGGAACTGAAAAGCACACAGTCAGGTGTTTCTGTCGTCAGTTTCACCCTTGCAGTAGATCGCTCTTACGCCAAAGCGGGCACAGAGCGCCAAACTGATTTTATCAATGTGGTGGCCTGGCGCAGCACAGCCGAATTCATATGCCGGTACTTTACAAAGGGGCAGATGATGGCTGTTTCCGGTTCCATTCAAACCAGAAATTATGAGGACAAGCAGGGAAACAAGCGTACTGCTTTTGAAATCGTGGCCAGCGATGTCAGCTTTACCGGCTCCAAACGGGAAAGCGGCGGCTCCGGTTCCTATGAGGACAGCGCTCCTGCCGTTTCAAAGCCGGCTGCGTTCAGCGATCCCGCTCCCGCCTATTCCAGCGGAAGCAATGAGGATTTTGAAGAGATCCTGGGAGACGACGATCTTCCCTTCTGAGAGAGCTCTTCTCTCTTCAGACTAAATTTTTGTTAAGGAGGCTTTTTGGTTATGGCTGATAGACCCGAAAGAGAAGTCCGCCGCGGCGGACGCAAGGGACGCAAAAAGGTATGCAGCTTCTGTGTTGACAGGGCAGAATATATCGACTACAAGGATGTAGCAAAGCTTCGCCGCTTTATCTCGGAAAGAGGGAAGATCCTTCCCCGCCGTGTGACCGGCACCTGCGCTTATCATCAGCGCGCCTTGACGGTCGCGATCAAGCGTGCGAGACACCTCGCCCTGCTCCCCTATACCAGCGACTGATTTCTTTTTAAAGCAGGAGACTTCCCGGAAACCGGGAAGTCTCTTTTCCTATTTTCAAACGGCTTCGATTCAAGGAGGAACTGAAACTGTGAAGTATTTTGATTCTCATGTCCACTTTTTCCCGGACTTTTTGGCCCAAAAAGCCCTTACCCGTCTGGCGGATGTGTGCGGCTGCCCTTACTATTCCGAAGGGACTCGGGAGGATACCCTTGAGAAGCTTCAAAGCTGGGGTTGCTCAGGCGCCCTGCTTCTTTCCATCGCTACCAACCAGAAGCAGCAGACTTCCGTAAATGATTTTGCCGCCGCTTCTCAGGCAGGACCCCTTTACGCCTTCGGCAGCGTATTTCCGGACGCGGAAAACATGAGAGAAGAGCTTGCCCGCATCAAAGCGCTGGGACTGCTGGGAGTAAAGCTGCATCCCGACTACCAGGACTTTTTTGTCCTGGAGGACCGGGCCATGCAGATCTATGAGGAGGCGGAAAAGCTGGGACTTCCCGTTGCCTTTCACGCAGGGCGGGACCCGTACTCTCCCGATGCCGTTCACTGCACGCCAAAGGCCCTGGGGAAGATCGCTCAGCTGTTCCCGAAGCTTACCATTATCGCCGCCCATATGGGAGGTCTGGAAATGCCCAAGGAAGCGGCAGAGCATTTGGCCGGCAGGAAAAATGTGTACTTTGATACCGCCTTTGCCTCCCATTTTCTCACCCTTTCTCAGTTTGAAGAGCTGATCAGACTTCACGGGGCAGACCGCGTCCTTTTCGCCACTGACTGTCCCTGGAGCACTGTTCCGGCGGAGCGCGAGCTTTTGGAGGCCTCCGGGCTGACTGTCGCTGAAAAAGAGGCCATTGCCTGCCAAAATGCCGCATCCCTTTTGAAAATCGAGATTTGACTTTTCGGGCTAAATTGGGTAGAATAACAAGATAAAGACAGCCCGTAAAGGCCATCTTCCGGCCGTTTTGCAAACAGAAATCTTCTACGATAAAGGATGTCACATGAAAAAAATTTTTTCTATACTGCTTCTCTGCTTCCTGCTTTGCCTGAGCGGATGCAGCAATCCGGATTCTTTGCAGCTGGATCTTTTTGAGGGCTACGGAGATCATTTACGGCTTTTGCATCTCAATGCCAGCACTCAGGAACGAAGAGAGCGGATCGAAGCCTTCTCCCGCGTGTTTGAGGATGCGCAGCCCCTTTCCAAGTCCATTGAAATGTTCGCCTATTACCCTGATTATCTGCTGACCATCACCCCCTGGAAGGAGCAGAGATCCCTTGAGGCGGTGGTAGATGTCAACGGCGATTTTGTGGATTTCTACTATTCTGATTCCGAAGCTGAACCCGTTTTGTACCGCTCTAAAATGTCCGCAGAGGAATTCCTGATCCTGATCAATCAGGTTTAAGACCCGAGTTGCTGAGATACCGGAATCAAATGTCTGAAGAAGACAGAAACCGTGCAGAAGCGAAAGGGCGCGTGAAGGATACCCCATGAATTATCAGGTAAAGAGCCATCAGCACATTTTTCAATCGGAAACGAAGTTCCGCCAATGTCATGCGTCCACTGTCTGCATCCTGCCGGACGGCAAGCTGGGGGCGGCATGGTTCGGCGGGGAACACGAAAAGGCGCCGGATGTGGCCATCTGGTTTGCCAAAAGAGAAAACGGAACATGGGAGGAACCCAGAAAAATAGCCGAGGCGCCGGGTATTCCGTGCTGGAACCCGGTTCTTTTTGCACAGGGAAAGCGGCTTCTTCTGTTCTATAAGGTGGGAAAGGAGATCCCACGGTGGCAGACCTTTGTAAAGGAATCTACAGACAGCGGACTTAGCTGGAGTGAAGAACGGGAGCTGGTACCGGGAGATCTCGGGGGCCGAGGGCCTGTAAAAAACAAATGCATCACTCTGCTGGACGGGGCGATCCTGGCCCCCGCTTCCACGGAAGCGGACGGATGGGTGTGCTTTACTGACCGTTCGGAGGACGGAGGAAAAACCTGGGAAAGAAGCCCCAATGTGCCGGTGGAAAGAGGGATGCTCAACGGCAGCGGCATGATCCAGCCCACCCTGTGGCAGGATGAGAGTGGGAGCGTACATATGTTGATGCGCAGCAGTGAAGGGGCAATCTACGCAAGCCGATCGGAAGACGGCGGGCGCAGCTGGAGCATGGCCCGGCGGACGGCGCTTCCCAACAATAACTGCGGGATCGATCTGGCCAGGCTGGCAGACGGCAGGCTGGTACTGGTATACAATCCGGTTTCCGGCAACTGGGCGGCACGCTCCCCCATCGCCTTTTCGGTGTCGGAGGATAACGGAAAGACCTGGAGCGATCCGGAAATTTTGGACCATGCGCCCTGCAGCGCCAATGTTGAAAGGGCGGAGTTCTCCTATCCCGCCATTGTCGCAAATGGGAACGACGTCTATCTCACATATACCTGGAAGCGCAGGACCATTGCTTTCTGGCATCTGCATTTCCCGAAGCAGGAAGAAAAGGAGGGGCTTCCGGAGGGGCTGTGGCCGGTGATGCTGACGCCCTTTACAGAAGAAAAGGAAGTAGATCACCAGGGGCTGAAGGCGCTGACCAGATGGTATCTGGATAACGGCGCGGCAGGGCTGTTCGCCGTGTGCCTTTCCAACGAAATGGAGCTGCTGACCGAGGAGGAGCGTCTGAAAATTTCCGCCTGTGTGAAGGAGACGGCGGGAGCGGTCCCCGTGGCGTCTGCCGCCTATGTGGAGCCCTGCCCTGCAAATGGCGACGATCCGGCAGAAAAGCTGATCGCTTCTGTAAACCGGATGGCCGCCACAGGCGTGGATGTCGTCGTATTGCTGACCAATTCTCTCTGCGGCCGGGAGGAAGGCGAGGACCGGATCAGGGAGACCTTAACTCGCATTTTAAAGGCAGTACCGGATGTCCGTTTTGGACTATATGAATGCCCGAAGCCCTACAAGAGGCTGTTCTCCCCGGAGCTTACGGCATGGTGCGCAAAAACGGGGCGCTTCGTGTTTTATAAGGAAACCTCCCTGAGCCTGGACGCACTGGCAAAAAAGCTGGAGGCGGTAAAAGGGACGCCCCTGAAGATCTACAATGCGGATTCCTCCCTGATGTACGAATTTCTCAAGCTGGGCGGACACGGGCATTGCGGCGTCATGCTGAATTTCCATCCGGAGCTGTACCGCTGGATGATGGAAAACTGGAAGGACGACCGGCAGCTGGCGGAAGCGACCCAGCAGCTGATGACCGTCACCGCCCACATTGAGAGGCAGTGCTATCCCAGAAGCGCCAAGTATTCCCTGGCTAGGAGAGGCGTGCCCATCGGGCAAAGCTGCAGGCGGGAAAACGCCGAAGAGTGGAGCGCCTCCTGTGAAAGAGCCGTGGAGGATATGGAGCGGTTTACCGGGGATTATTTTGCAAGGCTGAAGCGGGCATTGCCGTAAGAGGACCGCTATTTTAATCAATAACGATGACAAAACAGGGACTGTTTCACTTTTTGAAACAGTCCCTGTTTTACAGCAGCCTTTTGAGCTTCCCCCCGCAGCGGCAGCGATACCGGTTAGGAAACTTTACCGCCTTTGACAGTCGCTTTCTCTGGAAAACAGCCCCGCATTTCTCGCATTGCAGCACATATTTTACCTGCTCCTGCCTGAGAGGCTCCGCCTCCCCCTCCAGCTTTACAGCCCTGACCACACTGATCCCCCAGGCCTCTTTGACCCTTTCGCCGTATTGCTTCCAGCGCTTGCCATGGTTATGGCAGCCCCGGCAGGTATGCAGAAGCTCGTGGATCAGCACCTCCTTTACCTTTTGCGGCTCCTCTAAAATCGAAGAGGAAAGCTCGATCTCATAGGACCCGCCCCGGTCATAACAGCAGCCCAGGCGGCGCTTGGCTCTGGCGTTGTAAAGCACCCGAGGGCAGATATTGGAGGGGATCGGGACAGAAAGCTCTCGCAGGGAGAGGATCAGCTCCTGCATCATAGCGTCTATCTCCTGCGCAGTCATTTCCTTTCCCTCCCCTTCTTTTCGTTCAGTATACAGAAGAAGCGGGAAAACTTCAAGTGTGCTTTTCTCTATTGGGGGCGTTCCTCTTTTTTGCTTCGATATTGCCCCAAAAGGCCGTCATATTTTTTTCCGGCAGCCCAGAAGCAAAATTCAAACCCTGCGCAGATCAATGCAAAGCAGACCAGAAAAACCACATAGAACAAAGCCCAGGCTCCGGCGTTTCCTACGGGGACCCAGCCGAACCCCGCCGCGCAAAGACTTAAAAGACCCAACGCAGGCAGGGCGAACAGCAAAAGCCGCAGGGAATACCGCATTTTTTTAATGACCTGCCCGGAAAAGAAAACAAATTGCAGCAGCGTGATCCCCGCTGCCAGCAGAAAGATCTGGAAAAGGCTTGCGATGCGCACTGTTTTTTCCCCCATCAAAAAGCTGATGGTGATAAAAATCAGGACCGCGGCGGTAAAACAGAGGCTCAGCCAGGACTTAAATTCAACTACAAACCGAAAAAACTTTTTCATCTCATTGCTCCTTTCACCCTATAGTCCCAGTTTTTTCTTGATATAGGGGACATATTGCCGGGATACCACAAGCTGCTCTCCATTCGCCATTGTCACCAGCATCCGCCCTCCGAAATCCGGGCGCAGAGAGCGGATTCCGTTAAAATTCACGATGGAGGACTTGGTGGCGCGAAAGAAATCGCAGGCGGCAAGCCGCTCTTCCAGCTCATAGAGGCGCAGGGGCGTTTCATAGACCTCCTTCTCTGTATAGAGAAAGGTCTTTTTGTCCGCCGTATCGATGTACAGCACCTCTTCCGCTTCCAAAAGGTAGGTCTGCCCCGCCCGGAATCCTGTCAGCTTCCTGTTCAGGATCTGCAAAAATCCCAGAAGCTTCTTGATCTGCGGGTCAGAGGCCTTCGGGCAGCGGATGATAATTTCCGGCTCCAAGAACTCTGCCCCTTCTTCAATAGACAGCCGCATGGCGTTTTCTCCTTTCTGTGATCACGGCATCAGTATATTCCCTTGCCTCTCCGGAAACAAGGGCTTTTTCCTCACCTGCTGAAATTCGCCGCTAAGATACCAAAAGGGACTGATATAAAATATCAGTCCCTTTTGTACGCCGTCCTGTATCAGGTTTTTCTGTAAATCTAACTCACTTTATATCTTTCCTTCCGCATAAGCCACATACCGGTCGTGGGGCATATCCACTCCCCGGAAATTCTTGATCCAGCTGTCTTCCTTCTTCATCCCGTTTCTTTGGGCCACCCCTTGAGAAGCGCGGTTAGTGTCCCGAATGATGGAGCACACTTCCTTTGCCCCCAAAACCGAAAAGGCATATTCCTTGCAGGCCTTTGCCGCTTCAGTCGCGTAGCCGTTATGCCAGCAGTCCCGGCGGAAGAGGTAGCCGATCTCCAGGACCTCCTCTTCCTTCCAGGGCTGCATGGTCAGCCCGCACTGGCCGACAAGGTCGCCCGTCTCCTTCAAAATAACAGCCCACAGGCCGAAGCCATACTTTTCATATCGGGCAAGCTGCCGCCCGATCCAGCCCTCCACCTCCTCCGTGGTGAAAGCGCCCTCGTAGGCGTACATGGTTTTTTCGTCCTGCATGATCTGACACAGGGCGGGAAGGTCTTCTTTTCTAAGCTCTCTGAGCGCAAGGCGCTCTGTTTCCAAAATCATGTTTTTTCCTCCTATTCTCAGGAACCCGTAGATTTATAGTGGCGAAGCCCCACCCGCCAGAAAAGAAAGCAGGGGATCATGAACCAGGCAGACAAAAGGGGCAGAAAGATGTAAATAGGATTGGTTTTTTGCCCCAGCAAATAGAGCAGAGGATAGTACTGGGTCAAGGCGTAGGGCACTAAAAAGGTGGTAAAGAACAGCACCGGCTTTCCGTACACCGCCCAGGGATATTTCCCGTGCTCCTTCGCGCCGTCCGACAGGATATTGCCCACCTCCAGCCCTTCGGTGGTGAAGAAGGAGCAGGCAGCCACCAGAACAAAGACAGCGGCAAAGAGCACCGCTCCCCCCAGGATCATGAAAACCAGGGTCAGGACCTTCCAAAAGCCCCATTTCACTCCCGCGGTAGCAATGGCGTAGGGCAGCAGCACCATCGCCTGAAGCACTCGGCCGATGCGGGCAAAGTCGAACCGGCTCATCAACACCTGAAACACCGTATTTCTGGGGCGTACCAGGATCCGGTCAAACTGGCCGTTCCCCAGCATGAGGGGGAAACGGTCAAAGCCTCTGGCGAAAAATTCCGCAATATAAAACTGAAGCAAAACTACGCTGTAGCACAGCAAGACCTGGCTGTAGGTGAATCCTCCGATCTTATGAAACCGCTGGAAGAGAAAAAAGATCCCCAAAAACATATTGACCGTCACCAGCGCCTGCGCGAACACCGCCAGGAAAAAGGAGGCCTTGTACTGCATGGCGCCCTTTAAGTGGATCCCGAAATATTTTCTGTACAGTCTCATGACTTTTCCCTCCTTGAACACATGCTCCATCTCATATGGCTCAGCCTCCCAAAAGGACCGTGCGTTTCATGGAGGCGCGCTCCATCAGCTTTCCCACCAGGACCAGAATGATAAGCCAGAACAGCTGCAAAGCAATGGTCCTGTAAAGCAGCGCTCCCCCGATATCTCCGGAATAGATCCGCAAGGGGGCGTTCAGCATGGAGGCAAAGGGCAAAAGCTCTACCACCTTGCGCACCCCGTCCGGCAGAAAAGGAATGGGGATCACCGCGCCCTGTAAAAACTCGACGAGGGAAGCGGACAAGGCCCTGACCCCTTCTGTGGCGATGGTAAAGAAGGTGGAAAAGTAGACGATCTGGACAAAGGCTACCGCCACCAGTGTCCCCACCGCCAGCGAAAGAAGGGCCCAGAAAAACGCCGGAGCCCCGGCGGGACCTGCAAGCCCATAGGGAGCCGGCAGGAACGGGGTTATCAAAAAGATCGGGATACAGCGCAGCAGCACAGATGCCACCCGTTTCGCGGCCGTACGGGAAAACCACATTCCGTAAACGCTTATCGGCCTGCACAGCTCATAGGCTACAGAGCCGCTTTGCACAGATTCAAAAATATCGTTTTCAAAGCCCCAGGGCTGAAACAGAGCCAAAAGGGCCTGCTGCAGCCACACATAGGTGGCCGTGGCCTGAAAGCTCATGGGAAAAGCCTCCGGCTCTGCCTGATAAAAGGCACGGTAAGCCAGGATCAACAGGGCTCCCCACACAAACTGGGTAGATAATCCTGCCAGCGCCGCGATCCGGTATTGGAGGCTTGAGGTAAAGCGAAGGCGGAAAAAAGAAAGATACTTTTTCATATTCTCTTTCCTCCCTCAAATATCATACTGCTTATAAAGCCCCGCGAGAGCTTCATCGATCTGCCCGGATCCCTCCTGTCCTGAGGCCCTGCGAATGTCCTCCAGGGTCCCGTCCAGCAGGATCTTCCCCTTCCCAATCAGGATCACCCGGCTGGCCAGGGCCTCGATATCCTGCATATCATGGGTGGTGAGGATCACGGTGGTCTTTTCCTCACGGTTGAGCTCCTTGATAAATTCCCGCACCGCCAGCTTGGACACAGCGTCCAGCCCGATGGTGGGCTCGTCCAAAAACAAGACCTTGGGGCTGTGTAACAGAGAGGCCGCGATCTCGCAGCGCATCCGCTGGCCCAAGGAAAGCTGACGGGTGGGCGTGCGCAGAAGCTCTGAAAGGTCCAAAAGCTCCGTCAATTGGGAAAGGTTCTTTCGATAAAGCTTGTCTTCAACGGAATAGATCTCCCGAAGCAGTTCAAAGGAATCGATGACGGGCACATCCCACCAAAGCTGGGAGCGCTGGCCGAATACGACGCCGATTTGTTTAACATGCTCCCTGCGCTCTTTCCAGGGAACTCTGCCGTCGATCCGGCATTCGCCTCCGTCCGGTGTCAAAATCCCGCTCAGGATCTTGATGGTGCTGCTCTTTCCGGCCCCGTTAGGGCCGATATAGCCTACCATCTCCCCCTCTCCGATGGAAAAGCTCACATCGGAAAGGGCGTGGATCTCCTCGTACTCCCGGTGAAACAGCGCCTTTACTGCCTGAGAAAACCCGGCATTGCGCCTTGCCACCCGGAAGCTCTTTTGCAAATGAGAAACCTCTATCATAGAATAGACCCACCTTCCTTTTTGTAAAAAATAGTTGATAACTTGCTGTTTTTTACCATGCAGCCGGGTCCCTTTCTCGCAGGCCCAGGCTTAGAAAAACGCAGAGCTTGTCCCAAAAAGCGGACACGATCGCTTTTTACCTGCCTTTTGAGAACGCCGCAAGGCCCCGGAGGAAGCTCCCCCGGGGTATCGTTCTTTCTAGCAGGCGGTAAAACCCACGTTTTTACTCTATTTCGGCGCGCTAACGATACGCCCCGAAAAAGGTGGATTTTTATTTTATCAGCTAGATGTAAAAAAGTCAATAAAAAATCCCCCGGTTTTTCATCTTTCCCAGTGAAAACCGGAGAAATTATTGTTCCAAGCAGGAAAGTAACAGCTATTTCCCCTCTTGCCTCCCCTTGCTTGCAAGGGGAGGCAAGAGGGGAATAAGGGACAGCCTTTCTAACGGCTAACATCTAGTATCTAGTATCTAACATCTAATATCTAACAACTAAAAAAGGACCTCCGGCAAATTGCCGGAAGTCCTTTTCGCTTTTACACAGGAAATTACTTTGTGCCCTCATATACCGCCACAGCGCAGGCCACTGTTGCGCCTACCATGGGGTTGTTGCCCATACCGATCAGGCCCATCATTTCCACATGGGCAGGTACGGAAGAGGAACCGGCAAACTGAGCGTCGCCGTGCATGCGGCCCATGGAGTCGGTCAGGCCGTAAGAAGCGGGACCGGCCGCCATATTGTCAGGATGCAGAGTGCGCCCTGTTCCGCCGCCGGAAGCCACGGAGAAGTACTTTTTGCCGTTCTCCAAAGCCCATTTCTTATAGGTGCCCGCTACCAGATGCTGGAAACGGGTGGGGTTGGTGGAGTTGCCGGTGATGGAAACATCCACGCCCTCGTGCTTCATGATCGCTACGCCCTCTAAAACGTCGTTGGCGCCGTAGCACTTTACAGCGGCTCTCTCGCCGTCAGAGAAAGGACGGGTCTCCTCGATCTTCAGCTCGCCGGTATAAAAATCATAGTCTGTCTTCACATAGGTAAAGCCGTTGATGCGGGAGATGATGTAAGCGGCGTCCTTGCCCAGGCCATTGAGGATAATGCGCAGGGGCTCCTTGCGGGCGCGGTTGGCGGTTTTTGCAATACCGATAGCGCCCTCAGCGGCGGCAAAGGATTCATGGCCGGCGAGAAAAGCAAAGCACTTGGTCTCGTCCCGAAGCAGCATAGCGCCCAGATTGCCGTGGCCCAGGCCCACATTTCTCTGCTCTGCCACGGAGCCGGGAATGCAGAAAGCCTCCAGGCCGATCCCGATGGCCTCGGCGGCGTCGGCGGCGGTCTTTACGCCCTTCTTGATGGCTACGGCACAGCCCAGGGTGTAAGCCCATCCGGCGTTTTCAAAGGCGATGGGCTGTACGCCCTTTACGATATCATAGGGGTCAAAGCCCTTGCTGTTGCAGAGCTCTCTTGCTTCCTCCAAGCTGCCCAGGCCATACTCGGCAAGGCACTTTTCGATTTTGGGCATTCTTCTTTCCTTGCCCTCAAACATGACGTCATTAGCCATTTTGTTGTCCTCCTAAGTTAGGTTATGGGGTCTATTCTTATTCTTCTCTGGGATCGATGTACTTGGCAGCGCCGTCAAAACGGCCGTACTGCCCGATGTTGTTCTTGTAGGCCTCATCGGGGGACACGCCGTGGCGGATATCCTCCAGCATCTTTCCAAGCTTCACAAACTGATAGCCAATGACCTCATTGTTCTCGTCCAGCGCCAT
>CAZMFF010000053.1:0-16487 GCA_964565505.1 uncultured Acutalibacter sp. | reverse complement strand
AACTGACCGAGCCGGTAGGCGAGAAGAGCGCCCTTTCTAACAACTAACGACTAAAAACTAACAACTACCAGAAGAGGAGGCAGGAGAGCAGGCGGCATGCAGCAAATGCGGAAAAGAACTCATCTGTAAAGCTTATCAGCATTACAGACGAAACCTGCACTGTATGGGTTTCGGGATTTCTGATCCGGGGGAAAGCCGGGGAGCAATCGCTCATATACATTTATAAAGGCGGAAAAAAATTGCAGATCAAAGGCAACAGACAGTGTTGCATAAAAAGTTACAAAAAGTTACATTGTCAGAAAAATCGAAAAAAGCCTTGACCTCATCATAATAATATGGTAATCTTGACAAGAAGATAGAAGCTTTCCACAAAAAGGACGTCCTTTTTGTGTGTTCTAACAAGGCGTTAGAACACACAATGACTTCTGTAAGAGACTGCTTGTGTGAAGATTTGGGGCGCGGAAAGTATTCAGAAATTTTAAACATGGGGGGATCTTTCATGACGACCGCCAGCGCCAAGCCGGCAAAGAAACCGAGTGAGCGGGGCAAGTTTGCGAAGTTCGGAAGAGATCTGCTTCGAGACAAGTGGCTGTATCTTCTGTTGCTTCCCGGCCTCGTAATGCTGATCATCTTCAAGTATGTCCCGATGATCGACCTGCGAATCGCCTTTATGGACTACAAGCCCTTTAAGCCGGAAACCAGCACCTGGGTGGGCTTTGCACACTTCCAGGATCTGTTTACCCGTCCGGCTTTCCTGAAGGTTCTGAAAAACACGCTGGTCATCAGTATTTCTAAGATGATCTTCGGGTTCCCGCTTCCCATCATCCTGGCTCTACTGATGAATGAGATGCGCAACCTCTTGTATAAAAAGATTTCTCAGACGCTTCTGTATCTGCCCCACTTCATTTCCTGGGTTATCATGGGCGGCCTGCTCATGACCTTCCTGGATCCCGATACCGGCGTCATCACCAGTATTATTACAAAGCTCACTGGCAGACAGATTACCGTGCTGCTGGATAAAGGCGCTTTCGTGCCCATGCTGATCATTTCCGATATCTATAAAGGCGTGGGCTGGGGCACCATCATCTACTTTGCGGCTCTGTCCGGAGTGGACCCACAGCTTTACGAGGCGGCCGCCATCGACGGCGCGAGGCGCTTCAAACAGCTGATCCATATCACTATTCCGGCCATTCTGCCCACCGTGGTCATCATGCTGATCTTGAACTGCAACAACATCCTGAACGCGGGCTTTGACCAGATCTTCATGCTGTACAGCCCTTCCGTATACGATGTGGCGGATATCATCGACACCTATGTGTACCGCATCGGTATCATCAAGTCGGATTACGCATTCTCCACGGCTGCCGGCATCTTTAAGTCCGTGATCGCCATGATCATGATGCTGTCGGTAAACTTCGCGGCGAAAAAGGCCGGCGGCGAAGGTCTTTGGTAAGGGGGGCTAACATAATGGCAAAAGATACTACGATCCAGAGAGACAGAAAGAATAAAATCAAGACCTCCACAGGGGAAAAGATCTTCACCGTTTTTAACTACACATTTTTTACCCTTTTGTGCCTGATCATGCTCTATCCCTTCTGGCATGTGATCATGCTCTCCTTGAGCTCCAGCAATATGGCCCTCAGAGGCGGCATTTTCCTTTGGCCGAAGGAGTTCACCTGGACTACTTACCGCACCGTGTTCAGGAACCCTGACATCTACACGGGCTACGGCACGACCCTGTTCGTGACTATTATCGGTACGGTGCTGGCCACGTTCCTCACGGCCACCATCGCCTATCCCTTAAGCAAGTCGAGGCTTCATGGGCGCAAGCTTTTCACGTTCCTGCTGATCCTCACCATGATCTTCAACGCAGGCATGATTCCCAACTACCTGCTCATCCGGAATATCGGCCTGTACGATTCCCGCTGGGCCTTGATCCTGCCCTTGACGGTCAGCGCCTACAACGCCGTTATTATGCGCAGCTTCTTCCTTTCCATTCCGGAAGCATTGGAGGAATCTGCCCGTATTGACGGCGCCAACGACATCAGGATTTTCTTCACCATCATTCTGCCCCTGTCGAAAGCCACCATCGCCACCATCCTGCTGTTTAATGCCGTTATGTACTGGAACGACTATATGTCCACCGTCATGTACATCAAGAGCACAGATAAGTGGTCCATGCAGGCGGTGCTCCGGCAGATGCTGAACAACACCCAGCAGGCCATGGAAAAAGCCGGCTTCAGTGTGCTGGTGGAGGAGACCGCCAACGCCCAGACCGTGAAGGCCGCGTCTATCGTGGTGGCCACGGTGCCGATCTTGATCGTCTATCCCTTTGTGCAGAAGTACTTTGTGAAGGGCGTTATGATTGGCGGCGTAAAAGGCTAAAAAAAGCCTTTTTGAGGCTAAAAGCCTTTTCAGGGCTGAGAAAGCCTTTTCGGAGTTAAGATCCGTTTGGATAAGCTCCGTTTTGTGTCAGCCCGGCCTTCGGGCCGGAACCCATCTCTATATCTATGGGATCCGCGGTGAAAAGAAATGGCAAATCGCCATTTCTCCAGCCGTAATATATGATCCAAAATATGCAAGGAGGAAAAAACCTTGAAGAACCTGAAGAGACTTGCCTGTATTGTGCTGGCTCTGGCTCTGTGCGTTACCGCTTTCGCAGCTTGCGGCGGCGACAAACCTTCCAGCAGCACACCGGCAAAAGAAAGCTCCACCCCGGAGAGCACCGGCGGCGAAAGCTCCGCTGTCGCCGAGCCCACCGCAAAGCTGGATGTGACCAACATCGCTGAGCCTATGGATCTTACCGTAACGATTCAGCGCGGCCACACCGTAGCCGACAGCCGCGTACAGAAGTGGCTGGAGGATCGCTACAACGTGAAGTTCGACCTGATCGTTCTGGGCAGCGGCTCTGACATCAAGCAGAGAGTCAACGCCGCCATGATGGCCGGCGACGACATGCCCGACGTGCTGTGGTGGTCTGACATGGAGCAGGAGTTCCTGCAGTGGAAAGAAGCCGAGATGTTGGTGGACGTGTCCGAGTATGTGAACAAGTACACCGAGATCCGCGACTATCAGAACAGCCAGTTCCTGGAGACCCTGTTCTACTGCACCGAGGAAGACGGCAAAATGTACCGTATGCCCGGCGACGTTTCCGAGCCCTGCTGCCAGACCATTTGGGTCCGCAAGGATTGGCTCGACAACCTGAAGCTGGAAGTTCCCAAGACCCTTGACGACCTGACTGAGGTCGTGCGCGCCTTCTCCGAGGACGATCCCGATGGCAACGGCCAGAGAGATACCTACGGTCTGGGCAGCGGCGGTTCCAACAACTTCCGTTTCTGCATTCCCTGGATGTACAATTATCCCCTGACTCACTTTGAGAAGTGGGTTGTGGACGACGCCGGCAAGGTGTACTACGGCCCCGTGGTCGACGAGACCCGCCTGTGGCTGCAGGACGTTCATGACATGTATGAGAAGGGCTGGATCACTCCCAACACCATCAACACCGAAATCGACCGTGCTGAAGAGTTCTCCAAGGGCTACTACGGCGTGTGCTACGGCTGGTGCGCTTGGAACAACCCCAACACCACTTTCGAGGCTCTGAAGGCTGCTCAGCCTGAGGCTGAGTGGATCCCGCTGGAGATGGTTACCGGCAAGGACGGCACCAAGATCCAGGACGACCCCGACACCGTTAACGCATGGTGCTATTGGGGCATCACCTCTCACAATCCGGATCCCGAGAGAACCTATGCCATCTTTGACGACATGTGCTCTCCCGACGTTTACAAAGAGCGCCGCTTCGGCGTTGAGGGCCAGGAATACACCATCGATGAGAACGGCGTATACAACGCTATCGTTAAGCCCGGCGACGACACCGATACCGAGCAGAACATCGGCCTGAGACTGTTCGACGCTTTCGTCAACCGCAAGGATGACTGCCTGCTGTCCAACACTCCCGAGACCCGCGCTCTGTTCAAGCAGTCCGGCGACAACTCCCGTGACCGCTATGCTCATCAGATCGAATGGCGCAACCCCTCCGACCTGGTGAAGTGGACCGAGATCCAGGCTGACGTTCAGGACGCTGTTAAGGAGTACTTCTGGGCAGTTGTTTCCGCTCAGGATACCGTTGACGACGCTCGCTGGCAGTCCTTCAAGGACGAGCTGGATGGCCTGGGCCTGCAGGACGCCATCGCCGAAGCTCAGACTGTGTATGATGCTCAGTCTACTTTGATGAAGACCTACATGGACAACAAGACCAATCAGGGCTAAGCTTTGACATTGGTTTTTCGTCCCAAATGATTTCCTTTGAGAGTCAAAGGTAAAATAGGAAGAGCGGGAGAAGGAGGATTCCTCCTTCTCCCGCGATTCTTTTTGGGGAAGCGATGAAAACGCATGAGTTTTTTCAAAAGAGGAGTTGATTTGATATGCAGAAAATAGATCTTTCCGGTATCTGGAAGCTGCGGGGCGAGTTTCTGGATGTGGGCCCCGAGCGGTTTGTGGAAGTGATGGAGCGCCCGGAGGGGAAGTTTTCCGTCAACCGGGAAAAGTTTCCCAATGTGCTGCCCGTGAAGCAGGGCTTTCTGGAAGCCAAGGTGCCCTGCGACGTCATTACGCCTTTAGTGGAGAACGGCATTATCAAAGAGCCCTTTTTAAAGTCGAATATTGAGGACTGCCTTTGGATCAAGGACCTTTCCTGGTGGTTTATCCGGGAATTTGAGGTAAGTGAAGAGATGCTTTCAGAGGATGTGGTGCGCCTCTATATCGAAATGCTGGACTTCAAGGCCGATATCATCATCAACGGCCGCCCGGCAGGACATCACACCAACGCCTTCTGCCCCTTCTATGAGGATGTGAAGCGGTTTTTGAAGGTGGGGAAGAACACCGTCATCATCCGCCTGACCTCCGGCATGGAGGACAATTACCCCAAAGACAGCCTTTCTTTTTATTGCGCCAGCTTTTTTGCCATCTGCGACCAGCGCGTGTACACCAGAAAGCCCCAGTTCACCTATGGCTGGGACTGGTGCAAGCCCGTTCCCACCTGCGGGATCGGCAGAAATATCTATCTGGAGGCCTTCTCCGGCGCGAAGATTGCCTCTTCCCGTATGGACACCTATACGACGGAAAAGGACGCCCAGGTAGAGTTCTTCTTTGAGATCGAAAAGACCGGCATGACAGCCTCCTCTGAAGTGACCCTTCAGTATGAGCTGTTGTATGAGGGAAAGCCCGTCCTTCAAAAGGAAAGCACTCATTTCCTGGCGGGCGGAGAAAACTATGTGCGGGAAAAGGCCGTGATCCCGGACGCGAAGCTCTGGTGGCCCAACGGCTACGGCGACCAGGCCCTCTATGAGCTGCATGCCCGGTGCATCTGCAAGGGGAATACCTATGAGGACCGGGTGAAGAAGGTGGGCGTGCGCACCATCGAGATCGACCACTCGAAGCTTTCGGACGGCACCCGGAACTTCTTCTTCAAGGTAAACGGAGTGCGGGTGTTCTGCAAGGGCGGCAACTGGGTGCCCACCGATTCCGTGTATCTGCGCACGCCGGACTCTACCTACCGGACCCTGGTGGAGGAAGGAAAGGAAGCGGGCTTTACCATGCTGCGCATGTGGGGCGGCGGAACTTATGAGCCGGACTGCTTCTATGAGTACTGCTCGGAAAACGGGATCCTTCTGATGCACGACTTTATGTATGCCTGCGCCTATTATCCGGATCTGGACAAGAAGTTCCTCTATGAAGCCACCGAAGAGGCGGAGTTCCAGACCAAGCGTCTGGCCCATTACCCCTGTATGGCGGTCTGGACGGGAAACAACGAGATCGCGGAATCCTATACCGACTGGTTCCCGGGGGATGTTCATCCGGATCGTTTTTACGGCGAAAAGATCTTCAACTATATCCAGCCCCGGGCCGTGCACCGCAACAGCCCCCTGATCCCCTATATGCCCTCCACGCCCTATTTCGGAGATCCCCGTGCCAACGAGGTGACCGAGGGAGATGTGCATGCCTGGACCTATTTCGGAAGAGACCCCAACACCAGCTTCAAGTTCGATTATGAGCTGGAGGCCTTTGACCGGTTCCCTGCCCGCTTCTCCAGTGAATACGGCTTCTTCGGCGCATTGATGGAAAGCTCTGTCCGGCGCTGTCACGACGGGGAAGAGGTGACGGGAGAGGGGAAAACCTGGGAATATCACGGCGAGCATAAGTTCAAGCACCAGGGCATTCTCAACTCCATCAACCGCCACCTCATCGACCAGACTACCTTAGACTGGAAAGGCTATTTGCTTTACAGCGGAGTGGCGCAGGGACTGCTTTACAACGAGATGGCGGAGGGGATCCGGCGCAAGTCCTTTGGGTCCGGCGACCTCATCTGGATGTATAACGACTGCTGGCCGGAGACCGGCTGGACCGTGATCGACTATTTCCTCACCCGCAAGGTGTCCTTCTACTTCTTAAAGCGGGCCTTCGCCGCAAGGAAGCTGATCGTTCGCTCGGAAGAAAACGGCGCGAGGGTGACGGTGATCAATGAGTCGCCAAAAGAGCTTTCCCTGAAGATCCGTTACGGCTATATGGATTTTGAAGGCAAGGTGTCCCAGGAGGGCGTCAAAGAGCTGAAGGCCGCCCCACATTCCTGGCAGCAGTTTACCTTCGACTGCAAGGGAGACTTGAAGAACGGGTTCTTCTTTGCCGGGGATCCTCAAAACGGCTTTGAGACCGCGGACAGCCTGCGGGCCTATTACCGCGACCACAGCTTCCCCAAGGGCAAAGCGGAGATCGTGGGCGTGAAGGAGGACGGAGACGGGCTTTTGGTCACGGTTTCCTCTGATGTGTATGTGCCGGTGGCGTATTTGACCACCTCTGACGACCGGGTGCATTACAGCGACAACTACTTTAAGCTGTATCCCGGCGAGAAAAAGACGGTGAGAGTGGAAAAATGCAAGGAAAAGCCCCAGCTGCATGTGCTGGAGACGACCTATGCCGAGGGCAGCAACACCGCGGATTTCCCGGAGATCAAGATCAACTGGGAATAAAAGGAAAAGCAAGAAGGAAAGGCTCCCCTTAGCTCCCCGTGGTAGTTGTTAGATATTAGATATTAGCTGTTAGATAAGGGCTTGGCTCTCCCATAGGGAGAGCCAAGAAGAAAAGGCTTTCCCTTGCTCTTCTCTAACTACTAACAACTAAAAACGAAAAACTAAATCGAAGGGAAGGAATTGCTATGGAACTTTACGCCTATCCCTGGCGCCTGGTGCAGAACAAGATCGTGCGCTATCCGGGCGGCAGAGAGATCGACCGTTTCCGGGGGATCTACCCCGGAGAGGATGACGGCAGGCCGGAGGCCTGGGTAGGGTCCGACACCAGGACGGTAAACGCCGTGGAAAAGGGAGACCCCAACGACGGCTGCGCGGAATGTATCCTGCCGGACGGGACGCGCTGCTATCTGTTTGAGGCCATCGGGAAGGACCCGGAGAAGGCTCTGGGTGAAAAGCACAGAAAGCTCACCGGCGACCAGCTGGGGGTGCTCGTTAAGCTTCTGGACGCCGAGAAGCAGTTAGGGCTTCAGACCCATCCCACCAGAGCCTATGCGAAAGAGCATTTCGGCAGTGATTTCGGCAAGGAGGAAAGCTGGTATGTGCTCTCCAAGCGGGAGGATGTGGAGGAGCCCCCCTATGTGCTCATGGGCTTCAAGGAGGGCGTCACCAGAGAGCAGTTTGAAAAGGGCTTTGACGCGGGAGATATCCACGCTATGGAGCAGTGCTGCCACAAAGTGCCGGTAGAGGTGGGAGACGCCTTCTTTATCGAGGCCGGGCTGCCTCACGCCATCGGCCCGGGCTGTTTCGTGGCGGAGGTGCAGGAGCCCTCTGACATCACGGTGGGAGCCTGGAAGAAAAGGGACGGCACAGAAGAGGAGAAGGAGGCCTATAAGCAGCGGCTTTTAGGCTGCTACAACTACAACGGGGCCGACTTTGAAGAGAACCTGCGCCGCTACCGCATTGCCCCCAGGACCATCCGGGAGGGTGACTGGGGCAAGGAAGAGCTGATCATCGGCCAGGGGCAGACGGAGTACTTCTCCTTTACCAGGCTTTCGGTCAATTCCAGCGCTCCCATGTTAAAGACAGGCTTCCATCAGATCGCCATCGTCCTTTCCGGCAGGGGCGTTTTGCGCTGCGCAGACCGTGAGGAGGAGTTGAAGCAGGGCGACGAGCTGTTCTTCCCCTATGCCTGCAAAGAGGTGACCATAGAGGCGAAGCCCGGCGAGGAGATCGCCATTTTGCTGTGCAATCCTCCCGGCGCGCGTTACGACCTGTAAGCGGCGGTCGTTCATTCAAAAGAAACAAAGGAGCTAAAGGAGAGGACCCTTATGAAACTCAGTAAAGAGGAATACGCAAGGCGGGTGGAAGGCTGCTGGATGGGGAAAAATGTGGGCGGCACCTTGGGGATGCCTATGGAGTGGAACCGCCAGGAAAACCATATTTCCTATTATACCCACGATATCAGCGGCGAGCCCCTGCCCAACGACGACCTGGACATTCAGGTGCTGTGGCTTTTGGCTTTGGAGGATCACGGCCTGGATATCGACGCCAAAATTCTGGGGCAGTATTTTAACGAGCTGATGATCTTTACCCACGCGGAGTACGGCACGGCCAAGGCCAACCTGAGAGTGGGGCTGGAGCCGCCCTACAGCGGCAGCTACAACAATTCCTTTAAGGACAGCTGCGGCTCCTTCATCCGCTCGGAGATCTGGGCGTGCCTGTTCCCGGGGTATCCGGAGCTTGCCGCAAAGTATGCCTTTGAGGACGCCATTGTGGACCACGGAGACGGCGAGGGCGTTTATGCCGAGGTGTTTACCGCCGCTTTGGAAAGCGCCGCCTTTTTCGAGGAGGACCTGAGAGAGCTTCTCCACATCGGCCTTTCCTATATCCCCGAAGACTGCGCGGTGGCGAAAGCCATCCGCGCGGGGGTCCGGTGCTTTGAAGAGGGGATGACCCCGGAAGAGGCCAGAGAATATGTGATGCAGAATTTCATCGGGCATATCGAGTGGCACTATATCGCGCCCAAGGATGAGGGGAAGGGCTATGGAGAGGGCCCCTTCGGCTGGGATGTACCCTCCAACCTGTTCATCATCGCCTACTGCCTGCTGCACGGGGCGGATGACCTGGAGAAGTCCATGTGTACGGCGGTGTATTTCGGCGAGGATACCGACTGCACGGCGGGGACCATTGCCGCCCTTTACGGCCTGCGCCACGGCATCGACGCCATTGACAAAAAATGGATCGAGCCCATCGGCACCAAGATCAAGACCATCAGCATCGACCCCTTCCGCATGGAAAGCCGGATCCCCAAGGATGTGGCGGAGTTTTCCGCGAGAGTTGCAAAGCTCCATGAGCAGGCGGTGGAGGAGTTTGGGCTCTATCGGGAGGAGGGCGTGCCGGATCTTTACGCCAAGCCCTGGTTTAAAAATATCTATGACGAGATGAAGGTGGTGCGGTATCTCTCGGAATATCTCAATGTGCGCCTGGACTATTGCGGCGAGCCCACCATCCATCCGGGCGAGCCGAAAAAGGTGCGCTTCCTCATTTCCAACACCGCCAAGACCACCTCCTCCGAACGGATCTGGATGCACCTGTTCACGCCGGACGAGGTGCAGGTATCCCCTTCCAAGGATCTGACCACCTTTGTCACCATGGGTCATATGGGCGGCGGGATCCGCGCGGTGGAATTCACCCTTTTCATGGAGGAGACGAGGGCTCCTTTGTACCGCTTTGTGCTGGAGCTGGGCTTTGAAGACAGCAAGCGGGGCAGGCTCTATCACATCCCCTTTGTGCTGCTCAATGAGGGCGGCGACCTGGTGCCCGCCAAGTTCGAGAAGATCGGGCCGCCCAACTGCCCCAATCAGCCGCGGGTATAAATTCAGCGGCAAAAACAGAAAGGCCGTTTTCCTTTCCGAAAGGGGGGGAAAACGGCCTTTTCATATTTTTCTTGACAGGAAGGAAAAAGGCTGGTAAAATAAACCTACCTACTAAATAGGTAGTATAAAACGATTTCCGGCGAACCGCCCCTGTTTGCGGGAAAGCTTTTGAAGGGAAGGGTGCAAAATGACAAATCGTTTCGGAAAGCTGATGAGGGCGAATCTGTATGCCGGCCGAATGTGACGGTGTGGGTCCCAGCGGATATTTCGGTTAAAAATTTGATGATCCACCATACTCACGATTTGGAAAGGAAGGATTTCTATGTACCGTTTTGAAACGAAACAGATCCATGTGGGGCAGGAAAGGCCCGACCCCGCTACAGACGCCAGGGCTGTGCCCATCTATGCCACCACCTCCTATGTATTCAAAGACTCCGCTCAGGCCGCCGGACGCTTCGGGCTCTCGGAAGGGGGAAATATTTATACCAGGCTGATGAACCCCACCTCTGACGTGTTTGAAAAGAGGATCGCGGCCCTGGAGGGCGGAATAGGGGCCTTGGCCACTGCCTCCGGCTCTGCCGCCATCACCTATGCCGTCCAGAATATCGCCGTGGCGGGGGACCATATCGTGTCTTCCGAAAACCTTTACGGCGGAAGCTATAACCTGTTTGCCAACACATTGAGAGAGCAGGGGCTGTCCGTCACCTTTGTGGACCCCGCTGACCCGGAAAATTTCCGGCGGGCCATCAAAGAGAACACCAAGCTGCTTTACGCGGAGACCCTGGGGAACCCCAATTCCGATGTGATCGATCTGGAAGCGATCTCCGCCGTCGCCCACGAAAACGGGATCCCCTTTATTGTGGACAATACCTTTGCGACGCCCTATTATCTCAGGCCCATCGAGCACGGCGTGGATATCGTAGTCCATTCGGCCACGAAATTTATCGGCGGCCACGGCACGGTGATGGGCGGCGTTGTGGTAGACGGCGGGACCTTTGACTGGGAAAAAAGCGGGAAATTCCCCGGCTTGTCTCAGCCCAATCCCTCCTATCATGGCGTGGTCTTCACCGAGGCCTGCGGCAGCGCCGCCTATATCACCAAGCTGCGCACCACCCTGATGCGCGACCAGGGGGCTGCGATCTCCCCCTTTAATTCCTTCCTGCTTTTGCAGGGGCTGGAGACCCTTTCCCTTCGGGTAGAGCGCCATGTGGAAAACGCCTTGAAGGTGGTAGATTTCCTCAAAAACCATCCTCAGGTGGAGCGGGTCAATCATCCTTCCCTCGCCTTAGGAAAGCAAAAGGAGCTTTACGACCGGTATTTCCCCCAGGGGGCTGCTTCCATCTTCACCTTTGATATCAAGGGCACAAAGGAGACGGCGCAGAAGTTTACGGAGAACCTGGAGCTTTTCTCTCTGCTTGCCAATGTGGCGGATGTGAAATCTCTGGTGATCCATCCGGCCTCTACCACCCACTCTCAGATGAGTAAGGAGGAGCTTCTGAAGGCGGGAATCCGCCCCAACACGGTGCGTCTTTCCATCGGCACAGAACATGTCGATGATATTATAGCGGACCTGGAGCAGAGCTTTCAAAAGGTAAAATAGCCGCTTAGAACGGATCTTCCCTGTATTGGCCGATGCTTTGATAAAAGGGCCGGATCGTTTGATCCGGCCCTTTTGCCATCCCATGGGTGGAAGAGGGGAAACTGTCTTGACCACCTACCTGTACAGTAGTATAATTAAAAAAACCACTGTGAAGAAGGAAAGCTATGAAACTGACGGAAATTTTAAAGAGAGACGCCTTTTCCCTCTCCTTTGAGGTGTTTCCACCCAAAACGGATACTGCCTTTGAAAGCGTTCGCTGTGCTACAGAAGCCATCGCGCGGCTGAAGCCCTCCTTTATGAGCGTCACCTACGGGGCGGGAGGGGGCACCAGCCGCTATACGCTGGAAATCGCTAAAAATATCAAGGAAAAATACGAGGTCCCCACGCTGGCCCATTTGACCTGCGTCTCCTCCACAAAAGAGACGGTGCGGGAGAAGATCCGTCAGATCAAAGCGGCAGGGATCGAGAACGTTATGGCGCTCAGAGGCGATCTCACTCCGGAATTAGAGCACAGCGACCGAAGAGGCTGGGATTACCGCTATGCGGTAGACCTGATCCGGGATATCCGGGAAAGCGAGGCGGATCTCTGCATCGGCGGAGCCTGCTATCCGGAGATCCATCCGGAAAGCAGAGATCAGGCGGAGGATATCCGGCACTTGAAGGAAAAGGTGGAGGCGGGCTGTTCCTTTCTCACCACTCAGATGTTTTTTGACAACAATCTGCTTTACAATTTCCTCTATAAGATCCGGGAGGCCGGGATCACCGTTCCCGTCATCCCCGGCGTGATGCCCATCACCAACGCGAATCAGGTGGAAAGGGCCGTGAAGCTTTCCGGCTCCTTTATGCCCCAGCGTTTCAAAAGCCTGGTGGACCGGTTCGGCGCCTCTCCCCGGGCCATGAAGCAGGCGGGCATCGTCTATGCCACAGACCAGATCATCGATCTTTTTGCCAACGGCATTAAAAACGTACACGTCTATTCCATGAACAAACCGGATGTGGCACAGCAGATCTTAGAAAGCCTATCCGATATTTTGGGGGAAAAATGACAGGGATCACCGTGAAAAATTATGCTCCTCCTCCCTGGGACCTAGGCGAGATCCTTCGCTACTGCGGGGCGGGGGGAGAAGGGGGGAAAGCCCTTTCCTCTCTGATGGAGGAATGTATCAGAGAGGCGGAAACGGGGCTTCATTACCGGGTGTGCTTCCGGGAGCTCACCGTTTCATGTAAAGGGGATCGGCTTGACATGGAATTTGCGCAGATCTCCTCAGAGAACCTGCGGAAAAACCTTTCCGGCTGTAAAAGGGCCGTGGTGTTCGCGGCGACCGTCGGCCTGGAGCTTGACCGGCTGATTGTCAGGTACAGCCGCCTTTCTCCCACAAAGGCGGTGCTGCTTCAGGCGATCGGCGCACAGCGGATCGAATCGCTCTGCGATGCTTTCTGCGAAGAGCTCAGAGAAGCGGCGCTTTTGAAAGGCGAGGACACGGCCCCCCGGTTCAGCCCCGGCTATGGAGATCTGCCCCTTTCTCTGCAAAGGGATATTTTTCGGGTCTTGGACTGCGAAAGGAAGATCGGGCTTACTTTAAATGAGAGCCTTTTAATGTCTCCCACAAAATCAGTGACCGCTTTTGTGGGTCTCAGGAAAGGCGAAAAGGGGGAGCCCCCTCAGAGCAAAGCCTGCTCTCACTGCGAAAAAACAGATTGTGCCTATCGGAGGGAATCATGAAAATAACGGAATTTTTAAAAGACCATATCCTCTATCTGGACGGCGGGCTGGGAACTCTTTTACAGGGAATGGGCCTTGAGCCCGGAGAGCTTCCGGAGCGTTGGAGCCTTTCCCACCGGGAGGCGCTGACGGAGATCCATGAAAGCTATTTTAACGCGGGCAGCCATGTGGTCAGCGCCAATACCTTCGGGGCAAACTCTCTGAAATTTTCCCCCAAAGAGCTGGAAGAGCTCATAGCCGCCGCCTTGGAAAATGCCAAAAAGGCGCGGGAAAACAGCCGGAGGGAAGGGGAAAAATGGGTCGCCCTGGATGTGGGCCCCACCGGGCGGATGCTGGCCCCTTACGGAGATCTGCCCTTTGAGGAGGCGGTGGACATTTTTTCCCATTGTGTGAGGCTGGGAGAGAAGCACGGGGCCGATTTGATCTTCATTGAAACCATGAACGACAGCCTGGAAACAAAGGCGGCCGTGCTTGCTGCCAAGGAAAATACTTCTCTTCCCGTCTTTGTCTCCAACGCCTATAACGAAGACGGAAAGCTGATGACGGGGGCGGACCCGCTCTCTATGGTCTCTTTGCTGGAAGGGCTGAGAGTTGACGCCATCGGCGTCAACTGCTCCTTGGGCCCCAAGGCCCTCTTTGGCGTCGTCAGGGAATATTTGAAATACTCCTCCCTTCCCGTGCTGTTTAAGCCCAACGCGGGCCTTCCCAGGGTGATGGATGGGCGAACAGAGTACGACGTACTGCCCGAAGAGTTCTCCGAGGATGTGTGCGCTCTTTTAAAGGAGGGGGTGCGCATTGCAGGAGGCTGCTGCGGCACAACGCCGGAATATATTTCCGCCCTGACAGCCGCCGCCCGGGATATTCCGGCGTCTCCGGTCTCCCGGAAGACCTTTTCCTCTGTTTCCTCTTACACCCACGCAGTCCTGTTCGGGGAAAAGCCGGTGCTCATCGGCGAGCGGATCAACCCCACGGGGAAAAAGCGGTTCCAGCAGGCTCTGCGGGAGAAGGAGATGGATCATATCCTGAAGGAGGGGATTGATCAGCAGGAGAAGGGCGTACATGTGCTGGATGTGAACGTGGGGCTGCCCGAGATCGATGAAGTGCAGATGCTGAGAACAGTGGTCTGCGAGCTTCAGGCGGTGACAGACCTTCCCCTGCAGATCGATACCGCGGACCCTAAGGCGCTGGAAGCGGCCTTGAGGTGCTATAACGGAAAGGCCATGATCAATTCCGTAAACGGCAAGCAGGAGAGCATGGACGCGGTATTTCCTTTGGCCCAAAAGTACGGAGGCCTGATTGTAGCCCTCACCCTGGATGAAAGCGGGATCCCGCAGAAGGCGGAGGACCGGGTGCGGATCGCCGAAAAGATCCTCGCACAAGGGGAGAAATACGGCCTTGAAAAGAAAGATTTCATTTTTGACCCTCTTACTATGGCCATCAGCGCCCAGCAGGACGCGGGACGGGAGACCCTCCGGGCGGTGCGGCTCATTCGGGAAAAGCTTTCGTGCCTGGTTTCGCTGGGAGTGTCCAACGTGTCCTTCGGGCTGCCCGGAAGAGACCTTGTCAGCAGCTCCTTCTTCACCCTTGCCCTGGGGGAGGGGCTTTCCGCCGCCATTATGAACCCGTATTCGCTGGAAATGCGAAAGGCCTATTTTGCCTTCCTGGCCCTTGCCGGGGAGGACGAAAACTGCGGGGAATATATCAAATTCGCCCAGGAGCTTCCGGCAGAGTCTGTGTCCGCAAAAAAGACGGGAAAGGCTTCCCAAGCGGTGGAAGAGGGCGGCTCGCAGCTTCAAAGGGCCATTGTCAAGGGCCTAAAGGAGGAGGCCTCGCTCCTTACGGCCGCTTTGCTGCAAAAGGTCCCTCCGATGGAGCTCATTGAAAAAGAGGTCATCCCCGCGCTGGATCTCGTAGGGGAGGGCTTTGAGAAAAAGACCGTGTATCTGCCGGGGCTTCTGATGAGCGCGGAGGCGGCCAAGGCGGCCTTTGAGCAGGTAAAGCTTCGGATGGCGGGGAAGAAAGGGGCGGAAAAATGCGCCTTTGTCATCGCGGCCGTCAAGGGAGACATCCATGATATCGGGAAGAATATCGTAAAGCTGCTGCTGGAAAATTACGGCTTTGCGGTCTGCGACCTGGGAAAGGACGTCCCGCCGGAGCTGATCGTGGAGCAGACGGTGGCCCTGCACGCCCCCTTAGTGGGGCTCAGCGCCCTGATGACCACCACGGTCCCCTCTATGGAGGAGACCATCCGGCAGCTGAGAGAAAAGGCCCCCTGGTGCAAGGTGGTAGTGGGGGGCGCGGTGCTCACTCAGGCATATGCGGATCAGATCGGAGCGGATTATTATGCGAAGGACGCGATGGAAACGGTGCGCTACGGGGAAAAAATTTACAAGGACCTTTCAAAAGGAGGCAGGTAGATGACGGTATCCACCAGAGGAAGGTATGCTTTGCGGGTCATGCTGGACCTGGCGCAGCAGGGAAATAAGACCTATACGCCCATGAAGGATGTGGCACAGCGCCAGGGGCTTTCTCTGAAATACCTGGAAAGGATCCTTCCGGTATTGACAAAGCATCAGATGATCGAAGGCATACACGGCAGAGGCGGGGGCTACCGTCTGTGCAAAGCTCCGGAAGAATACCGGCTGTGGGATATTCTGGTGCTTACGGAAAGCGATCTGGCGCCGGTAGCCTGTTTGGAAAACGGCGCTTTGCCGTGCCCCAGGGCAGACAGCTGCCTGACTTTGCCCTTGTGGAAGGAGTTTTATGAGGAGATGCGGGCGTTTTTTTCCCTGCGCACTCTGGCAGATCTTTTAAGCCCTTCTTCGCTGCGAGAAGAACAGTAAAAAGCCGCTCTGTCCCGAAAAAACGGACCAGAGCGGCTTTTTGCCGGTGAAAAAACTTATTTGATCTCTTTGGAATCGACTTCCCTGAGGGTCTTTTGGATGAATTCCTCCACAGACATGGACCCCAGGTCGCCGTCCTTCCGGTGGCGGGGAGAGATGGTCTTGCTTTCTGCTTCCTTGTCGCCCACTACCAGCATATAGGGGGTCTGCTGCAGCTGAGCTTCCCGGATCTTATAGCCGATCTTCTCGTTTCTCATATCGCATTCCACTCTCAGCCCCGCGGCCTCCAGTTGATCCTTCAGGGCCTGCGCGTATTCGTGATGGCGCTCGGAGATCGGCAGGATCACCGCCTGCACAGGGGAGAGCCACAGGGGGAACTTCCCGGCAAAGTGCTCAGTGATCACGCCGATAAAGCGTTCGATG
>CAZMFF010000052.1:0-16809 GCA_964565505.1 uncultured Acutalibacter sp. | reverse complement strand
TCAACGTGTATCTATTAAAATCCCCGCCTCCCGCGTGGGAGGCGACTCCGGCTTCAATTTACTGCAAAAGGACGCGAACATTTCAATCCACGCCTCCCGCGAGGGAGGCGACAATTTCAATATTCCGATGATTTTTTTGGAGAAACATTTCAATCCACGCCTCCCGCGAGGGAGGCGACCGTGCAGTACATCGCCGACTGGATCAGCAGCAACGAATTTCAATCCACGCCTCCCGCGAGGGAGGCGACAGGAACCCTTGCGGGCGGGCGGTCAATCGTCTTTATTTCAATCCACGCCTCCCGCGAGGGAGGCGACGAGGGCGGCGCGGTAAGCGACGAAAAGGTGGCGGAATTTCAATCCACGCCTCCCGCGAGGGAGGCGACAAAAGGTTTCCGGCGGCGGGAACGCCCCGGCCCCATTTCAATCCACGCCTCCCGCGAGGGAGGCGACCCCGACATGGGAGGACGTGACACAAGCCGTCATTGTCATTTCAATCCACGCCTCCCGCGAGGGAGGCGACGGAACGGAATTGAAGCCCCTGAACACCCGAAACGATTTCAATCCACGCCTCCCGCGAGGGAGGCGACTCGTCGGGTTTGAGATTGACCCCGACTATTACGTATTTCAATCCACGCCTCCCGCGAGGGAGGCGACGGGGGCTTGTGTTTTTTTGAGGGCCGGACCGCCTGAATTTCAATCCACGCCTCCCGCGAGGGAGGCGACCCAGCCGTCTGGCACTCCGCTTCCACGTCCCCATTTCAATCCACGCCTCCCGCGAGGGAGGCGACCGATCATGGTATTACAGCCGACCATACAGATGGCGATTTCAATCCACGCCTCCCGCGAGGGAGGCGACGTTGCCGCCTGAAAACAGGCGGTAAGACAATTCAGATTTCAATCCACGCCTCCCGCGAGGGAGGCGACCGGACACGACGTATTTTCACGACTACATATACGGATTTCAATCCACGCCTCCCGCGAGGGAGGCGACCGGCGGCGACCATGAGGGGCGAAAAGGTCAAGCTATTTCAATCCACGCCTCCCGCGAGGGAGGCGACAGCAAAAATACACAAATAGTTCCTATAATATTATATAACCATTACAGAAAACCAAGAGAATTCCCCAATTCGGATCATGAAAAGAGAGTCGTTATGGCAAAGAGTCTTACAAAAATCTTTGTAATAAGGTGCGAACCTCCTTGTGTAATCATGATCGCTTCCGCTTCGCACACGAATCTGACAGGCATAGATATCGGTGGTTCCTGCTGTATTTGGTATATTTTCGATTCGGAAGTTCAAAGGATCAGCGGTTCTTCGGGGGAATAAGCTGCCTTACACCCAAAATGTTCGATTTTCTTTTCGTAGTGATTTCCCAGATAGTAGAAGCGGAGACTATCCTGATCTGGGTCCATCAAGGCGCAGAGTGTCGCCTGAAGACTTCTGCACTGGGCTGCGTCTAGGAGGCACTCAAAAACCGAGCACTGGACTCGCTGACCGTAGTTGACGCACTGCTTGGCGATTTGTCTCAAGCGCTTTTTTCCAGCAGCAGTTTCCGTGTTTACATCATAGGTGATCAAAACCAGCATAAAAGCCTCATTTCCATAAAAAAGGTGGATATTCGTCCAGATCCCCCCGGAGATAGCGGGCCAGAAGCAGCGCCTGAAAGTAGGGAACAAGTCCCCAGAAAATCTTTTCCTCCAAATAGGGGTGAGTGAGCGTTTCTCGTTTCTTCTCCTGCCAGCTTTTCAAAAATGCCCGGCGGGCATTCTCTGTTAAATAGATCGCGCCGCCCTCGGCTTTTTGAAAGTCCTCCGAGTTGATCATGCGGTTGTTTACCAAAGTAAGCACGAACCGATCTGCCATACAGGGACGCAGTTCTTCCATCAGATCCAGCGCCAGAGAAGCTCGTCCAGGGCGATCCCGATGAAGAAAGCCGGCATAGGAATCCAAGCCAACGCTTTCTAAAGCGGAAGCGCAATCGTGAGCAAGCAGATTGTACGAAAAGGAAAGCATTGCGTTAAAGGGATCCAGCGGCGGACGGCGAGAGCGTCCGTGGAAGAAAAAGGTCTCTTTTTGATTTAAAATCATGTCGTCCAAGACCGTGAAATAGGCGGCGGCCCCGGCTCCTTCCAACCCGCGCAGACTGTCTGAAGAATTTTCCTCCAAAACGGCGGGGAGCAGATCCTTCAAGGTTTTAGAGGCGGAAGTGAACCTTTCTTCTTCCAGCCGCAGTTTGTGGTCTCGCCGAGTTCGCTCAATGCTCCAACGGGCGTTATGCAGCTTGCCGAAGATCATGCTCCGTGAAATCCGGCAGCTTTGCAGCGGATCGTCCGCCACGCGGTACTGCATACGGCGCAGTAGAATATTGCCGCTGCTTTCACCCGACACTCGGGCCAGAAATTTTCCGCGGGGCGTGCAGAAGGAAAGGGAGATATCCCGCTGGGCACAAGCTCCCATCAAGGCGGGGGAAGCGCCGGGATACGTAAAGCAGATGATTCCGGAGAGCGTGTGCAGAGGGTATCTTGCCACCTGGCTTTTTCCTCGGTTTGCGACTACATTTTCCCCGTCCAGTGAAAGATAAATATCCTCGGAAGTTACAAACAGCGTGTTGAGCAGATGTTTCATAGAGAGTCCTTCACCGCCTCTTGCAGATAAACTTTGACCGATTTCTGTTTCATGAGCTTTGGAAGGCAGAGTTCTTTCAAAGAACAAGCCGAACAGCTTTTTCGGGGCGTTACTTTTGGCGTATACCCGCGCTGAAAATAGCCGTGCATTTCCTCCGAAAGCTTTTGCACAGTTTGGCGCAGCTCCGAGGTAAATATTACAGGAAGCCGCCTGCGGGTCTCCCCGTAAAAAAGGGCTCCATCCGGGACAGAACAGCAAAACATTTCCTCTAAGCACATGGCCTGCGCACAGATCTGCAGTTTGTCTTCCTCTCCAGCTTTGGGGGATCCTCGCTTGTACTCCACCGGATAGGGAAGCCAAAGGCCTTCCTCTCCCACGAGGGGAACTCCTTGCGGGTCTCGGTGAAATTCTGTGATATCGCATTTGCCGGACAAACCGAGATTGGCCGAAAAGACAGAAAGCCCCCGAAGGATCAATGTGTCTCCTCGCTTTTCCCGCTGCCGTTCATCATGCGCTCTGGTATGAAGCAGCGCCCCTTCCACAGTGCGGAGGTTTTCTTGCCATTGGTTCTCAATGTGGATCAGCGCCCATTGCCGTCGGCAAAAGGCGAAGTGCTGCAAACCGGAAAGCTGGAGGAAATCGTCCTCCTGCCACATCACGACATTCTCCGGCAGGTCACGCCTTCCGGCAGAGAGGATCCATCCACATCGACCCGGTACTCCCGATAGGAGCGGGCTGGGGCGGCGTTTTCCGGGTGGGTGCGGGCAACCTTTACCGACTCAAACAACTTCCAGGCCGGTGCGCAGCCCAGCTCGGAATCGTGCTTAAAAATGATGAGCTCTCGCACTGCCATTTTGCCGCGTGCGGCGGAATGGTCGTTTTCAAACATATTGAGGATCGCTTCCCACAAAAGCTCCAGATCCTCTTCCGAGAAGCCGGTAGTTTTCCGTGCCAGGTTGGCGGAAATATAGCCTTCGCAGCGGTAAAGAGCATAGGGGACAATGTATTTGCGTCCCATTTCTGTACCCTTTTTCTCTGCGTCCGCCTCGGTGGTGATCGCCACGCGGGTGATCGTCACTTCCTGAGGGACGATCGGCTCAACACTGTGTGCAAAGCTCAGCTGGACAGGCCCCCGCACCTGACCGCAGTTGAGGGCGGCCTTGACAAAGGTGGTCATGACCGCACCAAAGGTGCGGATGTCATAGAAATTGGCGCACATCCAATCTCGGATCTTTCGATCCAGGTCGGGGTCTGCTTTTTTCTTTTCCTTGATCGTTTTCTCTTCAATATCCAGAGCAAGATATGCTTCCGAGTCGCTTCGATTGAGGGGAACGCTGTCCTTGATGTAGATTCGATATCCCGGAGTGTCTTCTTTTACTGTTTCCACATAGTTGCGGATTTTTCTTTTCAGGCACACATCGGTGACCAGACCCAGACCGGTTTCCGGGTCCACCCGGGGCATATTACCTGCATCGGGGTCTCCGTTTGGGTTGCCGTTTTCCACATCGAACAGGATCACAAAGTCATAGCGGTTTTTAATGGGTTCAGACATTTATTTTTCCTCCTTTTTTTCGTAGCGGGCCTGTGTCTGCTGGTAATATCCCAATTGGAAAGAACCTTGTTGGGGCAGGCTCAGTCTGGGCGGATATGTTTCGTGCAGGATCCCGGACAGATCCAGAATCTGTTTTTCATAGAACACGGACAACCCGGGGTTGTCTCCCCGCAGTTTGCGCAGGTGCTTCTGAGCAAGACTTCCCAAAATTGGAAAGATAGTCCCGGGCGTGGCGGCGGCGGAATTGAAAAATCGATCTTTAATGGTGGCTTTGATGCCCGGGTTGGCGGCTGATTGAATGGCTTCATACACGGAAAACAGCCGGCCCAAGGTGTAGGGAATATCGGTGCAGTTTGGATTCAGGGACACGGTCAATACCTCCTTTGGCACATCAGTGTGCGGATCCTTTAAGTAATAAGCTTTCAAAATGGCTGCCCGGTTCGGGGTAATGTCCCTCTCTGCCCTGATCCGAAGCTCTGTGCCGTTGAGCAAAGTGGCGGGATAAGATGTGTTGTTCAAAATAGCCCGCAGGACTTCTCCGGGCAGCCCCGGCACGGGGGCTTTATCCCTGGAATTCTGGTTTACTGTTTCACCCAGCAGTTTCCAGGGCGGCAGAAACTCGTTTTTCGCGTAACTTGGGCGGACGATCTCCAACCGCTCATAATGGGCCTGCACGGATCGCACGAAATTTCCGAAAGAATTTCTCAGAAAGAACCGCACGGACAGCCGGGCTGCGTTTGGGGACAATCCCAACACATAAAAAGTCATGTCAGGATCCAGCTGAAATTCGTCAAACCGAGTGGGGATCCCTTGGCACAGGATTTTTACCTTCTCTTGAAGATCTTTGGCTTCGTAGGGAACCGGTGCACCAAATGTATAGCCCGCAAAGAGATCCTGAGAAGCGGCAGAGCCGTCTTCGGCCCAAAACAGCACGGTGGTATCTCCCACCCGCTGGACGCCCCGCCGCTCCCCGAGCAAATAGTTTAATGCGCTGGTGTAGGCAAAGGCGGCGTATTTGCTTACCGGGGCATTGAAATTCTGCTCTTGCCCATAGGAACAGAAGGCGGGAGCATTAAAGGAAACCAAGGCTGCCCCGCTGGACTGAGCGCCTGCTACTCCTTTGATAGAAGGATGAACGGCCTCTGCGGTTCCCTTTTTTCCGGTGACCAGGCACACTCTTTCCGGTCCGTCTTCCGCAGCGTCATAAAAATCCTGCCATGCTTGCCGAATGAGGGGGTCTTCCTGAAGGAACTGGCTTTTGTACCGAAACACCAGATTGGCGCTTGCCAAAAGATCTTCCAGCTTGTCCGCAAGCGCCGGATGTTCTCGAACGCAGGCAGGATCCCAATGGTCAAAGAAAGCCAAAAGTGCCCTGGCGCCGGGGCTGCCGATGGGATCCAGAAGACGATGATGGAACGCTCTGCACGATTCGAAGCATTCCATGCTCCGTTTGGGCTTGCCCTTCTCGTCTATTCCCAAGATGTAGCTGGAGTTGTCCCACAAGAAGTTGGGGGCCACCCCGCTGGATCGCTTAACCGGGGCCGGAAGGGACATAGGACGGGGCGCCAGTACCTTTTTCTTTCCGCGGTCCTGTTCTTCTTTCAGAGAAACCACCCGCTCCAACGCTCCGTCATCGTCGATGTACAGCGCGTAAGAGATGCCGGCTTTGCTCCAGCCTGGGCGGTCCAGCTTCTCTTGGGCTGCGAGGGTCTCATAGTACTGCGTGAGGGCCTGCAGGATCATCCGATCACCTCCCCGCTGTCCAGAGTGGGGACGGTCAGCACACCGTCCTGAAGCTTTGCACGGAAGAATCTTGGCGTGATGTTTCGGGGATCAGTATAGTCCAGGTCCCACAGCATATAGCCTAAGTCACGCTCGCCCAGCAGTTCTTCCGGGCAGGGAGGAAGCTCCTCACACAACTTGAAGTTGGCGGGAAATTCTCGGCAGCCAAAGCAGGGCTGGTGATAGAATTGTCCCTTCTGGATCCGGCGTTTCAAAATGTCCTGAAATTTACCCGGGTTGTCTTTTGAGGCGGCCCTGTCTGTCATGTCAAAGTGGGCTTCGATGACATAGCGCACATCCCGCAGCAGAAGGGCGGAGCGCTGCTGAATGTCTTTCGACGCAGCGATCCATAATTCGCCTTTTCCCCGTTCCATCACGGTTCGAGCCGTTCGGGCGGGGAGGGTGGAGCTTATCTCATTGCGCCGCAGATTGGTAAAACGAATAGGGGCGCAGACGCGAATGCGGTCAATACACCACTTCATCCCGGGATGCCAGTAAATGGCTTCCAGCAGTCCTCTGGCAGCGGAAGGCGTCATCACATCATAGCTGACCCGTTCTGTTTTCATTTCAGGACGATTGAATGAGGCGTATTTTCCCCAGACCTCCAGAGAAATCGGCATATCGTTCACTCCTTTCCAATGTGTTGGTTTCCTTTTATTTTTCTGAAATCCCACAGCCCGGCGATCTCCTCTAGATGAAAAGCCCTTTGCCGGGATCGGATCTCAGTGAAAGGCCGGTATCGGTGGAATATAGTGCCAAGTTCGTCAAAACGGCGGCTCCTCCATCCAGCAGCTCAAGATCCCCTGCCTTGAGCAGAGACTGAAAATGCTCGGGATAGATGGAGACTGCGTATTGCCCCAGACTCCGAAGCAGGTTTTTCTCCCATTCTCCGATACGCAGCCGTTCGATCAGCTGTCTTCCCTCACCCATTGGAATGTAGACGGTTTTGGTATCGGTGTCGATCAGATGGAACTGCTCTGCCACTGTTTTGAATGGCAGCCTTTGCTCCCGCATCAGGGAAAGGATCCCTTTTTGATCTTGCGCTCTCTTCCCCTTAAGCTGAAGCATTTCCTGAAAATAAAAGCGGATCGACTCCGGGTCGTCAGGGGCGCTGAACCTGTCCAGAGTCAGGCGCCCTGCTTCCACAGGAATGTCGAACAGCGGGGGACAGGGATCGGGGCTGTGAAAAATCGTGACAACGCTTTCGCTTGCCTTGCGCGTTCCTTCTCGGTTGCATCGGCCGGCTGCCTGCAGGATCGAGTCTAACCCTGCTTCTTCACGAAATACGGCGGGAAAATCCACGTCCACCCCGGCCTCGATCAGGGAAGTAGACACCACCCGGCAGGGAAGCTTTTCCTTTAGCCGGCTGCGGATCTCTTCCAGTATCCTGCGGCGGTGTGCGGGGTACATCAATGTGGACAGATGGAAAGCACCTTCCGGATCAAGCAGCTCATAGGCCGTCTGGGCGCTCTTTCGGCTGTTTACAATACACAGAACCTGCTCATGCGAATTTAACTGTTCCGCTAACTCCTGCCAGGACAGCTTTCCCGCCCTGTAAAAACTGACTCTTTGAAACACATCTTGCCGGACATTTTTCATTTCACAGATTTCTGCTGCAGGCTTTTCCGGCAGAAATTCATGAAAGAGTTCCTCTAAAGCGGGTTGAGTGGCAGTGCACAGCACTGCGGAAGTTCCGTAATGCTTCACCAGCTGGGAAATGGCAAAAACGCAGGGCCTCAGGTAGGGGACTGGCAGCATTTGAGCTTCGTCGAAAATGATCACGCTTTCTGCCAGATTGTGCAGCTTTCGGCATTGGGAGGAACGATTGGCAAAGAGAGACTCGAAAAACTGCACGGCGGTGGTCACCACCACTGGCATGTCCCAGTTTTCCATTGCCAAAGCCAAGGCCGCGCTGCCTGGTTCCGCCTCCTCCTCAAGGTCATATAATACACCGGAATGGTGTTCCAATACATTCTCTTCGCCCAAGATCTGACGGAAGGTTTTGGCTGTCTGTTCGATGATCGAGGTATAGGGGATCACATAGATGATCCGGCGAAGCCCATGGGCTCGTGCGTGGCGCAGTGCAAATGCCAGAGAAGCTGTTGTTTTTCCGCCGCCAGTGGGGATCGTGAGGGTGAAGAGCCCGGGCGGCTGCTCTTCCCCTTGGGAAAGGCATTGCTCTAACAGTGCGCAGCGCTGGCGGTTCAAATTCGTTTTGGCCGGGCACCAGCCTGAAACATAATGCAGAAGGCGCTGTTCCAACTCCTCAATGGAAGCCCCGGCGGACCGGCATTTTTCGGTTCCCTCCATAAAAGCTTCTGTGTCCAGATAATCCGCATCCACCAGGCAGGAGTAGAGCATTCGGGTAAAAAACATGGCTTCCAGCGGATCGGAAAAGGCTGGGGGAGGACTCTGGGGCAGGCTGACTTCCCCTTTCCATCTGTCGTAAGGCTCCAGCATTCCGGCAGCATCGCGGTTTATGCGGCCGAAAAAGGACGGCTGACTGAAATGATCGTCCATTTCGCCGCCGTCCGGCAGGCCGGTGTGATGACCTATCACGGCAAACGCCTCGTACCAATGGCCGATCTTCGCACATTCCACCGCTCCCGCCGTAGAGTGGTCTACCCGAGGTCCGCCCAGAAGCCTTTGCTGGAACGCTTCTGAATATTTTCCAAGGTCATGGGTGAGGCCCGCAAGCTCCCCTTGCGCCTCTGCGTGAAAAACGGCTGCAAAGCGGGAACACAGCTTTGCTGTTCCAAAAAGGTGGTCGCAGACGGTTTGTTCCCGGCCGTCCTTTGCGATATGTGCAAGATATGTTTTCTTTTCCACAAAAACAATTCCTCCCTTTTTCCTGTGTGTTCTTCTCCCTATTTTGAGTATAGTGGAATAGAATGGGAAAATCAAGGAAAGCGGCAGGTTTTGTCGAATAAAAAAAGTCCGAGAGGACCGGGCTTCAACGCTTTGAGGCTCAGACCCCATCAAAAGCTGTCTCTCAGGCGAAAGTGAGATCCACTTTCTTTTCGTGTATGCAAAGCTTCTTTTGTGCCTGTATTGCAGCAAGAGATGATCAAGATCGAAATGTGCGATCACATTTTTGGCATAAAGAAAGACAGCGCAAAAAAGCATTTCTGCTCTCATACGCTGTCTTTTCGCCTTTGCAATACCCATAAGTTGTAATTTGATACTGTGTTTCAATTGCTTCCTTATGCGATTTGCAGCGCTGTTTTTCGGAAATCACCGATACTCCTTCATATAGTCTCCGTGGGCTTCGATCAATTCATCGCACATGCTGATGATCTCATCCACACTGAGCTCCGCTGCGGTATGGGGGTCCAGCATGGCGGCCTGATAGATGCTCTCCCGCTTCTTTGTGACGGCGGCTTCGATGGTCATCAGCTGGGGGTTGATGTTCGTCATGTTCATGGCGGCCAGCTGCACCGGCAGGCGTCCGATCCGGCAGGGGTGCACGCCCATATTGTCTACCAGGCAGGGCACCTCCACGCAGGCGTCCGCCGGAAGGTTCTCGATAAGCCCGTTGTTGAGCACGTTGCCGCCGATCTTATAGGGCGTTCCGGTGAGCATGGCCTCCATGATGTAGGAGGCGTATTCAAGGGTGCGCTCGTGGGTCACTTTCCCGTTATTGAGAATATCGTTTTTTTCCTTTTCCCAGCCCTTGATCTGCTCGATGCAGCGGCGGGGATATTCGTCCAGAGGAATATTGTATTGCTCCACCAGCTCAGGCAGCCGCGACTTCAAATACAGAGGGTTGTATTCCGCGTTGTGCTCGCTGGATTCCGTGCAGTAATAGCCCAGGGTACGGATATAGTCGAAGCGTACCATATCCTTGTGCTTTTGGGTCCGGTTCTTTTGAGCCGCCCTCTTTTTGATTTCGGGATACAGGTCGTTTCCGTCCTTGTCGTAGAGCTCCAAAAGCCAGCCCATATGGTTGATGCCGGCGATGGTCTCCCGGCGGCCTTCGATCTTATCCTCCATATCGAGGGCCTTCAGAAGCTCTCTGGAACAGGCCTGTACGCTGTGGCAAAGCCCCACCGTTTTGACGCCGGTATACCGCTGCAGATAGCCTGAGAGCATGGCCATGGGATTGGTGTAATTCAAGAACCAGGCGTCCGGGCAGACCTCTTCCATATCCCGGGCAAAATCCCGGAGCACCGGGATGGTGCGCAGGGCCCGCATGATCCCCCCGATGCCCAGGGTGTCTCCGATGGTCTGGCGCAGGCCGTATTTTTTGGGGACCTCGAAATCGATGATGGTGCAGGGGTCGTAAAACCCTACCTGAATGGCGTTTACCACAAAGGTCGCGCCCCTTAGCGCTTCCTTTCTGTTTTCCACCCCTAGATAGGTTTTGATCACGGCCCTGCCTTCGTTTGTGTTTTTGTTGATGGCGCTGAGGATGATCTCAGATTCCTCCAAGCGCTTGGGGTCGATGTCGTAAAGGGCGATCTCGCTGTCTCTGAGGGCAGGGGTACACATGCAGTCTCCCAGCACATTCCGGGCAAACACGGTGCTGCCTGCTCCCATAAAGGTGATCTTCGGCATTTTTCTCTCTCCCTTTCACAGTTTTCTTTTTTAGGCGGCGCCGCTTTCGCCCGCCTTTTTCTTCATTATAGGAGGGAAACAGAAGATTTCCTAGGGATTTTGTATCTAAAAATAGTATAAATGTTGTTTCTTTCTTGAAGAGAAGAGAGAAAAGGGATATACTGAAAGGCAAAGGGGGCATGGGAATGGCGGATGAGAGGATGAGAGAGTATGTGCGGGAGGTCCGGCTGAAGGGCGCGCTGATCTTTCATTTTTGCGGTTGGGAAAAATGCGCCCCCGGCCACACCTTCGGCCCGGCGGTGCGCCCCCATTTCCTTTTTCATTTTATTCTTTCCGGAAAGGGCTTTTTTGAAAAGGAGGGGAAGCGCTGGGAGCTGCAGGCGGGAGAGGGGTTCCTGATATTTCCCGGCGAATCCACCCGGTACGGCGCCAGGAAAACGGACCCCTGGGAATACTGCTGGATCGGCTTCGCAGGGGATGAGGCCCGGGAAATATTAGAGGAATGCGGCCTGACCCAAAGCTCCCCTATTTATGAGGACCACAGCAGGGGGCTTTTGCAGGAAGAGCTGCTGCGGCTGATCGACTCCTTTGGCGACCTGGGAGAAAACCGCTACACCCTTTTAGGCAGGCTCTATCTCTGTTTTTCTCATATGGCGCAAAAGGGCAGAAAAAAGGGAGAGGCGGGGGAAAGTTATGTAAACAAAGCGCTGAATTTTATCCACCGGAATTTCAGCTATGAGATCAGCGTGGAGCAGGTGGCCCGCGCCGTGGGGATCGACCGCACCTACCTCTACCGGCTTTTCCGGCAGCAGACGGGGAAATCTCCCAAGGAATACCTGACAGAGCTCCGTCTGAAATCGGCCGCCGGAATGCTTCGCAAAACGAAGCTTTCCGTGACGGAGGTCGCCTTTTCCTGCGGCTATAAGGAGGCGTCTCTCTTTGCCCGGCATTTTAAAAGCTTATATGGCATTTCTCCTCTTGCCTATCGGAAGAGCGGAGAGCTGCCGGAGAGGCTTTGCGATCTTTCGGAAAATACATAACACATTAAAAATAAAAATACATGAAAAAGCGGCGGGAAAGAACCGCCGCCTCTGGGAAGGAACGCGATGAGGACACAACTGAAATTCTGCGCGCCCTGTCTTTTGGGAGTGGAGGGCCTTGTGGCCGATGAGCTGCGGGAGCTGGGCTGTAAAAACGTACAGGCGGAAAACGGCCGTGTGCTCTTTGAGGGAAATGAAGAGACACTCGCAAGGGCCAATATCGGCTCCCGATACGCGGAGCGGATCCTCATTTTGGCAGGAGAGTTTACGGCGGTCTCCTTTGAAGAGCTTTTTGAAGGGGTAAAGGCCCTGCCGTGGGAGGAGTATCTTCTCAAGGAGGACGCCTTCCCGGTTTCCGGAAGCAGCCTGCAAAGCGCTTTGCACAGTGTCCCGGACTGTCAGGCGATCATAAAAAAGGCGATCGCGACGCGCCTGGAAGCAAAATATCATCTCTCCTGGTTCCCCGAGACCGGCCCTTTGCACAGGATCCGCTTCCGGATCCTGAAGGATAAGGTCAGCGTGATGATCGACACCAGCGGGCAGGGGCTGCACAAGCGGGGATACCGCCAAAATTCCACCCTGGCGCCCCTCAAGGAGACCCTGGCCGCAAGCCTTGTGAAGCTTGCCAGAGTGCGAAGCGACGGGACCTTTTTCGACCCCTTCTGCGGCTCTGGTACGCTTTTGATCGAGGCGGCCATGCTGGCGATGGATCTCAAGCCGGGCTTAGCCCGCTCTTTTGAAGCGCAGGAGTGGCTGGAAAGCGACGCGGAGGTGTGGAAGAGAGAAAAAGAGCGTTTGAGAGCGCTGGCGCGTCCGGAGGTCGCCTTTCAGGCCACAGGCTATGATATCGATCCGGCTGCGGTGGCTTTGACTTTGGAAAATGCCAGAAAGGCCGGGGTGATCGCCCATGTCCAAAGCCGGGTGAGAAGGGCGGAGGATTTCGCGGAGACTTCGCCTTACGGGTGCGTGGTGTGCAACCCTCCCTATGGAGAACGCCTTTTGGACCTCAGGGAAAGCGAGGAGATCTACCGGGCGCTGGGCAAGGCGTTTGTACCGAAAAAGGGCTGGAGCTACCATATCATCACGCCGGACGAGGAATTTGAAAAGCTTTTCGGCAGAAGGGCGGATAAGCGCAGAAAGCTTTATAACGGGATGATCAAATGCCAGTACTATCAGTTTTTCAAATGACGGCAGAAAAAGCTGCCGGCAGAGGATGGAGAGGATTGTGATGAAACTGTTTCCCTTTTTGCAGCGGCCGATGGAAACACGCCGCCTGCTGCTGAGAAACTGGAAGCCCTCTGACTTTGAGGGTTTTCTGAAATTCGCGGCGGATCCGCGGGTCATGCTGGCCTCCGGCGCAAAGCCGGCTGAAAGCCAGGAGGAGGCCGGAAAGCTCTTTGGGCGGGCCCAGCGAGACAGCGGCTGCTACGCCATCATCCTCAAGAAGAAAAATACCGCCATCGGACAGATCAAATTTCAAAAGGATATTCGCCGGTACCGGGTGGATTCCTTTTCCATCGGCTATGAGCTGGCCCGGGAGTATTGGGGCAATGGGTATATGCCGGAAGCGCTCGCCGCCATGGTTCGCTGCGCGTTTGAACAAAAGGGGGCGCGGGCCCTGGGCATCGCCCATTTTACCGAGAACGATCGTTCGCGCCGGGTCATTGAGAAATGCGGGTTCCTCCATGAAGGTACCATCCGCCGGGCCTTCTGCCGGTTTGACGGTGTGGTGTTTGACGACGAGTGCTACTCGATTTTGCGGGAGGAGTATGAAAGCGGCGTCTGGCAAAGCCGGATAGAGGCTGAGCTCCAGAAATTCATATGATTTTTTTGAGGAGATGTCTTTTTGCGTTCCAATCGAAACGCAGACCTTGTCTTTCCCGAAAAAGAAATGATATACTAAAATTAAGGAAACCCCTGCGCGGCGCGCTTTGTTTCGCAAAGCGATTCAGAAGGGTGCTTTCGGCGATCGGTCCCTCTGCTTTGCAAGGAGATCAATATCAGATAAGGATGGATGATTTAAATGGTAAAATCTTGGATGACCCGCGGGGCGGGCGTGCTGCTTCCCGTCAGCAGCCTGCCGTCTAAATACGGGATCGGAACCTTTGGAAAGGCCGCTTACAAATGGGTGGATTTTCTCCATAAGGCCGGGCAAAAATATTGGCAGGTGCTGCCCCTGGGTCCCACCAGCTACGGAGACAGCCCCTACCAGAGCTTTTCTGCCTTTGCCGGCAATCCTTATTTTGTGGATCTGGAGCTGCTGTGCGAAAAGGGCCTTTTGAAGAAAGAGCAGTGCAAGCGGATCCGCTGGGGAGAGAGCGACGCTCAGGTGGACTACGGCACCATCTACCAGCACCGGGAGAAGCTTCTGCGAAAGGCCTTCTCTCATTTTGACGACCGGAAGGCTCTGGAAAAATTCCGCAAAAAAAATGCGGGCTGGATAGAGGACTATGCCCTTTATATGGCGGTTAAGGCCCAAATGGGGCTGAAAGCCTGGAACGAGTGGGACGAGGATATCCGGATGCGCCGCCCGGAAGCCTTAAAGGCCTGGAAGAAAAAATGCGCCGAGGATGTGGAGTATCATATCTTTGTACAGTTCCTGTTTTTTGAGCAGTGGAAGGCCTTGAAAAAGTATGCGAATAAAAAGGGCGTTTCCATTATCGGAGACGCGCCCATCTATGTGGCCATGGACAGCGCGGACGTGTGGGCGAACCCGGGGCTCTTTCAACTGGATGAAAACAACATGCCCACCGAGGTGGCGGGCTGCCCGCCGGACGCCTTTTCCGCGGACGGCCAGCTTTGGGGGAATCCCCTTTACCGCTGGGACGAGATGGCCAAAAACGGGTTCCAGTGGTGGATCAAGCGGCTGAAAGCCAACCTCACCATGGTAGATGTGCTTCGCATCGATCATTTCCGTGGGCTGGAAAGCTATTATGCGATCCCCTATGGAGACGAGACGGCGCGAAACGGCCGCTGGAGAAAGGGCCCCGGAATGGCCTTTATCCGGGCGGTCAACAACGCTTTGGGCAAGGCAAATATTATCGCCGAGGATCTGGGCTATCTTACCCCGGCAGTGAAGCGCCTGCTGAAAAGCAGCGGGTATCCCGGCATGAAGGTGCTGGAATTCGCTTTTGATTCCAGGGAAGAAAGCGATTATATGCCCCACAATTATCAGCACAACTGCGTGGTGTACACCGGGACGCATGACAACGATACGGTGCGCGGCTGGTTCTCCACCGCCGCTCCGGAGGATGTTGCCATCGCCCTGGAGTATATGGGCCTGAAAGATGATCGTGACGGAAACTGGGGCTTTATCCGGGCGGCCCTTGGCAGTGTGGCGGACCTTGCCATCGTGCCGATGCAGGACTATCTGGACCTTGGCAGCGAAGCGAGGATCAACACGCCCTCCACCCTGGGAGGAAACAACTGGCGCTGGCGCATGACCAAGGATCAGCCCGGCAAAGAATTGGCGGAAAAGATGCTCCGTATGGCAAAGCTTTACGGAAGATACAGAGGAAAGTAGGAGGTTGCCGGTATGACAGCTAGAGAGGAATTGGAGCAGAGACTAAATAAGCCGCTGCCTGAGGCTTCGAAGGAAGAAATCTATCAGGCGTTGACTGCTTTTACAAAGGAAAAGCTGGAAAGCGCTCCCCGGATTTTGGGAGAGAGGAAGCTATATTATATTTCCGCGGAATTTTTGATGGGAAAGCTGCTTTCCAACAATCTGATCAATCTGGGGATCTTCGAAGAGGTCAAAAATGCTCTGGAAGAATCCGGAAAACAGCTTTCCGAAATAGAAGAGCTGGAACCGGAGCCTTCCCTGGGAAACGGCGGATTGGGCCGTCTCGCCGCCTGCTATCTGGATTCCGCGGCCACCTTGGGCCTGCCCGCGGACGGCGTAGGGCTCAACTATCATTTCGGCCTGTTTTTGCAGCAGTATCGCGAGCATAAACAGTATGAGCTGCCCAACCCCTGGATCGAAAAGGACGGATGGCTTCAGGACACGGGGGTATCCTTTGAAGTTCCCTTCAAAAATTTTACCTTGCGCTCCCAAATGTATGATGTCGATGTGGCGGGCTATCAAAACGGGAAAAATAAGCTCCACCTCTTTGACATTTCCCTGCCGGACGAGGAGATCGTCCACGACGGCATCGAATTTGACAAAAAGGATATCCGCCACAACCTCACCCTGTTTCTCTACCCGGACGACAGCGACCGGGCCGGGCGCCTTCTGCGGGTGTATCAGCAGTACTTTATGGTGAGCAACGCGGCCCAGCTGATCTTGAAGGAGCTGAAGGAAAGAGGGCACGCCTGCCGGGAGCTTTCCAAATATGCGGTGATCCAGATCAACGACACCCATCCCTCTATGGTGATCCCGGAGCTCATCCGCCTGCTTTTAAACGAGGGCGTTTCCATGGACGAGGCGATCGGGATCGTCACGGATACCTGCGCCTATACGAACCACACCATCCTGGCGGAGGCCCTGGAAAAATGGCCCATTGACTACCTGGAGGAAGCGGTGCCACAGCTTCTGCCCATCATCCGTGAGCTGGACCGGCGGGTAAAGGAAAAATATCCGGATCCCCGGTTTGCCATTATCGACCAGAACAGCTTGGTCCATATGGCCCATATGGACATTCATTACGGGTTCTCGGTAAACGGGGTGGCGGCGCTGCACACGGAGATCCTGAAAAGCTCCGAGCTGAAGGCTTTTGCGGAAATTTATCCGGGGAAATTCAACAATAAGACAAACGGCGTCACCTTCCGCCGATGGCTGATGCACTGTGATCCCAGGCTTTCCGGGCTGATCACAGAGCTTGTGGGCGACGGCTGGAAAAAGGACGCCGGGGAGCTTCAAAAGCTTCTCGCCTTCCGGGAGGACGAAGGAGTTCTGGACCGGCTGCTTGCAATCAAGCTGGAAAACAAGCGGGACCTTTGCCGGTATCTGGAAAAGACAGAGGGGGTCACGGTCCGGGAGGACTCTGTCTTCGATGTGCAGATCAAGCGTCTGCACGAGTACAAGCGCCAGCAGATGAACGCATTGTACCTGATCTGGAAGTATTTGCAGATCAAGGCGGGAAATATTCCCTCAAGGCCCCTTACGCAGTTGTTTGGAGCCAAGGCTGCCCCTGCCTATATCATCGCAAAGGATATCATCCATCTGATCCTGTGCCTGCAGGACCTGATCAATAACGATCCTCAGGTAAGCCCCTGGCTCAAGGTGGTCATGGTGGAAAATTACAATGTGACCAAG